>NZ_CP060244.1:2225000-2525000 GCF_014672835.1 Entomobacter blattae | reverse complement strand
AGTTTAAGTTTTATGGTGAAGAAAAATGAAAATCTAGTGGCGAGTTTTCATTCGACTTTGCTGACGTAAGACATTTTCAATCCAACTATTGAGCTTGGCTGTATTATGTTCTGCCTCTTGGAGGTTAATGTAGACATCTGGAAAACGTAAGGCAAGCCATCGCCAAGCGACAAGGCGTTTATAGCGTTTTTCTGCTAACTCTAATTCTTCGCGACTGGTTTTTTCTGGCGCGGGTAGGTGGCCTGTTCCAGGGGGGAGAATTTGTTGGTTTGTCGCATGTTTAAGGGCCCATCGTGTAAGCCTGCTTATACCTTCATCGCGCTCATCAATTGGGCATAGTGCGTAAGTCCACCGTTGGGAAAGGGTAAGGTCGGGAATGCCTTCAAGGGCGGCAGCAATGGCAAAAGATTGGCTCATATCCGCTAGGCGATAGTTGGGGTCGTCAGCCCTGAGGACAGCACGGTTAATGCGGGTGAGCACGCCAAATAAACTTTCGGAGCGTATTTCTTCGGCAATGGCTTGAATAATTTCAATGTCGGGTTGTACAAGCGGGCGTAACTCGGTTGGCGGTTGGGTTGGAGCCTCGAGATGGTGTTTTATAAAGTGTGGGTTTCCAGCTCCGGCAAGAACAGAGACAATCCCTGCATCATGATGGCCATAACGGCCTGCACGCCCGCCAATTTGTTTTACTTCCTGGGTGGTGAGGTCACGGATCTGGCTACCATCAAACTTGCGGAGGGTAGCAAATATAATACGCCGTATCTTCAGGTTTAGCCCCATGCCGATGGCATCTGTCGCAACAAGGATATCGGCCTGCCCAGAGTTAAAACGCTGGGCTTCAGCTCGCCTTACTTCTGGGCTGAGGGCACCATACACAACAGCAACCTTTTTGTTCTGGGCAAGCAGGGCTGCCCGGATATCAAGTACATCACGGCGAGAAAAGGCAATAACAGCATCTCCTTTTTTGAGGTTAGAGAGCCGTACAGGGTTGAGCGAGGCAGTGAGGGGGGTTTTACGCTGGAGGCTAATTTCATCAATCGGGTCATCGCAGAGTTTGGCAATGCGCCTAATAATGGGTATAGCCTCAGGTGCGCCCAGAATATAAAGATGGCGGGCCGGAACCCCCATAATGGCTGCCGTCCAGGCAGCACCCCTGTCTTCATCAAATAACATTTGCGCTTCGTCAATAATGGCAACATCCACGGGGGAATGAAAAGGGCACATTTCAACAGTGGCCGCCAGAAACGGGCTGGAGGGAACCAGAATACGTTCCTCACCCGTTACTAGTGACGCCGAGAGGCCATATTCCATTAATGTTTCGCGGAACTCATGGGCCAGGAGCCTGAGGGGGGCGAGGGCATATCCACTTTGGGAATCGGCAAGGGCTCGTAAAGCCATATGGGATTTGCCGCTGTTGGTGGGGCCAGTAACAAGGGTAATATGGCGTTTTAAGGCTCGGGCGGTGGCAAAGTGGCTTGCATAACGGTCTAGGGCTGCAATATTGGCAATGGTGGCATTCTGGACAGATTTATCGCCCGTATCAGCCTTTTTTGAAAGGGAAATCCATGCGGCATGGGGTTTATCGGTATGGCGATCATGCTTTTTGTTGGAGTGTTTCTTGCTTTTGGAGTGCCCTTTCTGGCGCCATTCATGCACTTTAAAGGCCAGTTTTGCAACTTCCTCCGGGTCGAACTGCCATATTTCGCGTTCGCCTTGCTGAAGGCGACGTACAACGGGAATACGCTGCTCAGCAATCCAACGTAAAGCCTCTTTTGTCGAGCAGGAAAGAAGTTCAGATACAGTATGAAAATCAACGAGAGAGTTTTCCCAGTTTTCGTGTCTGGCCTTTTCACTGGCGAGCTTTAGGTGGGTTTGTTTCTCAACAAGTTGGATTTTGGCTTGTTGCTCCTTATAGGTGTGGATTATACGGGAGCAAAACTGGTGTTGATCGGGCACCTTAAAGGTCTTGGCAATCACTCCTGCTACCGCTTCCAATTGCTTAGCCGATAAAGGAGCGGGTTTTGTTTCTTCAATCTCCGAAATAAGGAGGTCAAACGCGTGTTCGGGCTGAGATGTGGCCTGAGTTAAGCGGTTTGCTAGGGTTTTTTCAAGAGCTTGAAGGAGGTCGCCATCATCGGGTTCCGGTAGGGTAATAGTGTGGGCAGCTGATAAAATATCTTCCCGTGATGCCCAGGCGATAGAGTGGCTTTGGCAAAGGGCTATAAGTCTGCTGGTCCATTTTTTGCGGCGGACATCACAAACAAGACGGATGAAAGAATTGGCTGGGAGAATAAAATCATCTAGCTGTTCGGTTTTCTCTAACCGTGGGGGGAGAAGGCGGGCGATACGCCGTAACAGAAGGGGGATTTCCCGCCTTTCAAGGGAAAGGCCTGTTTGAGCCACAGCATATTCCATAGCCTGCTCTGCAGGAGACTTATGCATCATGAAAGATATGTGATGTTGAAATGTAAAGAAGCTGAAAGATCAATGAAGGGCAATGGGATATCTTGCGTAGGAGAATTTAGAAAATAGTCGGCAAAGGGGTTTTTACAAAATGGGCTAGTTTTTGCAATTTTGTACTCTTATATAGGATAACCAAAGCAGAGATAAAGGATAAAATCATAGGAAAGAGGATCAGGAGGAAAGATGAGATGAAAAATAACACACAAAAAAGCAGGAAATAGGGACTTTTGAGGCTTTTTGAATGTTAGAGATGCTCGGGCAGGTATTTTCCTGTTGCAAAATATTGGCAGTTCTGTTTTTTCTTACTCCTAAAGCTATCCTGTTTTCCAGAATATTATGGTTTTTCCATCTCTGTGGGACTGGTGGCTGGCATGAACAGAGCATGTCGTGCTTATTAACCCAATAGATCAAGCCAGATAGCCTATCAGGCATGGTAAAGCCCCAAGTTTAGTGGAGGAGAAGCACTCAAATGACCGTCAGTGAAACATACAGGCTGGCACCGCCGACTAAAGAATATAGCCATTTAAATGCAGAAAAAGTGCTTAGCGTTCACCATTGGACTGATCGATTGTTCAGTTTTACCTGCACGCGTGATCAGTCCTTACGGTTTGAAAACGGTCAGTTTGCCATGATTGGTATAGAAGTGGAGGGCAAGCCTCTTCTGAGAGCTTATAGTATTGTAAGTGCCAATTATGAGGAAAATTTAGAATTCCTGTCCATCAAGGTGCCCGATGGCCCGCTTACGTCAAGGTTATGTCATGTCCAGGTTGGAGATACCGTTCTGATCGGGAGAAAACCGACAGGCACTTTGTTGTTGGATAATTTACGCCCGGGGCGTAACCTCTATTTTCTTTCAACAGGTACGGGTTTGGCCCCTTTCTTGAGCCTTATTCGTGATCCTGCCAGTTATGAACGGTTTGATAAAGTCATTCTGACCCATACTGTTAGGGAGGTCAAAGAGTTAGCCTATCGGGATTATATTACTAAAGAACTGCCTTCCCATGAATTTCTGGGAGAGGACGTGTCAGCAAAACTTCTTTATTATCCCGCTGTAACTCGTGAGCCTTTTCCCGTTAATCAGCGTATTACAACCCTGATAGAAAACAGTAAGGTTTTTACGGATCTGAATATCGATACGCTTGATCCAGAACATGACAGGGTGATGATTTGTGGCTCTCCAGAGATGTTGGCTGATACAGAAAATCTTTTAAAAAACCGTGGTTTTGATGAAGGGAATAATAATCATCCTGGCTCTTATGTGGTTGAAAAAGCATTTGCTGAAAAATAATACATTAGACGATTTGGTACCTATATCTTTTGGTACCTATACTTTGCCGGAACCCCAAGGGAATAAAGGGATGTTGCTATGGCCTTTGATTTTGATCTTCTCGTAATTGGCGCAGGCTCTGGGGGGGTGCGTTGCGCACGCATTGCGGCATCTCATGGTGCCAAGGTGGGGATCGTTGAGGGAAGGCACTGGGGGGGGACTTGCGTCAATGTCGGGTGTGTTCCAAAAAAAATAATGCTCTATGCCAGTGAATATAGTGGCATGATTGAGGATAGTCGGGCGTTTGGGTGGGATGTTTCACCCCCTAATCACCAGTGGTCTGTGCTGACTTCAGCCCGAAATACTGAGGTTGAACGCCTGAATGGCATTTATGTCAGCATGTTGCAAAAGGCAGGGGTTGCTCTTTTCACCGGTATGGCCGGGTTTGTGGATGAGCATACGGTTTATATTGCTCCTTCAGAGCTAGACCCCAACGGAAAAGAGCAGCGTATAACAGCAGAGAGAGTGGTTATTGCCACTGGCAGTAAGCCGCATTTTCCCAGTACTATTCCAGGGATTGAGCATGCCATTTCCTCTGATGATATTTTTCATCTTGCTGAAATGCCTCAAAAAATCTGCGTGATCGGAAGTGGCTATATTGGGGTTGAGTTTTCGGGAATTTTTGCAGGCCTCGGTGCAGAAGTTCATCATGTTTATCGTCAAGACCTGCCTTTGCGGGGGTTTGATAGGGATTTGCGCATCGCCCTTCATGAAGCCATATTAGAGCGTGGTATTCATCGCCATTCAGGGGTTCATCCGTTGCGTATTGTGCCAAAAGGAAATCAGCGCCTGGTTGAGCTTGATGAAGGCATTACCCTAGAAGTTGATAGCGTATTATTTGCGACAGGGCGCCAACCCAATATTCAAAGCCTTGCCCTCGACAAAGCTGGTATTAAGGTCGATGAAAATGGCAGTATCGTGACCAATTCCTTACAAGAGACTTCTCAGCCGCATATTTATGCCATTGGAGATGTTACGAACCAGTTAAATTTAACGCCAGTTGCCATAGCAGAAGGGCATATGTTGGCCGATAGGCTCTTCGGTAAACCCCATTATGATTGGTCTTTTCCTACAACCCCTAAAGCTGTTTTCTTTTCACCTCCTATTGCAAGTGTTGGCCTTTCGGAGGAGGAAGCTGCTGCGCTGGGCGATGTTGATATTTATGTTTCGCGTTTTACACCTATGCGTCGGACCATCACCAAGCGTTCTGGCAAGGTTGTCATGAAAATTGTCGTTGATACTCCTTCCCAGAAAGTTTTGGGCGTCCATATGATGGGTGAGGATGCTCCAGAAATCTTACAAGGGATTGCTATTGCTGTTACTGCAGGGCTGTATAAGCATGATTTTGACCGCACGATAGGCATTCACCCTTCTATGGCAGAAGAGCTGGTAACAATGCGTACCCTGACCCGGCAGGTTAAAAAAACAGGGTAAGGTGAGGTCACCAAACAGATGTTTCCTTCTTGAGAAGGCTTGCTAATAGGAAGCCCGAGAGAGCAGGAAACCAGAGAGATTGTCTGGCTAGAGCTTGTCTGTCTGGCCAATTGAGGTCATGACGAGGGTATCCTTCGCGATGATATTTTTCTCAGGTTTTAATTTGTGTATCTACCAGCAAACTCATAATCGTGCCTTCAGAGAGGCACTATAGCCCAATAAGAATAACTCTAAAGGCCTTAGTTATAAGGTAAGTTTTAGCGGTTTCCGTGAGGGGCCAACCAACCATTGCCTGTGGCATCACCCAATTGGCCTTGTTGTGTGGGGTTACTTGCCTGGAAGGCAGAACCAAAGCGGGTGATATTAGCACCCGTTACAGGGTCACGGTGCATTTTGTTTCCCCGGTCGGGGTCAGGGCCGCTCTGCATTTCCATAGAAGGAGCATAAGAATAGCCACGAGGTAAAACATTCTTTTGCCCATGGACCGTAACGTTTTCATCAGCAGATGACGATTTCTCCGCATTGGGTGTTGTCACAGAAGCACTACTGCTCTGCGCCATAACGGGAGAGGAAAATGAAAGGAGCCCCGTAAGAAGAAAGGTGCTGAAAAAGTGAGTTCTTGTCAAAAAAGAGTTGTTAATCATGAGCGCCATAGGAATTAAAGGCCAATGAAATATGCCTTTTTTATTATTAGGGTAGTCCTGAACAGACTATTGAGAGCTTACAAAAATTCAAAGGAAATAGAAAGTTTTTTCTCATAACCCTCTCAAAATAATCAGTCCAACCAGCGAGGCTGATCAGCCCTAAGAGCGAGAAAGGAAGGAGAATTTAAGAGAAAGTTCTGCTTTGCTAATCATGGTCAGTATAGGCCGCTAACCTATCCCCGATCCACTGGATAAGACAGACAAAGATAATAAGAACCACAACAACAATGAGCATAATATCGATACGAAAACGCTCATATCCATAGCGGATTGCTAAATCACCCAGCCCGCCGCCTCCCACTGCTCCAGCCATGGCTGAGGAGCTAACAAGAGTCACAAGGGTTACGGTAAAACCGGAGATAAGCCCTGGAAGGGCCTCGGGGATCATAACCTGACGGATAATGAAAAACTTTCCAGCTCCCATAGCATGGGCCGCTTCAATAACGCCATGGTCTACTTCTTTTAAGGAAACCTCGGCGATACGGGCAAAATAAGGAACAGCGGCAATGGAAAGTGGGACAATCGCAGCCCCTGTACCAATAGAAGTACCGATAATAAGGCGAGTGAGAGGGATAAGGGCAATAAGAAGAACAATAAAAGGAATAGAACGTACCGCATTAATAATCCCGCCCAGGGTTTGATTGAAAACAGGGAGCGGGTATAGACCATTTGGCATGGTGGTCACGAGCAGTAATGCTAGTGGAAGCCCTCCTAAAAGAGAGAAAAAACCGGAAACGGCTGTCATTTCCAGCGTCTGCCAGATGGATTTTTCTATTTGCTCAATAAGGAAAGGTGACATAGCCCAGCATTTCCAGTGTGTCTATAGGGTAGGTGCGGATAATTTTTTGGGCCTGCTCAACTTCTTGCGCTGGGAAAGCCAGAAATAAGGTGCCAATAGGGATATTACCGATGTGAGAAATTCCGCCTTCCAGTAAAATAGGCGTTAAATGATGTATGCTTTGGAGCTCAGCAATAAAGGGGCTGCGGATAAGACTCCCCGACATATTCACTTGGAGAATGGCATAATAGGCGTACTCCATGGCGGAGGCAGGGGAGGTAGATGGGATGGGGGGAAGGCTACTAACGAGCTTTTGAAGGATTGTTTTGGGAAGTTGTGGGCGAATTTCCTGGAGCATGGCTTTAGTAATGGCTTCTCGTGGGTGTGCAAACACATTGCTTACCAAACCCTGTTCTGCAATTTTCCCCCCATTTAGGACCATCACATAACGGGCGAGGTTTCGAATAACGCTCATCTCATGGGTGATAAGGACTATGGTAAGGTTAAGTTTTTGGTTAATGGTTTGGAGGAGCTCAAGAATAGAGCGTGTGGTCTCAGGATCGAGGGCAGAGGTCGCTTCATCGCAGAGGAGCAAAGCAGGTTTTCCCGCTAAAGCCCTAGCAATACCCACACGTTGTTTTTGGCCGCCGGAAAGCTGAGAGGGGTAAAAATCAGCATGCTGGTCTAAACCAACAAGTTCAAGCAGTTCTGTAATACGGGTGCTTCTCTCTTTTTTGGGGATACCAGCAATTTTAAGGGGGAGCGCAATATTGTCAGCCACCGTTTTTGATGACAGAAGGTTGAAATGCTGAAAGACGAGGCCAATCCGTTGGCGCAAGGAGCGGAGTTTTTTTTCTGAGAGTTGTGAAAAATCTTGCCCCTCAATAAGAATACGCCCCTGATCTGGCCGTTCCAGCCCAGCAAGGCAGCGCAAGAGAGTGGTTTTACCAGCTCCCGAATGCCCGATAATGCCAAAAATCTCTCCCCGTGGGATGGAAAGGCTTATATTGTCGAGTGCTGTTTTTTTGCCGTATAATCGGGTGACATTCTCAAATTTAACAACGATCTCATCTGAATTCACAGTTCTTGAAGTTGTAGAAAGCTCAGGAGGAGTCACCTCTAACCCTACGGAAGTTGGGAGAGAAGAAGAGCTGATACGATCATTAAAACTGTCCTTCTCAAGAAGGGTGATGCCATCAGCTGCCAGCTTATCACCGAGGGGATTGTGAGAGTAGGGAAGAGTATCCATGAGCTTTACTAACAAGGCAGAACTATCAAGCTGGAAAATACAGCGAATGGAAGAAGATTAAGGTAATGGTTTACCAAGCGGGCAAGATGGCATTTTTAAAGGTTTGAAGCATATAGGTTTTAACCTTTTCAGATTGAAAAGCCTTGATAAGGGCTTTGGTCTCTGGTTTATCTTTGTCTTCCTTGCGAACAACTATGAGGTTGATATAGGGATTGTCTTTTACCTCTTCATGAATAAGGGCGGTGTGGGCATCCAGGTTGGCAGCAATGAGGTAGTTGGTATTAATGGCAGCCATTTCCACATCAGCCAAGGAGCGGGGAAGCTGAGCACCATCGAGCTCAATAAATTGGAACTTTTTGGGGTTTTCCTTAATATCGGCCAGGGAGGTTAAAAAGGAGTGGGCTTCAGAAAGGGTAATAAGCTTGTGGGCTGCCAGCAGATTAAGGGCCCGCGCCTGATTAGAGGAATCGCTGGGAATAGCAATGCGTGCTTTTTCAGGCAATTCGGCAATGTTCTTTATTTTTTTGGAGTAAAATCCAAGCGGCTCAACCCAAATAGGGGCAACGGCTATGATATTATATCCCCGTGCTTTAATTTGTGCATCTAAAAAAGGCTGAGTCTGAAAGGCGTTGGCGTAAATATCGCCACTGGCTAATGCCTCATTGGGGAGGGAGTAATTGCTAAAGGTCACAAGTTCAACATTTAAACCATGACTTTTTGCAACATCAACAGCGACACGGGCAATATCTTCTTCTGGCCCAGACATAATGCCAAGTTTAAGGGCGTTATTTTTGGCATGGGCTAAGGGCATGGATCCGCTGCTGAAAGCTGCAAATGCTGCAAATGCTGCAAACGCAGTCAATTTTAAGAGAGAACGCCGCAAATGAGCTGTTGCCATATAAAAATACCTTATTGTTGGTCCAGAAAATTTGGTCCAGGCTAAAGACAAAAAACGTACAATTTTTTCAATATTACACAATTTCTGTATTTTTTAGCAATCGATTTTCTATGGAAGCTTGTGCGGAAGCTTTTCGCTACAAGGAAAGATCTAAAATTTTCTTTATAATCTACTAAAAAAAGTAAAAATTTTTCTTATCTTCCAGTATAGTAAAAACTCTAGCTTGGGTGGGCTGAGTGGAGTTTGTAAGAGTTTGGTCTTTTAAGGGCCTCCGATAAGCTGTATGATCAAGCCCTCACATGGGGAAGAGATATGGAGAAACAGCCAGGCTGCACAACACAATAAGGGTTAATGGGCATATGGATAACACAGAGAATACACGCACCTCCTCGCGGGGGGCAACGTCCCAATCAGCTGAAGCGGGAGTGGGGAAGGTTAAAAATTGGTCAGCATCAAGCTGGCGCAATTTTCCTATCAAACAAGCTCCCGAATATCCTGACCAAGCAGCCCTAACGGCTATGGAGGAAAGTCTGAGCCATTACCCTCCTCTTGTTTTTGCAGGGGAGAGCCGTACTCTGAAACAACGTTTGGCTTTGGCAGCTGAAGGAAAGGCCTTTGTTTTGCAAGGGGGCGCCTGTGCTGAGAGTTTTAGTGAGTTTAATGCCGTTATTGTAAGGGATACTTTTCGTATCCTTCTACAAATGGCGGCTGTTCTGGCTTTTGGGGCCAAGGTTCCTGTTGTGAAAGTTGGGCGTATGGCAGGGCAGTATGCCAAGCCACGTTCTTCTCCTACAGAAACAAAGAATGGGGTTGAGCTCCCAGTCTATAGGGGGGATATCATCAACGGCCCTGAATTTACCCCTGAAGCCCGAATACCAGACCCTAAACGGATGGAGACGGGGTATTTCCAGTCTGCTGGTGTTCAAAACCTGTTGCGGGCTTTTGCAAGCGGGGGCTATGCCAACTTGCACGAAGTTCATCGGTGGAATCTAAGCTTTGTTGAGCGCTCTCCTTTGGCTGATCGCTATCGCTCTCTGGCAGAGAAAATTGATGAGACATTGGCGTTTATGGAAGCGTGTGGGTTAACGGCTGATACGCCCCAAATTCGGGAAACAGAGTTCTATACCTCTCATGAGGCTCTTTTATTGCCCTATGAACAAGCCTTGACCAGAGTGGATTCCACTACAGGGGATTGGTATGATTGCTCTGCCCATTTTGTATGGATAGGAGATCGTACACGCCAGCCCGATGGAGCGCATGTTGAGTTTTTGCGTGGTGTTAAAAACCCTATCGGTATTAAGGTAGGGCCGACAACAGCGGTGGAAGACATTGAAAAGCTGCTGGATATTCTTAACCCCGCAGATGAAGCAGGGCGTATTACCCTTATTTCCCGTATGGGGGCTGAAGGGGTGAAACGCTACTTACCAGCCCTGTTAGGCAAGGTATTAAAGACGGGCCGAACAGTAACCTGGCTGTGCGATCCTATGCATGGCAACACCATCACGACAGCCAATAAAATTAAGACTCGCTCCTTTGATTCCATATTGGCTGAAGTAAAAGGATTTTTTGATGTGTTTGCTGCCGAAGGGGGGCAAATTGGTGGTGTGCATTTTGAGATGACCGGCCAGAATGTCACCGAGTGTGTTGGCGGTGCTCATCATCTCACCGAATCTGATCTTGCAGCCCGCTATGAGACCTTCTGCGATCCACGACTCAATGCAGAACAGTCACTGGAGATGGCTTTCTTGCTGGCTGAAGAACTTCAGAATAGGCATAAAACTCGCATTCAAAGCGCAGCTTAAGCTTTAAATAGAGGCAGGGGTCTATAATAGATGTCTGCCTTTTTTATTATGGTAAAGGTGGTTGTTCATTATCAACAGGCCAAGGCAAGAGAAGAGAGGGAATCCTTTAAAGGACACCCTTCTCTTCAAACTCACCAATATTTATGCAGTGTATCACGGTAAGAAATTGGCAATGATCTTCAGCTAAGCTGTTGGGGGTTGCTTTTTTTTATAGGTTTTCAGGTAAAGTTCATTATGGTTCGTTCATCTTCTCCATCACATAACTCTGGTGCGCATTTCGAACAGAGTGCCTATTTCTCTCGGGAAGGGGCAGATGAGCTTTCAATCCAAGCGCGGACGGATTCCTATTTTAACAAGACCAAGGCCATTGTCGAACATTTTGGGGATTGTCCTGTCACCTATGCATTTTTCATACGCCGACCAGTGATTTCTGCCCCCGCTATTATGCTGGAGTGGCTCCATTGCACGGCAGAAAAAAGAGGTTTTACAATCCAGGAAGAAATGCCCTTTCAAGAAGGCCAGTGGGTAGGGGCGGGAGAGCCTTTATTATATATTACCGGCCCATTTTCGGGTTTGGTCAATCTAGAAACCATCTTATTACAAAAATTGGGGGCGGCTTGTGTTGCAGCCTATAATGCCTACGGAATGGCCAAGGCCCTGCCACGAGTGAAGTTTTTAGCAATGGAAGCGCGCCATTGTGCAGGCTATGAAATGCAGGAGCTGATGAGTTATGGGGCTTCAGTAGGGAGTAGGCAAGCCCAAGCTGAGGGAGCTGTAGGGTTTGTTGGGAATGCCAATGATGCAACAGCAGGTTTTTATGGGCAATCTCATGGTTTAGGAACGATGCCTCATGCTCTCATAGGGTATGCGGGCTCGACTTTGCGGGCCGCCCAGATGTATCATGAAACGTTCCCTGCGGAGGACTTGGTTATTCTTCCCGATTATTTTGGTTTGGAAATTACGGATACTTTAGAGGTCTGTCGGTTTTTTTCAGACCTTGCTGCCGAAGGGCGGATTTCCGTTAGGCTTGATACCCATGGAGGACGTTTCTTGGAAGGACTTGATATTCAGTCATCTTACGCGGTGTTGGAGCGTAATAGCCCTGATACGATCAGGCATTTTCGTTCAGAGCAGGAGTTGCGCGATCTAGTCGGGGCGGGGGTATCGGCAGCTGCCATATGGAGAATGCGCGAAGTACTGGATATGAATGGCTTTCCACAGGTTAAGATTGTGGCTTCATCGGGCTTTAGTGCAGAAAAATGCAAAACCGTTGCCGATGCTTCCGCCCCAGTGGATGTTGTGGGCACGGGGTCTTTCATTCCTCAAAACTGGTCTGAAACCTATGCCACGGCAGATATTGTAGCCTATGATGGTCAACCACGGGTTAAAAAGGGGCGTGAATTTCTTTTGAGCAAGTCCCGGTCAGGCCAACTCTAAAGCTTCCTTCCAGCAGTTTTATGGAGGGTATTTTTATGGATTTTCTTTGTTAGAAAGTCTGGTTTTGAAGTTTTCGTAAGATTTTTTTGGAGAGCCATCATGGCAGAAAAGAGAGAAAGCCCAAAATTTCAATGGGTTGTCAGAATTATCGACCTTTCGGTGCAAAGTGAAGATAATATTTTAGAAGAGGTTTCAGGGTTTGCCGATTTAAGCCATGCGAATGCTTTTGCCCGGGCCTATGTGAGGGATAGCGTTGAAAGGTGCCGCATTGCTGGAGAGGATGGCCAGCAAACCCTTAAACAGTGGTTTAATTTTGGGGAAGATGTAGAAGTGATGGGTGCTGGAGAAGAAGGGTGGCGTTCTGCAGTTGAACTGGCAGATTTTGCCAATAGCCGTGCAACGCCTGCTGAACGGGACTGGCGCTCTTTAGATCCGCGGCGCAATCAGGCAGGCCTTTCGGGGAACCTTCCAGGTTTGGGGACTCTCCCAGGGGAGTGAAGTATATCTCAGGAGAGTGAAATATAAGTGTAGGGTAGGAATGACGCTTGGCCAGCTATTCTTCTATCATGGGTCATGGGGTTCTCCTCCGCTAAAGAGGGCTTTAAAGGGTATGGCGAGTGATGACTTGACCGAAGTTGTAAAAAACGGTTAGTGAACATAAGGTTTTTATTTACTGGTTTTGTTTATTAGGTCTTGTAAGCCATGAAATTACGTTTTGCTCCTAGTCCTACAGGTTACCTGCATGTTGGTAATGCCCGCCAGGCCATAGCCAATGCCTTGTTTGCCCGCCACCATGGAGCAGACTTTGTTTTACGGATTGATGATACAGACCTTGAACGCTCGAAAGAAGAATATACCGACAATATCAAAAAAGATCTGCAGTGGTTGGGTATTCAGTGGGGTGAACTTGTTTTTCAGTCTCACCGTTTAGAGCGCTATCAGAATGCGATTGAACAGTTAAAACAGTTGGGGCGTCTTTATCCTTGTTTTGAAACAGAAGAGGAGTTGGCCGCCAAGCGCGAAATGCGCATAAAGCAGGGCAAACCGCCTATTTATGACCGCGCCATGCTGAAAATGACGGCTGAACAACGAGCCCGTGCAGAAGCAAATGGGAAAGTCCCTTATTGGCGTTTCCGTCTTTCCGACCGGATCGTCAGCTGGGAGGATATGGTGATGGGGAAAAGACAGGTTAAGTTGCCATCCCTTTCAGATCCGGTATTGGTGAGGGCTGACGGAACCATTCTTTATACATTGGCCTCTGTTGTAGATGATATAGAGCTGGGAATTACCCATATTATCCGCGGGGAAGACCATGTTACCAATACCGGCGTACAACTTGATATTATAGAAGCCCTTGAACCAGGGAAAAAGGAACAATTTTCTTTCGGCCATCTCCCCTTATTATTGGATTCAGATGGGGGTAAGCTTTCCAAGCGCTTTGATGGTCTCTCCCTGAAGACCTTAAGGGCTGATGGGGTGTTGCCGTTAGCCATCGTCTCCTACCTTGCCAGGCTTGGTACTTCACAGGATCCACAACCGTTGGATTGGGATAGTTTAGCGAAGGATTATTCATTAAGCTATGTTTCACGGGCACCGGCTCGGTTTGATATTCGTCAGTTGGTAGGACTTAACCGGCAGTATTTACGCACCATGCCGTTTGAGCTGGCCAAAAAACACCTGCCTGCTGAAGCAACAGAGCCCTTCTGGTTGGCTATCCGCAGTAATATTGATGTTTTTTCGGAAGCGCGGATGTGGTGGAAAGTGACCTTACCTACTTTTATTCCGCCGGTGATAGAAGGGGAGAAAGAGTTTATGGTCCAAGCGATGGCCCATCTGCCCGAAGAACCATGGGATGGCACTACGTGGAAAATATGGATGGAAGCCCTTGCTGCCTCTACTGGGAAAAAAGGGAAGGCCTTGTACCATCCGGTAAGAATGGCCCTGACAGGTGAGGAAAAAGGGCCGGAGTTGAAAGACTTTTTGTTGCTTATTGGGCGCTCGCAGGTTTTATCGCGTTTGCGGGAAGCCACCCTTTAGGGCTACCGGGTGCCTCTATTTTTAAGCTTCTATACCAGACCTGCCATAATGTGCGTTTTTATAGAGAGTATTGCTATGGAAATTGTTGAGGAATATTCTGTAATACGCAAAGAATAGTGTTGTTTGGAGGAGTAATAGATATTTTTTATAAAATTTTACTAAAAATATAAAAAATTTTTCCATACCGTGGGAACAAATATACGGTTTTATACTTATAACCTTATAAGGATATCGCTCATGGGGCTGCTCATGGGGTGGTAAAAACAAAAAACGAAGAAAAGGTTATCAATCATGTCTCAGGTTCCCCTTCGGTCGGTTGCACGCGATGCTAATACGGGAAAATTTGTTTCAACGGCCTATGCCAAGAAGCATCCAAAATCCACAGTGATCCAAAAGGTTAGGATTAGCCTGATTAGTGTGCCTAAACCAAGATTTCTTATGGAACAGAAAAAAAATGAAAGTCGGGGATCAATAAGATCTTCTACAGCCAGCCTGGCCACGGGAAGAAATGCTCGCTCAGCATCCTCTGTTTCAGAAAAAACAGCCCCAGCTCGCAAAGCCCCTACCAAAACGGCAAAACGCTCTGTAACGCGGACGGCTGCTGCTAAAAAGGCAAGTCCAAAAACAACAGCCAAAACAACAGCCAGTAAATCTTCTGCCAGTAAAGCCGTCAGTAAAGCCACCAGTAAATCTGTTGCTAATAAATCTGTCGCCAGAACGGCAGTGAAGAAAACCGCGGTTAAAGCCAAAGCTCCAACAGGGAGAACCCCAACAGGGAGAACAAAGGCAGCCTCTTCAGCGCGTAAAACTAAAAGCCCAGCCAAAAAACCGGCCGCTTTAAAAATGACAGCCTCTGGCAAAAGAACGGCAGCACAACAAGTCGCTCAGCGGGCTGCTCTCAAAAAAAACAATCATACCGATGGCAGGAAACTCCGAAAATAAAGAGGAGCTTGCCACTCTTCCTCCTAAAGCTTTCCAGAGGAAAAGAGAGGGAAGGAGAGTCATATAAAAAGGGAAGGGAAAAAGCCTTTCCTTTTTTGTTTATTTATCCCGATGTTAATAGCCTGAGAGTTTCATCTCTTCCAAAAAGTTTAAGTGGAATTTGTGCAGCATGTCCCAGAAAGGTACTTAGGCTAGGGTCTGTATGGATAAGGTGTGTAGCAAGTTTGCGGGCAAGAGGAACATAGGAGGAAAGAAGAGCGGGTGATGCAAAGTGAAAATTGGCAAACCCTGTTTGGCGAGTGCCCCCCATATCTCCTCCACCGCGTAGTCTGAAATCTTCTTCTGCAATTAAAAATCCATCTTCTGTTTCACGAAGGATGTTTAACCGTCGCTGGCTGGTATAAGACAGTTGATCATCGTGGAGAAGAAGACAATAAGAGGCCTTGCTCCCACGGCCAACTCGGCCACGTAATTGATGAAGCTGGGCAAGCCCAAAACGTTCTGCATGTTCAACAATCATAATGGAGGCATTGGGAATATTCACCCCAACTTCAATAACGGTTGTTGCCACTAAGATGCTTAGGTCGCCTTTTTCAAATTTTTTAAGAATTTGGTTACGGTGGTGAACGTCTTGTTGGCCGTGAACGAGCCCTACAACATCAGGGCCAAAATACTGTTGGAGGCTTTGAAAACGCTCTTCTGCAGCAGCTAAGTCCAGGGCTTCACTTTCCTGCACCAACGGGCATACCCAAAAAGCCTGTACACCATTACGAAGAGGGTTTTGGAGCCGGTGGATAATGTCTTTTGTGGCGGAAAATGGATGCAGGGTTGTTTTAATGGGTTTACGCCCAGGAGGAAGCTCATCAATACGGCTTACATCCATTTCGCCATATTGTGTCAGAAGCAAAGTGCGAGGAATGGGGGTTGCTGTCATAGCTAGGGTATCTGTATGTTCACCCTTTTCATTCAGCCGAAGTCTTTGCTCCACACCAAAGCGGTGTTGCTCATCAATAATACTTAAGCCTAAGCGGGAAAAAGAAACCTTGTCTTGAAAAAGGGCATGGGTGCCTATCACAATGGGGATTGTGCCCATACTCACCCCTTGAAGCAGCTTTCTTCTTTGTACCCCTTTTATGGTGCCGCTTAAATAGGCTACAGGGATAGGGCAAAGAGCTGAAAAGGTTTCGTAATGCTGTCGGGCCAATATCTCCGTAGGGGCCATAAGGGCAGCCTGAAAGCCAGAACTATAAGCCTGAAGCATGCTTAACAGGGCAATAATGGTTTTGCCGGAACCCACATCTCCCTGTAATAGGCGTTGCATGCGCCTTGGAGCTGCCATATCCGCGTCAATTTCAGCTAAAACCCGTTTCTGGGCCCCTGTGAGTTCGTATCCAAAACGTTTAAGGGCTTCTTTTCTGTAAGGGTTTTCGCCTGATTCTGTTCCTGCCATGCTAAACCCATGGCCTTTATGGTTATGGGCACGGGCAATGACCATCCCTAATTGCCCTGAGAATAATTCATCAAAGGCAAGGCGGTTTTTGGCCTTTTCGTATGTTGGCTCAAATGTGGCTGTCTTGACCAGTTCTGGGAAATCTCCTGGAAAGTGAAGAAGGTGCAAGGCGGTCATAAAGCCAGGCCAGTTATACTCCTGCAATAATGAAGGGGGAAGCCATTCGGGTAAGGGCTCTGGGGGGAAAAGCCTAAAGGCTTGCCGTAAGGTGCGGCTGATATGGCTGCTAAACAGACCAGCTGTTAACGGCCAGACGGCTTCAATAAAGGGGATGGCCTCTAGGCCTTCTTCAAGATGAGAAAGGGGAATAAGATGTTCAGGGTTTGTTATGGTTCTGTTCAAACCCTGAGCTTCAAGAACGCCTGATAAAGCAATTGTTTGAGATTGGGTAAGTTTTTTAGCCTGGTAAGGAGAGAAAAGGATAAGCTCAATCTGGTCGGTTCCATCGGTAAAAAGGGCCCGTGTCGGCTTCCTTGGCCGTGAAGGGGAGATGATTTTAATGATTGTACCAGCTACGGTTACGATTCGGCCTGGCTCAGCTAAAGCCAGTGTGGGGCGGTAACTTCTGTTGATAAGGGAATCGGGGGTATGAAAGAGCAGGTCAATAACCCGCTCCCCACCCACTGCTTTCGATAAAAGCTTAGCCGTAGCAGGGCCAACCCCTTTAAGGGACGACAAGGGGGTAAGAAACGGCTTTAGGATATTACGGGTTAAGTCTAGGGAAGAAGTCGGCACGTTGAGGTATAACTTTATAGGAATATTTTGGGCATATTATCATAGGTTACAGGTCTATGATATTGCGTATCGATAAAGGAAGGCAAAAGAAAGGGGGGTATAAAAAGTCCGCAGGCGCGTTTCTCAGGGCCTCTTTTTTGGTAATTTCGGTGATTTCGATCATGGGATCGTTTTTAGGGGGTCGTTCATCGTGAGGTTTTCTTGTGCGAGAAGGAAAAACAGACGATACCAGCCCCCACGATCCCCGCAAGGGCGATGGCGTAAAGAGGGACGAAAGGCTCTCCTGTAAGAAAAACAAGCCATATCACAGAAAGGATAGGGGCCAGAAAAGTCATCGAAGAAATTTTAGCCGCATCGCCATGGCGCATCGCCCATATCCACAGCACGTAGCTGGGTCCGTTAATAACGAGCCCATTAATGGCAATGGGGAGCCAGGCTTGTAGGGGCGGCCATGAAAGCTTGCCAAACATGACCAGCAAAAGGGCTGAACAAAAGGTAGAAAACATAAAGAGCCAAAATGTTCCCCCAACGGGTGAAAAGAAGAAATACCGAGAGAGAACAGAAAGCAGGGCAAAACAAAAAGCCCCTGCTAGGACAAGAATAATTCCAAGCCAGTGATGGTTTTCTGAAAGGGGTAGGGTTGGAGTGTGAGCGGTTTTAAAAAAAACAAGCAAAAGAGCACAAAACCCTAAAATCAGACTAAAAACCTGAATAATATGGGGTTTATATCGGAATATAAGGCTGGAAAGAAAAACAATCAGCAAAGGCCAGCAATATTGCGCAGCCAAAACAGCTACTCCATTTTCCAAGGAATATCCTTTATAGATCAGTAAATAGAACAAGCCATCTAATGTACCGAGAATTGCTGCATGTTTAAGGGTTTTGAGGGGTGGAAAGAGGGTGATATGCCACGGTGTTTTGCTAAAAAAAGCAATGATTGCCAAACTGAGTAACGATAAACTATTAGAGAAAAACAGGAATTGGAAACTGTCAACATAGAGCTGAGCCTTTTTAGCGACGACGGCAAGAAAGCTCCATACGATGGCGCAGCCGGCGGCCACCCCAACAGCCAGCAAGGGGTAAGAACGCTGGGAATGATAAAGAGAAGAGTGAGTGGACATGATGAGCTTTAAAGAAGAGGGCGGAAAAGAGGGGCTGCTTGCAAAGGTGTAGAGAGGCTTTTGGGTTATGGTGTGTTTATGGTTAAAAATGCAAGTCTGAATTCATCAAGGGTGACCCGAAAGAGGTATAGGCAAAAAAGCAAGACAGGTATAAAGAGACATAAGACCTCTTTCACATTTTCCAAATAAATGTGTTGGGTTGAGACTGTTTTTAAAGTAGGCACAAAACAGAATCCGAAATTAATAGCGGGTTTTCTGAGGAAGAAAGAACGGCAAAAGAAGGAAAACGAATGGCTACAGGCACTTACGCAACAGTATGGGGGGTACCAGATGGATATGATGCCCTGCTTTTGATACAGCGCCTGGAGGAATTCAAGCATCAGGCCGGTCATTTAGGCCCCCATGGCCTGATTATGCATGTTTTGCGTGATGAAACCCGTATGATGCAACTGGCCAACCGGCTGGAATATTTTGCTCCAGAAGTAGAAATATTGCTTTTCCCCCCTTGGGATTGCCTCCCCTATGATCGTATTTCGCCCAATGCTTCGGTTATGGCAGAACGTGCAGCGACATTATGCCGACTCCTTGAAGGGGCAACACAACCAAGGATAGTGCTAACCACCGTGAATGCCTTGGTGCAAAGGGTGCCTCACCGTTCTTTTTACGAAGGGCAAGGCATTACCCTTACGAAGGGGGAGAGCCTGGATCAGGCTTTTCTGACCGAGTTATTAATTGCTAATGGGTATCGGCGGGTTGATACGGTGATGGAGCCAGGAGAATTTGCCGCTAGAGGAAATATATTCGATCTTTTCCCCGCTTCAGCAGGTGATCCCGTAAGGATAGACCTTTTTGGCGATGAGATTGAAAGTTTAAGAAGTTTCGACCCTGTTAGCCAGCGTTCTGTAGCACAGGTGGAGAGTTTTGCCCTTCATCCGGTTTCTGAGCTTTCCTTAGATAAAGAGTCTATTTCACGGTTTCGGAGCCGTTGGCGAGATCAATTTGGCCCACTGGCCACAGAAGACCCTCTCTATAAACATATTTCAGAAGGATATACCCATTTGGGAATGGAGCATTATCTGCCTTTATTTCATGAGCAGATGGGCACTCTTTTTGACTATGTTGCGCATTCAGCAATTAGTTTTGATCATCAGGTGGAAGAGGTTTTGAACCTTCGCCTTGAAATGATAGAGGACCATTACCAGGCAAGGCGTATGCCCCCAGCTTTGGGAGAGTTGCCTTATAGGGCCTTACCCTCTCATCTTCTCTATCTTGATCGGGAAGGATGGGAAGCTAATCTGGCACGTCATGCTGTTGTGATGTTTAGCCCCTTTGCCCAGCCTGAGGGGGTTATAGGGGTTGAAGCAGGAGGCCGGCAGGGAATGGTTTTTGCCCAGCCTTCAGCGGCACGATCTTCTGAAAAAACGGCTGGTCCGTTTGGGGTGTTTGCCCAGCAGGTAGAGCAATGGCAAAAGGCTGGCAAGCGGGTTTTTGTAACAGCCTGGAGCCGGGGCTCCAGAGAGCGTATTGCAGCCCTTCTTCGTGAGCACAAAATTTCCAGAGCGCAATATGAAAATTGGCAGGAAGCCAAACAAGGCCCAGATGACGCCGTGGGCCTCATCACAGTGGGGCTTGAGCGTGGTTTTATAGGGGATAAAAAAGGGTGTCCCTACGTTTTTGTCTCCGAGCAGGATTTGCTGGGTGAGCGCGTGATTCGCCCACGTCAACGCCAGAGAAAAAACAGTGATTTTATTGCCCAGGCTTCTGAAATCTCTGAAGGAGACCTTGTTGTCCATCAGGATTACGGAATAGGCCGTTATGAAGGCTTGCGCACCATAGAGGTAGGGAGCGCACCTCATGATTGCTTATGCCTTATGTATGAAGGGGAAGAAAAGCTGTTTCTGCCAGTGGAAAATATTGAGCTCCTAAGCCGGTTTGGCTCTGAACAATCCGGTGTGGCACTGGACCGATTGGGAAGTTCATCCTGGCAAGGCCGCAAGGCTAAAATGAAACAGCGTATCCGCGATATGGCGGCAGAACTTATCCAGACTGCAGCCTTAAGGGCTACGCATGAAGCGCCAGTTGTCCAACCACCTGAAGGGATGTGGGATGAGTTTTGTGCTCGTTTTCCCTTTGTCGAAACTGATGATCAGCAAAGGGCTATTGCCGATGTCATTCTGGATTTATCGCAAGGCCGCCCTATGGACCGGCTTATCTGTGGAGATGTTGGTTTTGGAAAGACCGAGGTTGCCTTAAGGGCTGCTTTTGTCGTCGCCATGACAGGGGCTCAGGTTGCCGTTGTGGTTCCCACAACCTTGCTTTCTCGCCAGCATTACCGTACATTTCAGGCGCGTTTTGCGGGTTTCCCTATAAAAATTGCCCAGCTTTCTCGCTTGGTTACGGCTAAGGAAGCTAGCCAGGTTCGTAAGGAGCTGGCAGAGGGTAATATTAATATTGTTATTGGTACCCATGCGCTTTTGGCTAAGTCAGTAAAATTTTCAGCCCTGGAGCTGTTGATTATTGATGAAGAGCAGCATTTCGGGGTTACTCATAAGGAAAAACTCAAGGCTTTATGTGAAAACGTGCATGTGTTAACGCTTTCTGCCACCCCATTGCCCCGTACCTTACAGCTTGCTCTTACCGGGGTGCGGGAAATGAGCCTTATTGCTACCCCACCCACCGATAGGCTTGCTGTAAGAACCTTTATTATGCCCTTTGATAGTATGATTATTAGTGAGGCCCTTCAGCGTGAAAGGTTACGGGGTGGGCAGGTTTTTTGCGTGGTACCTCGCATTGATGATATGGAGCCTATCGCTAAAAAATTGCACACTATTCAACCTGATGCCCGAATTGTCCAGGCTCATGGTCGTCTATCTCCAGTGGATTTAGAGCAAGTGATGACGGAGTTTAGCGATGGCAAATACGACATATTGCTTTCTACCAATATTGTTGAAAGTGGGTTGGATATGCCTTCTGTTAATACTTTGGTGGTCTATCGGGCAGACCTTTTTGGATTAGGGCAGCTTTATCAGCTTCGTGGCCGGGTCGGACGGGGCAAGCTGCGGGGTTATGCCTATTTAACCTGGCCTGCGGGCCAGCGGCTTTCAGCAGCATCTGAAAAACGCCTTGAAATTATGCAAACACTTGATTCCCTTGGAGCAGGCTTTACGCTCGCCTCTCATGATCTAGACATGCGAGGGGCTGGAAACCTTTTAGGTGATGAACAGTCTGGCCATATCCGTGAAGTAGGGATAGAGCTTTATCAGCAAATGCTGGAAGATGCGGTCTCTGAGTTGAAGTCATCTTCTGAGTCTCGGCAAGATCAGCGAGAGTGGACTCCTAATATTAATTTAGGACTACCTGTCTTAATTCCTGAAACCTATGTAAAAGATTTACCCGTAAGGCTTGGCCTTTATCGACGGATTGGGGCATTACATGAAGATGCTGATATTGAGGCTATGCGGGCAGAATTGCTGGATCGCTTTGGCGATATCCCTTCAGAAACTGAAAACCTACTTCAGATTGTTGAGCTAAAGCGTTTATGCCGCCTTTCGGGCGTTGAAAAACTTGAGGCTGGTCCTAAGGGCATTGTGGTGCAGTTTCACCAGAACGATTTTTCCAACCTGGAAGGATTACTGGCTTGGATTGCCAAAAATAAAAGCGGGGTTATTCGGCTACGCCCTGATCAAAAACTGGCCTACTCGCGTGAAATTGTCTTCGCCGAGCGTATAGAGCAGGCCAGAAAACTGTTAAAAATATTAGAAAAAATTGGAGCGCAGAAAAATTAATTTCTTCTTAAAAAATTGTTACGAAATCTTTGTTTTTTATCCTCGTTTTGGGGAATAATGAGTGACTATTTAGTAATAAATGGGATCGTATCCAATTGAAACTTTATTCATAAACTGAGGGATTCATAGAGGAAGTTAAAAGAATTAAACGAAACTGAGTTATTGATCGTATCGGGTGGGGCTGGCGTATGGCAGCCCTTGGCATTCTTACCTCAGAGTGTTGGGAATACGCTTATTACAACATCTAATTTATTCAATAGGGTGCAAGATGTTGCAGATGGCCTGGGAGATTCAGCAGCGGCCATTACATTATTGGTACAGCGTATAATGGCTTAAACACAGGTGTGGATTTTGTGTTGTATAAAGGGTACCAGCTTATCAATGGGGTCTGGCGGTTATTGGGGGGTACAACTCAATCGGTGTATCATTTTATTGATCAAGTCAACGCCCGATAGGGCAACAAATCATTGATAAAGCATCCCATAATAACGAAATAATGGTTCACATCAGTGGATATTTTTAAAAGTACTTCATTTTAATATTTGTACCGGTTAATATTTGTACCGGCGGGTATCTTGCAGCTTTAACGGTAAAAGCGCACCAATGGTAGAGATTTTTTGCAGCCCTTCCCAGTAGTGATGCTGCCTTTACCCATTACGAGGGTGATTCCCCTGTTTTGGGCGCATCAGAGAAAATCTTTCACAGCAGCTAGACAAAATAACAAGTGAAAGGTCTTCTCAATCTAGAGATATTGTCTAGAGATATTATTTCTGCGTGGTCAGAGTTAATTTTTTCGTTGTTATACAAGGGCTAGGTTGAGCAAGGGCTTGCCCCATTTTCTCCATCTGGGTAACACTTTCCCTCCATTTTTCCTGTCATTATCGGTTATTGACCACAAGGCATAAAACAGAATCTTGGGTAAGATGCCCGCATGTTGGGGATTGATCATTGTTTCTAATAACATGAAACACAAACTTATAAACCAATAGAAGGGTAACGACTAATAGCACAAATATTTTGCTTGCCGCTAATTTTATAGCGCCAATATCATGTTTAGGTCTGTGGGAAAAGCTTGTAAAAACAGGTCTACAGCCTCTCTAAGCCTATAGGTCTTATTCTTTGCTTTAGCAGATATGGTTTTTCAATCGTTTAACAAGAGCTAGCACTCGTTTTACCCATCTGAGTAAAAATTTTACCCGCTTTTCCGTGCTATTATTTTCAATAACTTGAAACAGGACATTCGGTAAAACTGGCGTATTTTAGGGGGTTTATTATTGTTTGAAACGATCTGCATCAGTGATTTGGCGGATGGGGTGTCTGTCATATTTAATATATAACTCATTGAAATATAATAAATCGATAGTAATACTCTCTATATTTACCCCATTTTTTACCCCCTTATTTTTTTGATTGATAAAAACAAAAAAGCTGCCACGGGAGGTTTCGTGGCAGCTGTACAGTTAGTTGCTATTGATTATTTATTTACTGCTGGTTGTAATACTTTCCACCCTGTTCTGGGCCCAGCCAAAATTGCCGGCCAGCCAGTTGATGATCTGGTATGGCCATACGAGCCAGGAGCCTTCTTTGGGTGGTTTGGTATAGCTTGCTATGAAGTTACACACCATGACAACCAGAGCTGCATAGAGTGAAGAATGAGGTTCATATCACCACTCACCAAAGCGGGTATGATAGCAACTAAATACGTGGTGGCGGTTTTAGATGGTTTCATTTGAGTTATCCTTTCAGGCCGCAATAGCTGCGGCAAAGTGGGGAATATTCGTTTGTGGGTTGCCTTGCCAAAATTTGTAAAATATATAGTTAATTTTAAAATCAATTTGAAAAAACAATATAAACTATCGTAATTATTATTATAAATATTTGGAGAATTTAATTGCCCCTTAAACTACAAATGATCTTGGATGCTTTAAATAAATTAAAGCGGCCAGCTAGAGTTTCAGAGATATACGATGAAATTAAAATTACCTTTCCAGAAGAGAGTCTTGGTAAAACACCTATACGTACCATTGAAGCCCGACTACAAGAATTCTGTCCAGAATCCAAAGCATTTCTTGAACGTAATAAATATTTATTTCGCCGCACCAAGCCCATTGAAGGAAAGGATGATACGTTTTGGGAGCTATTAGAATGGAACCTGTCTGCATCAGAACAGAACCAGCTTAAGAATGATCTATTTGTTGATCTGCAAAATATCAACGATAACCAAACAATAAAAGACACTGAGAGAAAAGCTCAAATTCAAGCTCGTATTGGTCAAGGTGAATTTCGCAATCAGCTTCTTGAACATTGGAATAATGCATGTGCTGTCACAGAAATAAAAATTCCACAATTACTTCGGGCTTCTCACATCAAGCCATGGAAAGATTCTAATAATGAAGAAAGGTTAGATCCTAATAATGGATTACTATTAATTGCTAACCTTGATGCTGCTTTTGACAAATACCTTATGTCATTCGAAGACGATGGAACAATGATCTTTTCCCAAACTCTGGGAAAAGACCCTTACTTAACACTGGGTCTCTCACAAGGTAAAGTAACTAAACCCAACTTTACTCAACAGCAAAAAAACTATCTTGTTCTACATCGTAACATTTTCTATAGAGCATAGATTGACATAGATTACTAACTTATAAAACAGCTAAAACTGAGCAAAATATTTCTACCTAGGGGGTTCCATCATATATAATAAATGACTCATTGAAATATAATAAATCGATAGTAATACTCCCTATATTTACCCCATTTTTTACCCTCTTATTTTTTTGATTGATAAAAACAAAAAAGCCGCCACGGGAGGTTTCGTGGCAGCTGTACAGTTAGTTACTATTGATTATTTATTTACTGCTGGTTGTACTACTTTCCACCCTGTTCTGGGCCCAGCCAAAATTGCCGGCCAGCCAGTTGATGATCTGGTATGGCCACACGAGCCATGAGCCTTCTTTGGGTGGTTTGGTATGGCTTGCTATGAAGTTACATACCATGACAACCAGAGCTGCATAGAGTGAAATATCCGCAGGAATGAGGTTCATATCACCACTTACCAGAGCAGCCATGATGGCAACCAGATAGGTCGTTGCAGTTTTAGAGGGTTTCACGAGATTACTTTCCTTCCAGTTTATAGAATATGTGATTGCCAATGGTTATGGTTTTTTTTGCAGGATCAGCCCATTTGGGTGGAGCGATGTGTTTTTCAAAATAATGGGTAGCCCCTTTGGTGAGGTCCGGCAGGTTGTTTTTCACTAGAAGGGCAGCCAGTGTTAATGCACGGGTAAAAGCTGTGTCTTCGGCTGTAACTTTAAGCAGTTTATCCCTGTTGGGGTCGTCTGCGTTCCAGCAGGAGAACTGGCTTTTCTTGAGGCAGACGCTGGTATAGTCATTCCCCCACCAGCCTGGGGTTTTTACCCTGTTACCAATGACGTTGGCTACGGCCTGCATCCCTTTAATGCCTTCCCCCCTGGCTTCACCCCAAAGGGTGCGGGCAACAATATCAATCACCTGATCAAGGGCTGTTTTCTGCGGTGTTTTCATGGAAAATCTCCAATAAAAAAGCCCTCCGGAGAGGGCTGGTTGTTACTAAGTTTCTGGCTTATTTTATGAGGAAATTTTGTTGAACATTGTGTACAACAAATCTGCTTGTGGAACATTTTAAGGACAATACGATCGTCAAAACCCACTACTCCTTCTTCTCCCTCTCCCGCTCGTAATCCAGCTTCTGGCGCTTGTAGTCGAAATACAATCGGATAGCACCGTGAAGGGTGGCCATAACCACGGGGCCGAGGGCAATCAGCATGACGATGATGGGATGATGGGCTTCCAACCAAGACAATTCCAGTTCCATTCATCGTAACCCCGCAACACAACGAGAAACCGCAAACATATTAATCCCAACCCAACCCGTCCCTAATGCAATACCAGGATGTACACCAGCCCCATAGATATAGATGTTCAGCGTTGCCCAGCAGGCGAGCCAGCCGGCAATAAACGCACATGTTCCCCGAAATAACAGGCTTTTTGTGCCCAGGGAAATAATCTGCAACAAGCCAACAATGAGCATTAAGGTTTGCCACATATGGTCAGGCAGGACATGGGTAAAGCCCAAATCGGGCGGCCATTCAGCCTCTGGTTTCGAGGGGCCGTAATGGGCCAGGATAGGAAAGATCATCAAAACAGAACCACCCCATAATTCTGCAAACCAGTGGTCTTTACTAAACAGGTTATGACGGTAGCCAATTAGCCATGCCCTGCAACTATCAATCAAGGTGAATATTTTCTTTCCCCTAATAAAAAAGCCCCTGTGTAGGGGCTGTTTTTTGTGGTGTCTTCACGGAAAAATCTTCAATAAATAAGGCACCTGAATAGGTGCCTTACTAAACGTAAAAAATTTATACTCAAAACTAATGATAATATTTCCAAGCAGCGCCTGCAGCACCTAAAACGCCGCCAATAAGTGCACCACCAATAGCGCCGCCGGCAATGGTACCTGGACCACCAACCAAGCCAGAGTAAGCTCCCTTACCGGCCCCTGTAATGGCGCCCCCAACTGCACCACCTACGATGGTTTGCCAAGAAAAATTTTTCCTCCCTGAAACAAAAAAAAGCTCTTCAGTAGATAATTCTCTCATGGATGATAATGACATTATTTAATACTCCCTAGAGTTACGAATTATAAATAAAAACAAAGTAAGGCAAACCTCAGTCGCCCTTTATAATCCATTTGATGCTGGCGCCAATTGCGCCAAAATGCGCACCAACAAATGCACCACCAGCAGCCGCAGCTGGTCCACCAACTGCCCCAGCAAGCCCAAAGGTAGCTGCGGACCCAGCCACACCAATACCTAAATCTTTTAGATAACCGCCAACACTACGTTTTCCCCCAGAAACAAGAATAACTTCGGTTTGTAAAAGCTCTCTCATAATAATTCTCCTTGAAACGATGTTATATCATCTTTTCTGTATTTAGGTATATCTTATTGGATTATATTTTAATATAGAAAAGATTGAAATATATAATTTCATTTTTTATGTGTTATAGTAACACTTTATTAATATTCTCCCGTTTTTAATCTCAAACCTGTAAGCTTTCTCTCCACCCTCAATTCAGCTGCTGATTAAAGTGCGGTTGTATGCGTTACGGGTGCCCGGCCTCATTGCCGAGCGCATCTGTCCAGAGTGTTCCATTGGCCCAGACGGGGATACCTGGCGTGTGATCTGCGTTTAGGGTGGAATAGCAATCTGAGCAGTAACGTTGTGTGCCTGGACGATTTGCCGAGCCCAGATTGTTATAGGGCGTTGGTGACAAAACCAGATTGTTGCCAACGTTAATATCACCCGTTGTATCCAGCTGGGCCGTTTTGACGAGCACCCCAGCACCGGATGACGTAGCGAATTTAACCGTGTTCGCACTTTCTGCCTGGATATAGGGGTGGCCCTGGCTATCACCTGAGTCAGGCATAAACGAGAACGAGCCGTTAACAATGGCAGAGCCGAGGGTAACACTGCCATCATAGTGCTGGATCACACCGCATTGGCCAGACCCACCACAGAGGGCTAACCCGCCTGTATTACCCTGCCCATTCCAGACAATGTCTCCCTCAGGGCTTGATCCGGTAAACTGGCCCTGAACCCCATCAATCAATAGACCCAAATGCAGGCTCGTATCCTGCCAGGCAGTGGTGGTTCCATCCTTGGAGAGATAACTGGCCAGACGAAAATTATGCCCGCTATCGCTCCATGCTGAATATTCGAGGCCAATACGTTTTTGTATGGCCCCGTTCTGGGCCAGGCCAACCCCCTCGTTCCCGTGGACGTAAAAGGAATTGGCACGAATGACATTATTTTTGGCCGCCTCGTTGATAACGAGGTGATCCGCAATATCGCCCGCCAGCTGCAAGTCGTAGCTGTCTGTGGTGAGCACCTCCGGATTATGGTTTTCAAACAGGGGCGTAATAGTCAGACCGTGCAGGGACACACTATGGGGACGCACTTCATGCTTGATAAACATGTCCAGCTCTTCTCCCTCAAGCTGGT
Organism: Entomobacter blattae; assembly: GCF_014672835.1. Classification (NCBI taxonomy): domain Bacteria; kingdom Pseudomonadati; phylum Pseudomonadota; class Alphaproteobacteria; order Acetobacterales; family Acetobacteraceae; genus Entomobacter; species Entomobacter blattae. Next base: position 2,496,733 of record NZ_CP060244.1, on the reverse strand, counting down.
GAATGGTCGAGATCGCCAGTGATCCCGCCTTGGCCCCATCATAGGCGAGGAACAGGTTACGCCCAAAGGTCTTGTTGGGCGCACCAACAAAAACCACTGGCCTTTTATAATCAGAATACCAGCTGTCATAGCTGGTTGAGGGCACCTGCCCTGCAGCCGTTGAGCCAATACCGGGAACGGCCCATCCTGTAACGTAAATATGGGTAGCATCCCACGATTTGATAAACCCGAAATAACTGCGCAGGGTTGGCAACAGCCCCTGAGCTGTGCCTGTTTCAGGGAGGGACGAGTCAATGGAGTTGGTTTGAATATACATATTGGGGTGGAGTTGGGCCATTTGGGCGGTTGTCATAGGGGTTTTGAGGGTGACACCGTCTGCTGTATAGGCGCTCACATCCAGAACCATTCTGGCCGTGGTATTATCGGCAAACTCGTAAAACCCGACCTGGTCAAAGTTAATAGAGTTCACCACAGAGGCCGCCCCGTTGCGGTAATCCACCCCTGATATGGCAGGCCTGCCCCCGGCCTCGGTGATACCGTCTGCGGTCATAATCAGGCATAAGCCGCACCCTGCGCCAAACGCCCCATAGGGCTGAGATGAGACATAAAGCCCTCGCGAGAGTTTGTTGCCTGCACTGTCTTTAAACCCGCCAATAAATGAAAGGTCGAGGCCTGCCAGCTCATCAGGTGCACCATTGGTCATTTTAATAATGCTTTCCCCCGCCCCGTTCTGAACAGTCATCTCTCCAGAGACAAAACCGCCAGGGGGAACAAATGGGGCCGGCGACTTTCCATAGGCCGTAGACATAAAAAAAGCAGCCAAGGCTGCTATAATGTAATTCTGTTTCACGCCACTCTTCCTAACCTCAAAAATTTTCTTCCTTAGCCACGCTTATTGTTGGAATATTCCCGTTGTTCCACAGGGAAACACCATCTCCCGGGTCAGTAAGGGGTAGCTCTGCCATAAAATCCTCAAACATCTGCTTGAATAGAGCACTATTCAACGAATCGCCCTTCTCCCCCTTGAGAGAGGCTACAAACTCGTCCTCGCTCCCCGTATGGCCAGTATCAAGCCAGCTCTGATAGGCCGATTTACCAGGCTCACCACGTGGGCCGCCCAATACGATAATAAATTTCCATGCGTTACTACGGCTGCCTGGAGTAACGGGTTGATACTGCCACAACCCGTTCGTGGTCTCGTTAATCACCAGGTCGTAGACCAGGGGCGCAAACCCGTTAGGGGGAACGTAGGAAGCATCGGGGTCTTTGTCTGCTATCCAGATCTGCGTTCCCCGTATCCCACGCCCCAATGATACAGGCGGACAATTGGGCCCACTGATCAGCCCCTGATCCATCACCAGGCTTTGCAGCACGACCTCACGCACCTCACCGGTATCCAAAATGAGCCGGAAACGGATACCAGAGCGCATATTCAGCGTGCCGCCGGAAATAGTAACGTAAAATGCGCCCCTGTTTTCAGGATCAGCCACAAACTCCGAGAGCACCAATTTAGGATCACCAGCTTCTGCACTGATGGCTGTAAGCTCATCGTCTCTGGCAAGCTGGTTATGAAAGTCGATCCAATACCGCCTGCTCTCCCCCGGCCCCTTATTGCCTAATACCATGGAGTCAAAAGCAAGAGGGCCTGGTGGAACAACAAACCAATTGCCAGGTGCTACATCGTCTGGAACACAGGGCGGTGGAAAAGGGGGACGATTGGGAATGTTGCAATTATGGTCTGGTGGAAATGGACCAGGTGTATGTGGCGTACAGGCTTGCGATGATGGATTTTGGTACACATCAATAGGCAGATTGAATGGAGTGGGCATGATCCAACTTTCCAGAAAAATAGATATAAAAATCCTCTCCGGAGAGGATATGATAAAGGAGAAGACCACAGGGAATTTTTAAGGTTTTATTATTTGACCCCGGCTGCCATAACGTTAAACACAGCCTGAAAATCCCCATCATCAATAGGGTGAATGTTGCCGTGGCTTAAAAACTGGCCAGAAATATTAAACCCATCATTGGTGATATTATAAACACTGGACCAGATTTTACGCTCGTCACTGCCCTGCACAGGGGTAATAACGACAACCGGAGTGGTGCCAACAGCAAACGCCCTGGGAAATGTTATCCTTTCCCCTTCCTTGACGGCGTTGGTTTTAAAAAACATTATCTCATGCCCGTAGGCAAACGTGGCAACCCTGGTATCGCCACTATCAAAATCTTCTTTATATTGTTCCTGGGTAACATAATTACCTTTGGGTTGGTAATTTCCGGCGGGCTGGTAATCCCCTTTAGGCTGGGCATAGTCGGTAATTTGGCGAGCCACATTAGCATTGGTTGGAACAGATACAAGTTTACCAGTATCTGTTGAAACGTTGATATAGGCACTAGCTGTGTCATCACCCCCGTTAGTGGAACCCGCCAGTTCAATACGGGTAATACTCACATTGACCCCCGTATTCTGTCCGCTAACAAAATTCCTGTTCAGAAATGAGAGGTCTGCTTTTTTGTTGAGCAGGTCGTCAATTTGGTTTGTGGAATAATAGTAGTGGAAATTGTTGTTGGTATCAGCAACCACCAGCTGTTGGGCGGCTATATTAAAGGCAAGAGCGTTGATACCCAACTGGGTAGGGCTTGGCAGCGCACTTTGGGGAAACGCATAAGACTTTCCCCCGTCACGCGTTTTAAAAACGGCCCCACCGTAGCCTGTTTCCAGATCCACACTGGCAAAACCCGTTGAGGTGACGGCGTTTTTGTTCTGTTCGTTAATATATTCCAAAGTGGCATATTTTTTAGCCAGGGCCTGATCCAGCTGTGTCCAGTCGTTCCGGTCAGGTACAAGGCCGGCCTGCTTAATAACATAATACACTTCTGCGGTTAGCATGTTATAGTGCCAGGCGGGAATAACCGTTGGGGCAATATTCAAAATGGGATCCCCGGAAGTGGCGTATTGCGGTATCCCCCCAATAGGCGCCTTATCAGCCCTTTCCAGAGGAACAGAATTTGCAGAAATCAATAATTCCATGACAGGCCTATATGTAGTTGAATATGACGATGGTATGAGGCGGTGCAAGGGCTCGTAAAATCTGTTCTAATTGTGCTTTGCCGCCCGGAACAGAAGAGGAGGCTTCTGGCGCGTTCACCTGCCAGACATGGGCCCAAACCTCCCCCCTAAAAGCCAGGCCAAAAGTTTGGCCAAAGACAAGAGGTGAAAAAAATGTTATGGTAATGGGGTAACCATAGCTTTTGGCGATTGAGATGTAATAATCCTGGTCACTCTGGCCCGTATCCGTCAGGCGGTTTACAACACTTGTCCGTCTGCCTTCAAGGGATGGATCCAAAGCTGGCAAATTTGGATCAGGCAACCCAACCGTTTTCTCCCATTCAGGTAATGTTTCAGAAGAGGTGCCGGGGAAGACATCTGTCAACAAAACTTCAGCCCGTGCGGCATTCCTGGCAAAAGGCTGGGCCCATATTTTACACAGAAACGCCATTGGCCCATCGGGCAAGCGGTTCCATATCGGCCCTTTGGGGAACAAATCCAACAAGGCTTTGGTAAAATTCTCATTGTTAAATATCATGATTGGAGTGTTACCGTGCCGAGAACTGGCATTGTACCTGTTGAGGCGATGATGGAAGTTGAAGGGGCAGTGACCGTAAAATGAGGTAGTGCTGTGACTGTTGAGATGGCCTCGTTCCAGTCGCTAGGGTAAAGTGTGCCACCTGGTGAGGAAAGGCGTAAAAACATGGCCTGTAGAGCGTTATAAACAGCTTTACGGTTTTCCTCTGAATTGGCGGTCCCTGTATCAGATATAGTAAAATTTACTGTGAGCGGTTGGGGGGCGCAGACAATGACAAGGGCTGTAACGGGTTGTTCGTCCCATATTGCATTAGCGACTCTGAGCTGGTCGCCTGTGGCCTGTTGATAGCGTGTCTCCAGACTGGCAGAACCGTTGCGCCCTATAGGGAAACCGTTCAAATCTGCATTGGCATTATCGAGCATAATATAGAGCACGACAGTGCCGGGCCCAAAACCGTTTCTGGCAACCCAGGCGCGTGTTACCCCTGAGACAGCCAATGCCCAGTTAATATAGTCCTGCTCGCGCCCATTACTGCCGGTTGCGCGAAACACATCCAGCACACGGGTGCGGAATTGCTCCTGTGTTTCAGTATCAGACCCGCCAGTTATAGCTTGAGTGACACTACCCGTGCTTTCTATACCTATAACAGGGCTAGCCAGGCTAACAGAAGCACCCAAGGCATAATTGCCTGCTGCCCCCCCATTTACCGCCGTAACAGGGGCTTGAAGGGTATCACCGTTTCTTACGGCATCCTGTGTGGTGATATAAAGCAGGCCATCTGGACGACTAATGAGTGTGCCGGTAGGGAGCGTTGTATTGCCCCGAGCTATAAATATGACCTGCCCCCCGGCTTTATTGGCCTGTTTGAGGTAGACCCCTTTCATGGCACCCCAGGCGGCCAAATATTCATCACTGGCTGTCCAGGGGACGGCCTGTTTGGCAATCCAATCTAGGTAGGAGAAATGTAACCAACTCATCCCAGAGAGAACCGTGTTAATAACACCCAGAACGGAGTTGGTGAGGAGTGCTCCAACCCCTTCTATTCCTGCTGAGGTAATATCCTGCACACCTTGCTGAACGAGCTGTTTGAGTGTTGGTCGCAAAAATGGCATTAGACTAACCCTTCCCAGGCGTACTGGAATTGAAATAGATCGGGTGCATTACTGTTGGGCCGAGTTAAGGTAATTTTTATGAGCAGGGTTGTTGCACTTTTCCAGCTGGTTTCAACGGCAATTTTGCCCACGATACCTTCATTAACCAGCCAAGAAAGGGCATCAAAACAAAGATCTTTAGCCTCTAGTAAAACACTGGACTGATTGGCTTTTATACTCCGTTTAAGCTGCCACAGGCGTGAACCAATTGGGGTTTTCCGTAGAGCATCACCCCACCAGCCGCGCCTGTCCTGTGGGGTTATAAGCCCCACTTGTGCATCTAAAGCTGTGGGTTCCAATGGGGCCAGGCCATCAGAAAACAGTGAGACTAGTACAGCGGACAGTAGAGCATTATCCAAAGCCAGATCGCCATTATCTAAAACCCAATCCCCATGCAGGGTTTGGTCGTTCCAGACAATTTTAACATCCCTCATCATAGCAGTTGTCGTCATGAGAGGGGGCCTCCCGTGGGCTGGCCCTGATTGCCATTACTGTGGCGGTGAGAGGTTAGTTTTACCCCAGACGCTTCTACCTCTTTACCAGTGATTTCTTCACTGACAGAGAGTTTGCCTTTAAGGGTAACGTCACCGGTAATAGTAATATCCTTGGCATCAATAACAACCTTGCCATTAGAGGGTTTAATATAAATAGTACCATCTTTTTGGATAAGAACCATACTGCCATTATGATTATAAAGACAGCTTTCACCAGGTTTTAGAGCTTGTGGACGATAGCGTTGATCATTACTGGCAGTAACTACCCCGTGGGTTCTATCCCCACTCTGGAATGAAATATGCAGGTCTGTTCCAGCCAAAGGTAAGCTTGCAAACCCGTAATGTTGAAGGAATGGTATATCAGAACGCACCTCGCTTCCTCCTAAAACCATTTGTGCCGTAGGCGTTGATTTGGACTGGTTGATATCGGCACTTAAGCGACCGAGTGAGGTGGACATGCTCACCCGTCTAGCCAGGCGTTTTTCAAGGGACATCAGAAAAACCCTCCATCATCGTCATCATCAAAATTATTGGCAAAATCCGTGTCCATCTGTTGGGAATTTTGAGAGGTTTTAGCATTTTCATTCACAGCCTGGGCCACACCGGCGGCCAGTGGCGTAAGGTTGATGGGTTCGGGGAGAAAAGCTTTGGCATCCATAAGGGTAATGTCAGCATGCGTGCCTTCATCTACGCTTTTGCTAAAGACAATTTCTGAAATAAGCAGGGCGTTTTTTGGTGTGCATTTTAGTGTAGGGATGTTCACTGAAGCCAGGGTATTAATAGCCCATAATTTTCCAGAGCCATCACGCCAGGAGTCACAGCGAATTTGTACAGCACTTGATCGGGCAATACGGCGATTGATTTCCCACTGGGCGCGCTGCTGGGTGATTTTATATTGGTAATCGCCCTGTTCAGCCATGATCAGCAAAGGCCGGTAGCGAGGCACACCAGCATCAAAAACCTTGGCCCCAATAGAGACATGGTCAACCTGGGGCTTTATTTCCCCCTGCCCAGGAGCAGAAAAGAGCAGGTCATTACCGACAAGAATGGCCTGCACAAAGGAAAACCGCCCTGCAATGCCCTCGCCATACCCGGCAGTTTCAATATTGCTTCCTTCCCTAAAACCACCAGAGGCTTGCGTTTTACCGGTTCTGGAAAGAACAATATTCCCATTAGGGAGATCGTAAGCCAGAAGGCCAGCGTAACGGCAAACGCGCTCTATAATTTCGTAAGGCGTTTCGGTTAGCACAACTGAGAATTGCGGGATTTTGAGCGCACCGATTTCTCCTGCTGTTTCAACCTGAATGTTAAAGGGTTTACAGAGTTTTTGGGCTAATTGGAGTGGCGTTGTGTTATTGACCTGATAGGTATCAAAAATGGCGGAGCATTCTGTAAGGTCAACCGATTTGGATGCCCCAGTAACCCGAACAGAATGGTTGCTGGATGAAAGGCTTTTATCTACTGATACAACATACCCCGATATAACCTTGTCAGGCCCAATCAACACAGTGCAGGGATCCTCCCCTTTAATGGCAATTTGGGTGGTATTGGGAGTGAATTCTGTTGTTTCCAGTTCAAACGTGGCCGGCATCAGCTCAATACCTGTGCGGATACTCACGCCAGTCCAGCCTGAGAGGATTTGACCGTTAACGATGATGGAAACCTCATCCTCGTGCCCAGTTTTTTGCGGTATATCTGAAAACTCATTCATGGTTTGTTATTTTCTGCTTGTTTAAATTATCTCTATATGCGATAAATAGGCTATGGAACTGGAATATACAATTTCTGCGTTAAAAGACCTCAAGGCACTACCAGCCCATGATAGTAAGGCTCTTCGTAAAGCCTTGCTGTTGGTAGCAGAGAAGCACCCAGAAAACCCTGGCTTTGTAAAGGCTTTGACGGGAACTATGGCCGGCCATTACAGGGTTCGGAAAGGGAACTGGAGGGCTTTGTTTGAAGTTGTGGACAATAAAATGGTTGTTTATAGAGTAGCTCACCGCAAGGAGGTTTATGAATGAGTGCATCTCTTAATACTATTTCTCCAAAAATCCTTGCCCAAACGCAGGATACAGTCACCATCAGCAAGGACGACCTTCGTCTTATGCAGGGTCTGATAGAAGAGATGGAAGACGAACGGGCGACATTCCTTTATGAAATGGAAAAGAAGGCAGCCCTTCAAAGCCCCCATGGTGAGATGTTGACTTATACCGCAACTGAGGTTGACCAGATGTTGGATGAAGGGGTTCACCCTTTGGCCATATGGCGTAAGCGGCGCAAGTTGACCCAACAAAAACTGGCAGAACAGTCTGGCATTAGTCTTTCCTATATTGCCGAGATAGAAACCCACGTTAAAACAGGGTCTGTCAGGGTGTTGTTAAAACTGGCCAAGGCGTTGGATGTCCCTATAGAAGCACTCATTGAAGAAGAATAGGACTAGTTGGCCAAGGCTTCAAACGAGGTGGGCATAAAGGCTGGATGGATAGGATTGGCCCTGCGAATCAGTTCTGCAGCCCGTGCCCCATTCCCATAAAGTTCCTGGGCTAGAAGGAGTGCACTAACAGGGACTTGGCGGGAAACATTTTGCAGGTGAGCCAGGGTAACACTTTTAGAAGCGAGTTGTTCTAATACACTTTTCCGGCTGGCTTTCAGGGTTTGGTAAAGATCGCCCGCACCTTGGTCTGCAGCTTCAAAAATTTCCTGATCAAATAAGGTGTTAAACTGCGCCCGGAAAGCCTGGACTTCATCCCATGAGGTGGGTTGCCAATTGACTGTTGAACGGATAAGTGAGGCCAGGGCTGCCTGGCGGCACAGGGCTACTGTAAGCTTTTGGGCTGTTTGTGTATTGAGCAAGGTGGTATTGGCATCGGCTGGGGCAATTTGGGTTAAAGGCAGGATCTGACTGATTTGTACAGCAGGGTTAGAAAGGGCAGTTCTGATATGTTCTGGAATGGTCTGAACTGTTTTGGGCAGGTTGGTTATGGAGGCAGAAGAAAGGCTGGAAATAGTATTTTGAAGTGCCTCTCTATTGGCTGAAAAGGCGGCTAGAGAGTCCTGTATCGTGCCGGTGTTTTGGGCACCTGTAGAGACAAAACGCCCATAGTTTCCATTAAGCCCATAACTGAGTGAGAAAATGGCAACAGGAGAGTCAAACGATTTTATGGCCCCCTGCCCCCATTGGGTAGCCATAAGCCCTACCACACTGAGAACGGGGGCAGAGTAGGTGATGACATCAGAAAGGTTGGTGGTAAAAAAATCGGTTGAGGTTTCATTCAGTAAGTCTGAAACCCCCAATAAATCATCTGCATCGTCCAGTATCGTGGTAACCAGCTGGTTTTTATATTCCACAAATTCAAAGGAGATGTCGATAACGCCCATCTGGCCATCCCGTTCTTCCCAGGAGTAGCGAAGAACAGAAACATAGAGGGAACCAAGCGTTGGGTGCACAAGCAGGCCGTAGCCTTCCTGTTCGGCAGCGATGGTCAGTAGGTCTCTTTGGGCGTAACAGTTATCGCCACAGACAAACCCCCGAATACGGTAAACCCGTTCTTTTCGGCCTAAATCTTCTGGCCAGACCTCGTTGCGGTTGGGGTAGGTATGAAGCGCAATGCGCCGACCTTGTTCACCCCCACTGCCCATAACAGCAAAAGGGACACCCCTAAAGCTACCTTGTAGATATTGGCCTAAAAGAGTTGAAAATGCCATTTTATATCATTGCTTACTTAATAAGTTATGATCAGGAAAGATCTTATTTTTTTAACTGTTTTTTAATTAAATGTTTTCTTTAGTTAATAATTATTATTGTAAGTTCCAATAGTCTTTGCTTAACTTAGGTCTGCTGTTTTTTATTTTATGATTAAAGAAAGTCAGTTTATGGAAAGCACAGAATCTTTACAAAACCTTATTACCACCTTTGGACAAGATGATAAATACATTCAGGATAATCAGAAACTCTTTGGAGGTATAGTTACCGCTACAAATGATTACCTTTCACAAGGAACTTCCCTTAGCAGCAACACTACCCTGAAGACCTTGGCTGCTCAGCAGCTTGTCAGTATTGACAGAATACTCGATCAAGCCTTTTCCCATCTTATGGGAGACATTCTAAGCCATACCCTTGAAGACCAAACTGGCCAAACAACAGCTGACAGCCTAAAGGCCTTAAAACCTTTTGAGGAAGCTTACTCCAAAGTTAAAGTTGAACTCTTGAATACCAATATAGAACTTCGTATTGGGAGTAATGAAAACATAACCGTTACAGCACCTGGTCCTTCCAATAATACTTTATCAGACTTTCCCATACCACTCGGCGGAATCCCCTATTACTCATTCAGTGGGCCAGATGAAAGTTCTACTATCTATGCAAACGGCCGTGTTGGGCCCATACTTTATAGGGTCGACCCAACAGTAGACGAGGCAAAAAAAGATGTTGAATGGGCGATACAGGTATTCCAGGGGAGGTCTTCTGACGATGCAGGAACACAGCAATGGGTTAACACCGTAGCCAACATGATTGTTAATCACCAAACTACCGAACCCGAGGTAAGAGGATGGATTGCCAATAACGACCAGACACATAATGCCATTGTTCATGCTGTTGTTTATGATATATGGGCAGGTCATCGTCCCTATGGGATTGACGAATGGGCCAATCAACTTCAGATTGATTGGGCTAATGGCAGCACAGCTACCCTGCAGGATATAAAAAACTGGGCAGCCCATGGAAGCAATAACATTCTTTTTACATATGAAAAGGAAGGAGGAAATCCTAATGAGCGGTTAAACGGATATGTTCCAACCAATAGTTCCGGATTAACTATTTCCTATGGTGTTGATTTATCCCGACATACTGAAAGTGAACTGAGACAGATGATGGGAAATAATGACCTAGCCAATTCCATACTCAACAAGATCAACTCTGCCAACCCCGATCTTCTGGGCAAGGGAGGCGGTCATTATGGACTTACAGGCAATGCTGCAAGAGCCTATGCAGGAACCATAGGCCTGACAAGTGAGGAATCTGAATTCATAGGCCAGAAAATGTATGAACAGACGACAAATATTGTCAGGGACAATTATGACAAGTCGTCACAAAAATTCAATTTTGATGACCTTCCTGCCAAAACACGGACAGCCATTATTGACCTTGCCTACCCATGGGGCCCTTATTTTGGGAGTGCAGGAGATTCAGCAAGACAGAGAGTCTGGAATGATTTTACCAATGGAAACTGGAAAGCCGCCGTTAATGATATTACTAAAGCACAAGGCAACCCCAGAACCTTTGATGACGCATCCCTCATACAGTTGGATAGGGATCAAGGCTATCTGCGGTAAAATGGCATAGTTGTTTATATTCACAAAATATCAAAAGCAGGAGCAAGGGCATGATTGTGTTTTCAATGAAAATTTCCTCTTTCTACAGAAAATCTCTTGTCATGTTTTTGCTCCTGCAGGCTGTTTATATCCTATTACCTTCACAATCCCATGCAGAGGCAAGCAGGAAGGCTTCACCTTCAGTAAGGCATGAAACCCCTCACTGCCAATTCCCCTCTATTGCCAACGATATCTTCGCCAAGAAAATTCCAAACTATGATATGAACAGGCTAGTAGAAAATACATCAAAACCAGAAGTTAAACGCCTTTACTGGTGTGCCCGTAAACTTATCCAGCCATACTGGAATTATCCAGCTACAGCTCGTGTTGACACAATAAAGCAGGAAATAACAACCTTTCCTCTTAAAAAATATTGGGAAGCGGACTATCATTATCTAAGAGAAGCCTATCCCCCTTGGCCTACAAATACTGCTCAGATCAATATTACCGGAAAATACGCTATGATGTCATGGTGTCAGTACCATAATTGTTATGGATCTTCCCTTTATATTGATCAAAAAGGGAATGTTGTAGCCTCAACCATAACTGGCAATATCATGATACCGAAAAATAACTTTGATAGTTTTACGCTTTATTACAATCTGTTTGCTTTTCTTAACCCTGATCATGTGACAGATGAACTCAAGCAGTTTATCAAAGAGGCAGACCACGTGAAGTATACACCCTTTTATGAAAAATTTGTTGTTTCAGGGGAAAAGCTGGACAAGGATTTCTTTATCACACCAACATCAAATTATTAACCGATTTTAAAAGCCGTGGGGAGTAAGGGATGGATCCATGGAGCGGTGCTGGGTAACGGCAGCCACTTTAAGGCCTTTTCCCCCTTCAGCTTTGACTTTGGTGCCGGCAGGGGTATTGACGTGAATATTAAGGTTGGCGTTCATATTCTGCCCTTGGCCAAGGCCGGAGGCTACACGTTCAGCGGCGTAATTACCTTTAACAATTTGGATTTCCTTCTGGGCATCGGGGGAGAAATGGGAAACATCTCCCTGATGAGCTTGATACCATTTCAGCCCAGAGCTATTAAGGCCATCATGATAGGCACCCACAGCGCCATCATAATCGCCATTAGCGGCCTGAAGCGCCTTGCGGAAATGGCTACTGCCTCCCAGAACATTCTGCATGGGATCATAGGCATTAACCCCTTCATCCTGCGCAGTAGCCCTGGTCAGCTGCATATAGCCATAGGCAGAAGACTGGGAATTTCCTACCATATGGCCGCCACTTTCAGCACTGATCAGGGCTTTGATAATGTTGGGATCAAGCCCATTGGCCTGGGCAGCTCTGGCGACATAACTGTTCAGCTCATCACCCCCATTAAGGGCCTGCCCAGCCGGGTTTTTCCAGACCTGGGAGAGAGAATTCCAGCCGCCTTCAATCTTCTGGCCTGTCCAGCTTATCATCTGGCCAAGCGTGCTGTTGGTTACAAAATTGGCGGCATCCCTGATTTTATCAACAATGGGGGAGATGTATTCCCAACCTTTTTGGAACGATTCACGGATTTTTTTCCATAATCCAACGAAGTAGTCTTTAATCTCATCCCAGTGCTTATACATTTCGTAGCCAGCAAAGGTAATACCGGCAATGGCCAGGCCAATACCAGCTGCAGCCAGCCCCACAGGGGTAGCCAGCATGGGTAGGAACATAGCCCCCAGACGGATAACAGAACCACCCAGTGTAAAAAGAGCAGCTGAAGCTTGTAATACGGCACCGGCAAACCCAAAAAATGGGCTGATCATTCGCAAGGCCAGCAGGCCGCCCAGAATTTCCAACAATCTGGTTCCCCCGCCTATGGCCGAGCTAAAGGAAAGGATTTTGTTATAGGCATTTTCTACCCCTTGCCGTAGACCTGCCCAGTCAATATTTTTAAGCCAGATGCCAAAACTCCTGATATATTGGGCAATATTTTGGGCAATCCATGTTCTGTTAGCGGCTATCCAATCTGCCATTTGCCGAATAAGGGGGGAGAGAACAGGAGCAACCGCCTGGGAGACAGAGTTACCAAACCCCTCAACAGCCAGGGTTAGGCGGGTTTGATCCATCCTTAGCTGGTTGGCAGCTTTTGCCCCTGCCTCGTTCATTACCCCATATTGCCTGGCCATGTTGGTGTATTGGGCCATGCCTTGGGAGCCGAGGCGTAGGAAAGGCAGCATCTCTTGGCCTGCAGAGCCAAAAAACTCTGTTGCTACTGCGGCCTGGGCTATGGGGTTGCGGATGGATTTTATCCTGTCTGCCAGAATGGGCATGATTTCAGCAGCACTTCTAGCTGTGCCATTGGCTTTTTGAAAAGAAACGCCCAAGGTTTGAAAGGCTGCTACAAGCTGGGGGTTTCTACCCCCTACTGCATCCCATAGGCCTTTGCCCAGGGTTTGTATGCCGGAATTAAGGGATGATGAAGAAACACCAGCAAGCCGTGCTGCATTATCCAACCCATGAAGGCTGGAGACGGAAAGCCCCATACTCTGGGCTGTGGTTGAAAGATTAGAGCCAAACTCCCCCCAGGCAGAGACAAGATGGTAAATCCCTGCCAACGTGGCAGAGCCCGTAAGAACGCCGAGAACAGGAATGATCTGCCCGATAGACTGAAACGCACGCATCCCCTTTTGGGCAATGGCACTGAGGCTATTACCTAATTGTGGCAAGCCAGAAGCTGTTGACAAACGCAGGAGGGACTGGCGCGTATTATTAACCACAGCAGGCATACGGGTAATACGCATGCGCACCTGGTCAATAGTTGCACTGATCATGTCCTTGCCGATAATGGCAATGTTAATGGCGTTCGTGTTGGCCATATTGCTGCTTTTTTGCCTGCTGTTTTTCGTCTGTTACAATGCGGTTGGCCTGATTGGCCGCTTCCATTACTTGTTGGCCCGTAAGGGTGTTGAGGTCGTTAAACGACCAGCCAAAAAACCTAATTACATCATAGGAGAGCGCATACCAGTTTTTTGGCCAGACATAAAAAAACCCTGTAGATAATCAGAAGCCTTTACAAACTGGCTAATGGGCATGGCCAGTACGGCTGCTAATGGCCATTCGCTGACATCTTTAACCAACTGCACCTCAGCATCATAATAGGAACGCAGGTTTTTGTTGCGTTTTTTGACACCAGAAATTTTGCGCTCCATAACAGTAGGCTCACGCAGATGCATGGTGTCAAACTCTGTTTTATTGGTTTTAACAGGGGAGTCCAGAACAAGGGTAAGAGAGGGATCTAGCGAGGGTTCTTCCTCAAGGTTACGGCGGTTATCATTCTCAAAAGCGGCAACAAAGCGCACGGCTTCGTCCATCACCCTTACAGGAAGCTGATTGATAATTTTTAATGGCTAACCACTGATACGCCGCACCAGATCGGTTTGGGATTCAAGAATAGTGGTTTCCAGATCATCCAACCGCACGAAATTAGCAGCCTCCTGAACCTCGTAAACTGTGGGCTCACGCAATTTCAGTTCCTGATAGGTATTCTCCTTATCTTCAATGGGGGTATCAAGAACAAGGATTTTTTCATTTTCCATCAGGCCGCTCCTACTACATCTTCGCTGACATCGTCGCTTACAAATTTGATGCTGAATGTGCCTTCCTGGGTTTTCAGCTCTTCAAAATCGGTCACCCAGCCATTATTACAGGTAACAATTTTACCATTGGCCAGCCTTGCAATAACCGTAAGGCCAGATGCGCCTTTATAGTCAGACAGTTTTCTATCATTCCTGTCTCGTAAAGTTGCTGAAACATAGCCTTCACCAGGCATGGCGGAATAGCCCTCAACCCTGGTTTGGCCCTTAAGGGTTTCATTAACGAGGCCAGAGGGCATATAAGAGAGATCACTAACAACGGACCAGTCCTCACCGTTAATGGTAAGGGTGGCAAGACCTGCTAGTGGGCCCTGATTAACGTAGGATGCCATGAAATAATATCCTTATGGTTTGGTAAACTGGAGTGTGCCGGCAATGATGCGCAGCTGGTTGGCAAACTGGTAAGGCAGGAATAATTTCACTGTTCCGGAACCCGCATTTTCAACCCGAATATTGGCTGCAAAACGATCGGTATTTTGCACCCAGAGATTTTGGGCCTGGGTGCGATAGCGTGAAACGACAGCAGCTTTTATAAGTTGTGCGGTTGTTGCCGGCACCCCTGCTGGAATTTTGGCAGCATCATCGACCAGGATAAACCTTCCATATTGGGAGGCTAGAAACGTGTGCAGGTCCTGCATACAGACGACAGAGGTCATCAATGTTTCAATATCCCTATAGGAATTATCAGGTAGACCTGCTGGATTATCGGTGTAGGTGGTAACCAGACGCTCTAGAATAACTGAACCACTATCACTGACCGTGAAGGTGGAAATGCCGTCATAAAGCAGGCTGTTGCGTTGGCTGACGGGGAATTGCTGGGTTGGCGGCCGAACAGTAAGCTCCAGCTGTGTAATGGGAAGAGCTGGGTTTTGGCGGATGGAAAGGGCGATTTGTGCACCAGCTTGCGCTGCCCATTTCCAGGGCTCACTGGGGCTGTCAGAGGTGGCAAGAATGGTTTCGTGCTGGTTGTTACGACTATTACCCAATGTTGTAGCCTGCCCATAAGTGCCACTAAAGGCCGTAAGCACATGACCATAAAGCTCCGCCATGGGGGACCAACGCCCGGATGTGTCATTGAGGAACTGCTCTAACGCATCCAGTGATTCGGTATCCGTATAGGGGATAATGAACAGGTCAAAGAATTTATCCCCCAGCTGGCTTAAAGCTACTTCAAGGGCAGAAACAGGGTTAACCGCACCGCCGGTAAAGGGTGTTAGGGTCAGTTTAAGCCCTGGTGGTGTGGTTTGACCATTGCTGGCCCCAAGAAGGTTGAGGGTAAGAGAGAGGGCATTCAGGCTTTCGCCCTTATTTTTAGCTGTCAGCATAACGCTATTATTGCTGGCTATTGCACTAACGGGTAGGGTGGGATTGGCAGTTACAGCAGTAGTAATAGCCTGGGCTATAGTTTGGGTGGTATCCATCCGACTGATGCGAATAGAGAGCAGGTTATCACCAATATAAAGGCTGATAACCCCCTCTTGAGAAGCAGGGTTTTCGATAGTGATAGTCGCTGTGGCCGAAGTTGCCTGAGCATCGTCTGCTAAGGGGAGTGCCCAGACCTCACCAAACGTATCAATGTTACGATAGGCTAGTACCATTTGGGCTAATTGTGAACCTGCCCCGTAACGGGTATTGGCTTCACTGCCGGCAAGTGCCTGTTCAACAATCCCTGCAGTAGCTTGGGCTGTAGAGGTGATTTGCCCAATGAGCAGGACACGCCTGGTAATGGTGGCCGTATTGGCATTTCGGTTATCAAGCGAGAAGTAAAAACCTGGGACAATATTGCTGTCCGAATAGTTGGGAATGGAGATGGCCATGTTTAGACCTCATTTTTTTTGGTTTGCTCTGAGGGAATAAGTTTCTCAGGAGATTTAGGGGGCTTTTCAGGTGGAGTTACTGAGTGCAGTAAAGGTTTAGCTGATGGTTTTTCAGCTTCCTCAACATCCCCCACTTTTAGACACGAGAGCCAAAACGAGGTGCGTAGGACCTCTTCGCCCTGTTCATTGAGTAGCCGCATCGTTTCAGGGTGGCGGACTGTGCGGCCTTTAACCGGTTTTACAAACATGGATGAACTCCGTTAGCAGTATGACGGGCAATGGTTTTTAATAAAATTCTGGTAATAATCGCTCTCTCTAATTGAGGTCATAATACGCTCAACCGGTTCACCCCCAGAGCTGTAGGTTTGGCTGAACAGGAGATCCATCCGCATTCTGGCCTCTGCCACAGGTTGGGCCGAGCTGCTATCAAACAGCACTTCAGTAGAGAGAGAAGACACTTCTTCCACCATGGCCATAAGAGGGATATGGGTGAGCAAAACGGCTTCAATCTGTTCTGTAAGGATATGCAAAGCCATTTCTGATTTGGCTGCCAGGGGAATGTCTGGCGTAGGTGTGCCATCCCCTTGGAGCTGAAAACAGACCTGGGCCCGGATGGCCAGACTTACTGTGCGGGAAAAGCTTACGGCCGTTTTCCCCGTGCTCTGGGCATGATCCAGGGGCGCCTGTAAAATAATAGCAGGATAGAGAATGGGTGTGGTTGGCCAGCTACGAGCGGTATAAACGCGGTTTTCTGCCAGGGTGCCAGCTTCTTTTAGAGCATTGGCAGCACAGTCCAGAAGCTGGATACGGTATAAAGTCATAGAGTTTGAGAAACCTCGTTAAGGATAAGGTGGGCACCGCCTTGGCCGTCCAGGCGCACATCATTGACAACATAGGTTATATTTTTATGAATGATCCTGTCATTTTGCTGGGGGGCAAAGGGCAGGTCAGCAAGCCTGATGCCAATAACCGCACGGAGCGCTGAAATATATTGAGGGTTACCTATGGGGAGTGCTGTATCGGCCAGGACTTCCTGCTCATAAAAAGCCTTGTCAAATATACCTTTTATGGTGTGTTTTTGCAGCTTTTGAGAGGAAATAAACATGATATCATCCCCAAAGGCATCCAGGCAGGGCAGTAAGACCAGTGTTGAAAAATTAACCTTCATCACTGCCTGCTTTGGTGACATGACCGGCATTACCAAGCCATTGGGCTGTAGAACGGTCTGTGCTAAAAGATGACCCTTCATTATAGAAGATATCATCATGGCATATCCTTCGCCCCTTATTGACAACAACTGTAACCATATTGCTTTTTTTGGTGGCTGGCTGTTTAGTGTTTCCACTACCATCTAATGGAGTGGAAGGCTGGGAGTGAAGAGAAGGGGCTGCACCCTTCTCTTCGGTAGAAAGGTCATCTGGGCTTGGTTGCTCCGGGGGTTCTAGAGAATTTTTGGGCGTTTGTTTGGTTTTTTCCTCACCAGCCATTATCACTACCCTCCTATAGGTTTGGCAACTGTTGCTGCCAGGCAGGCATTAACCCTGCTTGGAATAACGAGAGGGGCAGACTGCATCATGAGCAAGGTTTGAGCAGGATCTTCCTGAAACCACATTTTAGGAGCATAAGCCAAAGCGCCGTAGCTAAACTGGGGATCCTTAATAGCGCCGTAAGCGCGTGTTCCCATCATGTCCCTTGAAATGGCCAACACCATTCCATCGGGAATCATAGGCTGTTCGACGTCGTTTTCATCAACAAACCAGTCGTTATAAAGCCATATATTCAATCCACCCCAAATGCCTTGAAGGACTGCTCCACGAGCTGCGTTTGGCCCCATGGTGATATTGGCATCACTATTTTGACGGATAGATGAATTGAATATGGCCTGTTTAATACCTTCATCCTTAAGCATAGCATTATAGGCAGAATTTGTGCAGACAAGATCTGTTATAGCTGCACCGCTTTTTTTAAGTACAAGGGAAATCCAGCTTCTAACATCTTCTGTTGCCCGTGAGGTTTTCCCTGAGGGATCAGCATCCCATAGAGAAGAGCCAGAGGCAACATAAGTAAGGGCAGCATCACGGTTAAAATCAATAGTGCTAGTAGGGACACCATCGCCAGAGACAGTCAGTTTGCCAGTCATAAGGGCTTGGGCTGCCATCCATTCCTGGCGGCGTTTGAGCATGTCAATCTGGTCTTCCATCTCAAAAGTGATGTTGGCCATCATCCGCTCACCCGCTGAAAGGCTACCACCAATGCGCTCTCCAATCTGTCTGCGTACTGGGCGCATAACATCTGGTGCACGTTTATCTTTAATGTAAGGAGGTTCAAATACATTCGTTTGCACATGGCGTGCTTCAACAAGTTTTCCTTCTTGGCGGGGAGAGACAAAGGGTGACATACGCCGCTTACCCACATCGACATCGATGGAGACGTATTGTGTGTCACTTTCCACAATATTAGGGAAAAAGTTGTCTAGTAGAAAGGTTTGGGCGGTTTTAAGGTTTGTTACTACCTGAACAAGCAGATTGGTATCATAAAGCTCTTGGGGAATGATGGTCATTGATCATATGGCCTTTATAAAAAAACCTTCCCAAGGGGGAAGGCTAAAAGAAGGGAGCTGTTGTAGAGAACTAGCTTGGATCTGCTGCTGAAACAGAGTCTTTAATATGAATGTTAACAGGGCGGAAAGCCCGTTTTAGGGTATCAAATGTCCAGCCTTCGCCATAAGACAGTGCTCTAAAGTTAAATTCTCCTGTTGCGTAGATCCCTGCATTGATAACATCACCCTGGGTAGTGTCATACGTGCTGGCCAGAACATAGATAGGGGTTTGAGAGCCGTCTGTAGCACTTTGTGTGCATAACACAGCACCACCACCGGCAGTAGGCACACCTAAAACAGCACCACGATGTAAGATGCCCTGGCCAGCTTTTAGGGTGATACTATCTGTTACACGGGTTTGTACACCGGCAATAAGCTGATCGGGGACAAAGGTTGCATCAAATATACCTGGAGCAGGTGAATAATCACTATTGTTAATATTTTGCATAAGTATAAACCTTGTTGAAGGAAGTTTTTAATGACCACGAGCTTTTTTAGCAGCAGCCAGCATTTGGTTTGCTAGCGGATGTGCTGTAACAGACTTTACTTTTTGGTCCTGCCCGATAGGGTTGAGCCTATGGCTTTGCATTTTCTGCCTTAATGTCTGTTGATGATGTGCTAAGGCTTGCCCAGCTGTTGCATCGTTCAAAATAACAATGGCCTGCTTACTGGGTAAAGAAGTGTTAAAGGCTAGGTGCGCTGCCAAAGAGGGGTTAATGCCTGCTGCTTTGGAAAGGAATATATTTTTGCATCGCCTACGTTCCATAGCCCGTGCCTCTTTACGCTCATCATCACTTTCTGCTGTGTTGTCTTCATCCTCGTCTTCGGCATCGGTATCTTCATCGTCGTCATCAGCTTTGCGGGCTTTGGCACGTTTGGCCTTTTTAGAACGCCTGGATTTGGTATCTTCTTCCTCATCTTCAGCCTCTGCATCGTCATCATCTTCAGCACTTGTATCGTCGTCGTTATCAGCACTGTGGGTTTTGGCGTGTTTGGCTTTTTTTGAGCGTCTGGATTTGGTATCTTCTTGCTCATCTTCAGCGTCTGTATCATCCTCATCTTCGGCATTATTATCTTGTTTGTCTTCGTCATTCTCTGAGGACGATTTGAGAAAAGAATGACCAAAGAGATGTTGAAAATTTTTTCTTTTCAGAAAAGACATGGGCTTACTCCAATAAAAAGCCCCTATAAAGGGGCTGGTATAGATGATTAAAAAAGCAAATGGCTTTGTTTATTCTCTCTCTTGCAAAAGAGCTAACATGGCAGAGATGGCCTCACGGGGTGAAGCAATTTGGTCTGCTAAGCCAAGTCTGATACCCTCTTCAGCAAAATAGGTTAACGCTTGTGTATTGCGTATCTTCTGAGGGCTTACGTTACGGTTTCTGGAAACGAGAGCAACGAACATTTCCCCTAGAAAATCGACCTCTTCCTGCATTCTCGCTTTTGCCTCTTTAGAAAGAGGGGAAGTTGGGTAACGTTCTGTTTTTCTATCGCCATAAGAAACAGTTGTAAGTTTTATGCCAGAGTTTTCTAGCTGCTGTGTTATATCAATATGAGCGGTTACTGTGCCAATACTGCCAACACCACCAGCTTTGGGAACAGTAATAAAATCACTTGAGGAAGCTAAGGCATAAGCCGCTGAATAAGCGCCGTCATCTAGAATAGACCAGATAGGCTTTTGGCTTCTGGCGCTATATATTTCCTCAGCCAGGTCAAACATACCGTTAACAACACCGCCAGGGCTATTAATAAGCAAGGCAATGGCTTTTACAGCCGTATCAGATAAGGCCGCCTGCAAGGCAGCACTGATAATACTATAGTGAAACTGCTCTAATGGCCCTTGAATGGGGATGATGGCAATGTTTTGTATAATTTCTGGTGCAAAAAAATTGCTTTTGGCAAGAGGGATATCTTTATCCAGATTTACTAGCCAAAGAGCAATATGATCTGGCCGTAAGGCAAGAGGGAAGGATGGTAAATTCATTTTGCGCTCGGTTTTTGGGGAGGGGTTGAGGCTTGGGTTGCTGTTTGCTCCTTTCCGGCCCAATCTGGGCGTTGTAAGCCCAATTGATCAAAGCGCCGGACTTCTACGGCCCTTTGATCCACGACCTCCTCCCAGTCCTCACCAGCATTTTCTGCAACTTCATTCTCAAGGGTGGAAAGGCCGGCATCCATACCTAATACTGCTCCTTGGCGCTCAGACACGGGATCTATCCAGCCACGGCCTGGACCAAGCCAGCGGCATCGGCAAAGTGGCGTTTTAAGTTGAGCAAAATTTTCCTTTAACCAATCTGCATTAACACCTTGTGGAAGGGGGAGCTTTTCGGTATGGCAACACTCTTCAAGCCATGCTGTGCGGATAGGAGAGGCAAAGCCCTGGGCAAAGCTAAGCCTTCGACGTTGCATGGTTTTCCACGCTTCTAGCATGGCAGCACGGGCTGAAGAGTAGTTAACGTCTGACCAGTCATTGCTGACCTGTTGGGCAGAAACTCCAGCACCAGAGGCAACATTTCTTAAAACGGCATTTTCAAAATCCTTGAAATTACTGGCAGGACGTACAGCTGTTATGGTGTTAATTTTTTCACCAGGAAAAAGGGTTGGGATACGCACACCACCCATGGTAAGTTTTTTTTCACCATGAAACTCTCTACGGTTTTCCTGATATTGTGCGATGTTACCGTCAACGTCATCAAGGCCAAGGGCATCGGCTGTACTTACGGGATCAAACGGGCTTTCCAGGAAAGCAGCAAAGATGGCATTGACGATAGCTGAGTCCAGCTCTGTACTATCGTATTTGATCAACATCTTTAATCGTTGCAAGACAGGAGTAAAAATACCAATGGCCCCTTTATGCTCACTTGCGCGCATTGGCTGGAAGTGGTGAACTACTTTGGGCCTGCCCCAGTCTGTCTCTCTTTCATAATAGTCCCAGATGACTGTTTCATCAGCGGAAAACCAGTCTCCTTGATGAGCTTTTCTGATATAATAACCAAGGGGAGCACCCCATTCATCAATATGAACACCCCCTCTAATGTATTTTTGATCAAAGGTATTGTTGGGATCTGAAAGACGATCGGGATCAACCAGCTGAATAGTTGTTGCATATTGGGCTTTACCTGCTCCAACTCGTTCTGGAAGCCAGGGTAAAATAGCTAGGGCATCACCATCTATCAGCTCATGACGCATGGCAACCCACATTATTTGCGAGAAGGTAAGCCTTCTTTCCGAATCACAATAACGGCCATCATCTTCTGCCCATGAACGCCAATGGCTATCAATGGCCCTGCCAAATTCATCGGCCCATTCTGCATCAAAAGAAAATCCTGTTTTGTGTTTCAAAGCCCGGTAGTCTGGTTTACTGATGGGGCGGAATGTGCCACCAATGGCATTATCCAGAATACGGGTAACAACACCTGAAGCCCAGCCATCATTGCGGACAAGGTCTCTAACTCTGGCAACGATACGGTCCCTAAAAGGGTTTTTTTCAACATCAGGTGACCATAAAAGAGGGTTCCACCCATGCATATGTGTTCCGCCATAATCAGCGGCATCGTAAGCAGAACCATTCCAATGAGAGTTGAGAGCCGATGTTCTCTGCTTTGCTGATAAAGGAAGGGGGTTGCCATCAGGGCCTAAGAGCTGGCTTTTTTTCATCTGAAGCGTATTCCTATTGCTCTGCGCCTGTTAATGCCCAATGTGCGTTGGAGATCCATGATAAGACCTAGTAGACCATTACGATCAGCCTGGGAGTAGGTAACTGATTTTGCCCCTGTTTCCTGTGAGTAGGATACAGAAACCACTTTTGCCCCGCACAGGAGCTCTGCATAGGCCTTCTGGGCCTGGGTCAACATGGCCATAAGTTCAGGCCGTGGCAGGTTAGACCATATGGTGTGGGAAGATATTGGAGAATGGATCATAATAAATTACTTATTCAAGTCACGCAGGACATCATTAAAGGCCTCTTCTATATTCTTTGAAAGTTCTTGTTGGATATTGTCGCTAACCTTATTCAGAAAGCCGAATTTTGGCTTATAGGTTGCCTCATCAAAGAATTCGACTAGGCGTTTGATTGTGCCATATTTTCTGTCTCGTTTAAAAAACCCACCAGCTCCCATACCATTAGGGGCTTTACCGGATATTTTAACGATGGAAAAACGCAGTTTTTTCCCTTTTGTCCCTTTGGGCCGGGCCTTATCAGCCTTGGCACGGGCGGCGAGGTTTTTAATATAATTTCTGGGTAGGGTTCCGCCTGCTTTTTTCCGGGCATCCTTTCCCCCTAAAGGAATGGCCTTGGCATTGGAGTTTTTAGCGCCTTCCCCTGGTGATCTGGATCCACCAAACTCTTCGAACCCTAGATATTCGGCTTGTTGATCTTTTACAAAAACACGGGCAATAAGATCCAGCTTATTGGCGGGGCTTATGCCCACGGCATTACGAGTAAAAGCATTGTTGTTATCAAATATGTTGGGAATATCCTGCTTCATCATGTCACGAGCACCTGCTGCGGTAATGGTAAGACCTTTAGCAACAGCAAATGGAACCTGATTTTTGGCAAGTTTCCGAAGCATTTTTTCAGTCTGTTTTGTGTCTATAAAAATGGAATAAGCCATTAGACAAACCTTTTGATGAAACGCTTTTTCTTTTCTTCCGGGCTTAACTCTTCGACTGTTCTGTCTGGTCTTTGTTCCTCTTTGGGTAGCCCACTAACATCCACAGCCTGTTCAATAGTGGGTGGTGCGTCCTGGCCTTGCTCCATACGGTCTGCCCGTTTATTGAGTTGCAGGCCTCTCTGGGTTAAGCCACACAGGGCCGCATAGGAATAAACGGCCAGATCGAGGGCTTCGTTAGCACGTCCAGGGGTTTGTTCCCAGATGCGGAGTTCACGGCCACTGACATATTTACGAACCAGACGCTCTGAAACTAATTGGGCAAAAAAATTAAGGTCCCTATCTGCTGGGTAATGCATGTAGCCTGGGCAGGAAGTGCCTTCTGGGGGTATGGGGATGTGAAGCCGGGCCCGGATGACATCCTTGGCAGCATTAACCCCAATAATGAATGGTTTAAAGCCTTTGGTTTTCTGGCTGGGACGTTTGGAAGGCCAGACGGGAGAGCGTTGCCCATTACGGGCAGACTCCCCCTTTATCGCCCATATTTTACGCCCCAGACGGGCTTTACAGAACTCATAGACCTTTTGCGTATGATGCCCCCCTGAATCAATACAAGCAGCTTCTACTACGAAGGGCCTGCCATCGGCTCTAAACCATTTACGTTTCAGGACTTCATCAACTTCTTTCCAAAGAGCGGGACTTTCCGGGTCGCCATCAACAACGACATGGGCAATAGACCAGCGTTCCTCGTTGCGGCCCCAACCTACGATTTCCAGTTCGACACGGTCATCCTGCGTATCCCCACCAGCGGTAACAAGCACAACACCATCAGGCACTTCGGCAGGCCATAATTCTGCCCGTTTGGCCAGGGTGAGTTCTGAAAGGGCTCCTACTCCCCGATCTTCAAACGCTTCGCCCAACGTAGTGTTAACAAATGTTTGCAGGGCCTTGATATCATGCTGAACCCTCAACCACTCCTCAACCAGTTTCCCCCATGTGGCATTGGGGGAAAGGGAGTAGCCTGTCCAGATATGAAAGGAAGCATGGCCATTAAAGGGTTTTTCAGCCCGCCATTCCCCCTTGGCAACCATCTCGGATTTATGCTCTTCTCCGATAATACAGCCATTATGCTCGCAGGCATACCAGGCTGTTTCAGGTAGGGACTTGCCATCATCGTCCTTATCCCATTTGATGCCATAGGGCGTATCCTTACCACCCCATTTAAGAACCTGGTATTCCCCACATTGTGGGCAGGGCACATAAAACCTGCGTTGATCTCCTTCCAGGAAGCGACTTTCAATACGGCTGATCCCTTTAATGGTAGGGGTTGAGCCGGCCACAATCTTGCGGTTCCAGAAGGTTTCAGACCGCTTAGTGCCCAAGGCAATTTGGTCGCCTTCAGAGCCAGCACCGCCAACAGGGTAGCCGTCCACTTCATCAAACAGGACAATACGCACGGTAATGCGCCTGAACCCCCCAGGGGAGTTTGCTCCTACCAGTGTAAGGGAAGAACCGTTTTTCAGGGTCTTTTTGAGGAGGGTATTATCGCCGTTTCTGGTTTTGGGGTCTGGTGCAATACCCTGTAATACAGGAGTATCCCGCAGCATGGGGGCTATTTCTGATTTGCTGTAGTCTTCGGCATCTTCAACTCTGGGCTGGACAATTAGAATGGGGCTTGGGTCCTGATGCAGATAATAGCCAATAATGTGATCCAGAATTTTGGTATAACCCACACGGGCTGATTTCATGACCGTAACACGTTCAACAGCAGGATCTGTTATGGCATCCATCATCCCAACCTGGTAAGCGTAAGCCTCAAAGCGGCCCGTTTGGGCACTCGTCTCAGCAGAGAGCACAGCATAACGGGCGGCCCATTCGCTGAGGGAAAGCTTGGGTGGCGGGGCAAGATTGAGTTTTCTGGTTTTATCAAGGGCCTTTCGGAGAGTCTTCCTGCTTTCTTTGTAAAGATTTCCATTGTTCATGCTGGTGTTCATCTTGGGACAGCTCTTCTAAAACCCGCGTAACCAGTGTATGAAGCCTATCTTGAAGGTCGTTGACGGTTTTGCATTGAAATAATGTGGGGGCCTGCTCTGCGGGTAATGCCAGAAGGCGAGTGCGGATACGGGCATAATCCTGGCCAACCGCTTTGGCAACATTCTCTATGGGGACAAGTTCGCCTAAGCGCGTGTGATATTCCAGCTCTTTTAGGCGGGCAACAAAACTGTCCCTATAAAGCTCCGCCTCACGTCTGCTAAGGAAAACATGCCTTTCTTCCAGTAGGGTTTCAAATTTGGTTTTTTCGTTAACCTTGCACGTGTTAACTTCCGTGTTAACCTTGCTGTTAACTTTGCGTTTTTTTGCGTTAACTTTGGCGTTAACCTTGCTGGGCTTACCCCCGCGTGGTGTGCGCCGATTTTCAAACCAATCCCGGACCTCTTCCTTACCAAGGCTGCCATCAGAAAGTGTTGGTATCCTGCCGTTTTTACGGGCTTTATAAATAGCAACATGGCTGACACCAACCAGCTCTGCTGCCTCACGGTCTGATAATCCTAGAGACATCTGTTAACCAAAGTGTTAACCTCAAAAAAATTCCTGTAGCTGGGCCCAAAACGCAGGGCGAATTACTCCCGATACACCACCCCCACAGGAAGGACCCAAAGATATAGTTATATTAATTGAGTTTCTGTTAATAAATAAAATAATAAAAACAATAGAAAGCTTAATATTATTATTTTTAAAGGATATGATTAATTGGAAGAAAGAGAATTAAAAAATCAGAGTGAAAATTCAAGCAAAGAACTTTCTGAATATTTAGATAGCCTTCCTATGGGGTAGGGAATGACCATGCACCTGATCCCTCATGGTTCTGGCACTGTGACAGGACTTGCATAGAGCGCGTAAATTACGGGGATCAAGGCGAAGATCAGGACGGTTACGAACCGTCTGGATATGATCCACTTCTGTTGCTTCCTTAATCCGTCCCTCTTTTTGACAGAACACACAAAGAGGATTACCCTTTAGAAATGTCTGCCTACATCTTTGCCAGGTTCTATCATATCCACGAGATGATGCAGAACCACGGCAATCATCATATAACCTCTTACGTGATGATGATCCTAATACAGGTGGTTTGCGGGGCATAGTAAATAAATTCAGGATATAACAATGGATCCGATTTCAACGGCTGTTACTATTTTTAAAGGCTATAAAAATATTAAGATTGCCTCGGAGATTACACAAAAGGCATACAAAGTCTTACAGCCTATATTTGCTCATTTTATAAAAGAAAATGCAGAGAAAGCTCTTCGTGATCCATACTTCAAGCATACCATCGATGTAGTTCAACGAGCGATGGACGATCTTGAAAAAGAGGGCATTGATATCAACCGTATTACAGATACCAATCCAGAAATTATTATTGAAATTTTGGAACAGGCTAAAAACGAAAGTAACGATGAGCTGCAAGATTTATGGGCAAAGCTTCTAATAACAGCAATTGTTGATAAAGGAAAAAATTTTAGAAAACAATTTATAGAAATTGTAAAAAAGCTTAATCCACTTGATGCTCTTTATTTAAATATTTTATATAATATGTATTTATTAGCAAGTAATAATAGTTTTGAAAACAAATATACAACTAAGACTAATTCAGATTTTTTGGTTTTACAATTAAATAAATACTTTG
Organism: Entomobacter blattae; assembly: GCF_014672835.1. Taxonomy (NCBI): domain Bacteria; kingdom Pseudomonadati; phylum Pseudomonadota; class Alphaproteobacteria; order Acetobacterales; family Acetobacteraceae; genus Entomobacter; species Entomobacter blattae. Next base: position 2,469,830 of record NZ_CP060244.1, on the reverse strand, counting down.
AAGACTCTTTAAATAATTACTCGATTGATAATGAATCATCTGTTGTTATTGTACAAAATTTAAAAAATGAAAATTTAATAGAATTTTATTCTGATAATTCAAGCCAAAGTAATAACAGCTATTTCAATAATATTTTAAAAGATAAAATTCTAAAAACACACTCACGTGTACAATATAATTATTATATACTTTCCCCATTAGCATTCTTACTAATGAAAACTTTATCACCGCCTACACCCTAGCGATATCGAGTGGGGTTTGCACGAAATGAGCATCTGGGTTAGCTTTTTTGTGGAAGCGGACGTAGGATTTGGAGCTTTCTACCCGTATGGCATCGGCAATGGCTTCCATGGCCTTAAGCCATTTAGGTTCGGTAATGTTCAGGCGGCGTAGGCCAAGCACATTATCCACCCGTAACTTGCCTTCCTTTTTCACATCAAAGGTATCCGCCACAATCGCCCGGATATTGGAATTGCCTTCTTCTGTCCATTCATCAAGGCATTCATCAATCAGCTTTTTAGCCACTTGCAGTTCGGGCCCAAAGGTAATCCTGTCACCAATCGCCACGGTAATGCGTAACAGGCCATCATAACTATGCAGGGTCAGGTTGCCCTTCTGACCACCAAGCTTTGTATCGTATTTTTCTGCCAGCAAGGACTGTAACGTCCTGATATCAGCAAAAGACTCTTCCTTGAGCACCAGCAGGGCTTCATGGCGGGCATCTGCCTTCTCGTGAAGAGAACGCACCAGCTCATCCTCCAGCAGATGTTCAGGCTTTACCTTGTCGCGTGGAACCAGCCGTCCGGAGGCGTCTTTCATATAACCATCTAGCGTCTCTGTATGCTCATTCATAAGGTATCACTTTCTCAAAAAATAGGCTCTCAACACATAGGCTATTGCCCAGATAACAGTAATCAGGCAAAGAACTATAAACCGCCAGGCTTCCATGTTTTTCATTGAACCTTATCCAAAACTGAAATTAAATGGGTTATTCCCTCTAAAATCCCAGGTAGGGAAAACAGAAAAACACTCATAACAACCATGAGTGCCATGACTATAAACCGCCAGGCTTCCATACTTTCCATTAATGAAAAGCCCGTATCACGGCAGCCAACCCGAAAAGAAACGGGCCACCACCTACAATAGCCGCAACAAAATAAGCAAAATGACGAAGCTTTTTTGACTGATCCAATTTATCCATAGCTTGAATTGCTCCTTCATTTATATTAACTTTACACTCAAGTTTCATACCTTCCTCAACCTGCCAAGGTAGAAATTAGAAACCTCGCTTGTGTATCAGCACAGCGGGGTTTCGTTTATTCAGGTTATAGCTGTTCGACAGGTGCCTTAAACCTCTCCATCATTTCCTGGCAGAACTTCATGCGCGTTTTAGCCCATAACCGCTTGCCAGGCAGTTCCTTACGCTGGAAAGCCAGGCGGCGGTAATAGTGGAAGGTGCGCTTCCATACAGCATGGTTAGCCAGCCTGTCCTGTTCGGTTAGTACGTCATTCGTCATCGTGGTATTATCCTTTCAGGTAAGAGCTGGCACTGTCGCCTGCGCGAGCATGGGTGTATCGTGTGGTGGTAGCAAGGCTTGCATGGCCAAGCTGGTGCTGCACAACGTGGGGTGGTGCCCCGTTGTCCTGCGCGTGAGAGGCACAGGCATGGCGCAGCCAGTGGGCCGAAAATTCGTCTGGCAGGCCAACACGCTTGGCCGCCCGTTTAACAATCCGGTGTGCGGCTTTGAGCTGAATAGTCTTGCCATCACGGCCAGGAATAACCGGTGCTGTGGGGGAACTGTCATCACGTAACTGTTCCAGCTCTCCCCATAAATCCTTAGGCACACCAATCTGGCGCATCTTGCCGCCCTTGCCATAGATATTCATGGTTCCACCCTGCCGGTTTTTCACCATGTCTTTCCAGGTGAGGCTACACGCTTCAGAGATGCGTAGCCCCATCACATAGAGCAGCCTTAACAGCGCATGCTTGCGTGGCTCTTTCTCTTCACGAATGAGCTTTAGCGCTTCTTCCTGGGTAATAATGCGTTCATGCAGGGCATCAGGGGACTTCTTGAGGCGAAACCCGTAGCCTGGATCGCTGGCTAACACGCCTTGCTCATGAGCAAAGTGTAATAGAGACTTCACTGAAGCCACTTTACGCCTGCGTGTCGCTTCACTCCCTTGCAGGATATCAAACCAGCCCTGCAGGTCAGAAAGAACTATCTCACCTAAAGGCTTTTGCACCCATTGAAGGAAGTCCCTCACATCATGCGTATAGGCTCGTCTGGTATGTTCTGCCCTATTGTGTAACCACATTTTGAGCAGGAATTTTTCAGCCCCTAAAAAAGAGTTATCTGACACTGCTCATTTTCTCTATTTTTACACAAATGCCATTTATGGCAGAAAACCAAGGGCTCAAGGCCTGTTTCCACCAGACAAAAAGCGACAGATAATAACTGTTATCTCCCGCCTTTTGGGCCTGTTTTAGAGTTATCTGTCACTTTCACTCCAAACAGGCGGCAGATAACTCTTCATTATCAGGACAGTTTTTTTAAGCTGTTCTTTCTTCCTTGAAGTACAGAAACAAGTACTTTATATTAACAACAAGGAGATGATGATCATGACTCACGTATCTTATACTGACTTGCGAAAAAACCTTGCTCATTACCTGGATGAAGCAGCCAATAGCCGTGCCCCTATTGTGGTAACACGCACATCTGCCCACCAGAATGTGGTCATCCTCTCAGAAGAAGAGTTCTCCGGCCTGCAGGAAACAGTTCATCTGCTCAATAGTCCTAAAAACACACAACGGCTACTCAAAGGGATTGAGCAGGCCAGCCAGGGCAAGCTTGAAGAGCACACACTCATCACCCCAGACGATACAGCTTCCAACTCATGAAAGTTGTGTTCACTGAAACAGGCTGGGAAGACTATCTCTATTGGGCTTCTCATGACCATGCCATGCTGGCAAAAGTGAACACGCTGGTAGAAGATACCCGCCGCCATCCTTTTATAGGCCTTGGCAAGCCTGAAGCGCTAAAAGGTCAGCTTTCTGGTTGGTGGTCTCGTCGCATTACCAAGGAGCACCGCCTGGTGTATCGTGTAACCGGCACCAGGGAAACGCAACAGGTCGAAATTATCCAGTGCCGGTATCATTACTGATCATCCCGTTACATCCTTGAGATGCTTTAAAAAATAGGGGAGTGACTTTTTGTGGTTTCCTTCAAAGGCCTTTTCAAAGACCTGAATATCGGCTTCCCGTTTAAGAGCCAGATCACACAGTTTCATGAAACTGTCTGGTAAGCACAGATCTGTAGATGTAAAATTCTCTTGGCTACGCGCCAGTATCTCACGGCAACGCACTACGGCATCTATAAACAGAATATGCACCATGGCGTTTTTCCGCATGGGGACATCGGCTCGGTGCCTGTAAGGTGGTAACAGGATAATGGGAAGCAGGTAGGTCTTTTGGCCAACGATTTTCCACACCACGGCAAAATGGTTTTTGCCATAGGTCACCACATCGCCGCGCGCCATAAAAACTCTAAATTGTTTTGGAGGAAAAAGGGCAATAAAAAACCGGACTGTCACCAGCCCGGCTTTCGGAAACCCATAAAAGTGCATCACCAAATACACTTATTCATCATGGTTATATCTATAGCATCCAGAGCCACTGGAATTCAAGCACTTTTTTTATCATCCTCAATAAACCCCCAATATTCAGCCATTCGGGTAAGTGCGCTATCTAACCAACCGAGAATTCTTTTTGGGTCATATTTACTATTTTTAGCCAGCTCTTTTATAGTTTTATTATAAAGAATGATTTGTGTAGCAATGTAAGTTAGGTTTTTTCCTAACAGCTCCTCTAATTCCCGTAACTCCTGTAGTGCATCAAGCGTGTAAATTGTAGCCCCGCCATCTGTGGGCGGGGAGCCATCAACACGACAACCAATAACCTCGCCATCTCCCTGGTCTGCGCCTTGGGCGGCCTCGTGGAGCAAGGCATAGCGTTCAGCAGCCAGATACTGCTCATAGGTAATAGAGCCTCTATCACGCAGGCGCTCTATAGCCCCTACACGGCAAATACGGGCCACAGGTTTGCCCTTATCGTCTAGCCTGGTAGTCAGTTTAATATGCCCGTTCTGGTAACGGGTTGTAAGGTTAAGTTTTGTAATAATCAGCGGTTCGGCCTGAATAGCAGCGGCACTAGCACCCGCCCTAGCCAATAGCAAAGCCCTTGTTATGTATGGTCATTGTTTTGTTCCAGAAAAAATGATAGGTTTTATGTGTTGCCTGATACATAAAACCACTGCCTATTTCTCTGGGTAGGTAAGGGGTCTGTAAAACGCAGACCCCTTTTTAGCAGAAAACCTTAAACCCGTTGAATCCACGGGTTTAAGATGAGACACTGTTTTGCTTATAAGGTTAACAGTAATCCCCTAAGAATTTATCTTGAAAAACTACGGAGCCAACCACCTTCACCGGCTTCTAGCATTTCTTCTCTAAGTTGGGCATGTTCTTCCCTGCATTTAAATATCATCAGGGTAGCCCGTTCGCATTTCTCAAGGATCTTATCAGTATCAACCTTGTCTTTGCGGATCATTTTACGGATATCATCTATCGTCTTTTCAACTACATCCATATAAATCGGTGTACTTTCTACAAGCACTCCTGTTGTTGTTTTAATTTTATAGTCGTTCATATCAGGAGAAAGTTTTATGCTACTCATGTGTTTTCTCCCTATTAATTGATGGCAAATGGAGAAAATTTTTCGCTGATCTTGGTCAGGCCCTTGGCGGTAATACGCACCTGCTCCCTGATCCGGTCAAACCCTTCACTATCGGTGCCCAAATCAGCTATTTTATGGATAAGGCAGCCGCTGGCCAGCTTGTCCTGATAAGCCAACCAGTTCTTATTGCCCACACGGCGGTAAATCCAGTGCTCTTTTTGCAGCCAGTTAATCAGATCAATGCGTTTAACCTGTAGAGTTTTGGCGGCATCTGTTAAGCAAAAGCTACCCTCTGCATCAGCTATGCGCATGTAGGCTGTAGCTTTGGGGGAAAGTTGCTGAATTAAGTCTTCCTGTTCAGCAGCAAGACGAAGCGCAGAAGAGTAATCTTTTGGAATGTAATAAGAGGAGCGCTCATTACGTTCATAGGCATCAAACCGTTCAATAATTTCAATAGTAATGTCTGTAGCTTCTGGTGTTTCAGATTTGGCCGTTATGAAAATGGCCTGCTTGCGGTTAAGGTAAAATTCTCTAGCTTTGCCGCCGTTTATAACCCTCCCCACCGTGGGGAGGGGTCCCATCTTCTCCAAATTATTTGTATGTCTTTTGATTAGCTCTCTAATTTTAGTAGCTTTTTCAAACCCCAACCTTTTAGCAAGATCAACATCTAAAATTCGGACTTCGCCATTATGCATTACGGGTGTAATAGCAACAGGATTAAATTGTGCCATGATTATTTCCTTTGTAACTTTTAGTTTACAGCGTCAGTTAGTAGCTGGCGCCGGGTGTCAACTAGAGCGTACAAAGAGGCTCCGAACGGTATTCCCTTTTCAGGTCTTTTATTTCCGCTTCTCCACCCGGCATGAAAAATCATACAGGCATAAAAAAGCCGCAATGCTCTCGGGTGCGGAAACCGCTCTATACTTCTAGTGCCTATTACGCTAGAAAACCCGTTCCATTTTGTCAAGCTTTTCATGTTTGCCTCCTGTATGAACCCGTTCCACCGTGGAACAGGTAAATGCTTTAATTTGTGGGGGTGGAAAGTTTTGCCACCCCTTTAAGGGGCATGGCCCCCTCCCCACGGTGGGGCGGGTGTACGTTTTGCGTACCCCCATTTTACCGATGCTCCACCGTGGAGCGATCTATGCCACGTGTGTTTCTTCCTGTTTCAGGTATGGGTTATCTTCCGGGCCTTTTATATGGGCATTTTGTTTGAGGAATTCTTCCTTATCAGGAATTTATGGTCTGTAGCTACGGTTGGCCTCAAACTTCTGAATTTCCCTGTCCCTGATCTGCTCATACATCACCTCGCAGTAGCTTTTTGGGGGTGATGCTGCGCTCTTGGCAGTCCCCAGCAAACCTTGCCCAACCTTCAATGTGTGAAGCGCGTAAATCTCTCTTTCACACCCACCCATATGGTGCGGCCTTTTACCTTGCCTGGCCATTTTTTCAGCGGTAATTTTTGCACCCTCAATAATAGTTTCAGCGTCTATTCCCTTTTTCATGAGCTTGCAGACCATGCCAATCTGGTCTTGAACGAATTTTTCGCTTCTGTCTTCAAAATTGGCCGCCTCAACTGTTTTTAGAGTTGTGGCCATCAAAACGTCCTGGGGTATGTTTAGGTTTTGAGTTAGGTTTTCGTGGGTTTCAGTCTGAGTCTTAGAGTTATTTATAATAATATTATTATTCTTAGGCTTAGTCTTAGAGGGGAAACCTAAATAACCTAATTCTGAATTTAGGTTTTGGTTTAGGTTATTTAGGTTTTTTGCATTCTCTTCCTGGGTATTTTCTTTTTGGCCAGCCTGTTTATTCCCCTGTATAGGCATCATCATATAACCTTGGCCCTTGATCTGCTTTTTAGGGCGGCCACCTTTTTTACCGTTAGCGCGGCTGGTAATGGTGCGTAAATCATCACCCGCTTGCAGTTGGCCAGTTTCAATCAGTTGGGTTAGGCGGGCCTGCTTTTCCTGCTTCCTGGCTTTCCGTAAGTTTCGTTTTTCTGCCTGCTCAACCAGATAAGGGCATATCAGGCATCCGTTTTCCCCGCGGGTTAACAGGTCATAAGTGATCAGCTCATCCACCAGGGGGGTCAGTGTTCGTCTGCGCTCAAACAATGTATCTATTTGGCTGGCATAGGCAGACGGCAGAGTAGTAAGGTTTTTACTGTTTAAAAAACAGGCTATATCACTCCATAACCGCCGCGCACTGTCTGAGACCAGGTTAAAAACCAGATCGCTCTGGGCAAAGCGTAAAAGGGCTGCATCTCCCCTCATGGGCATTCCCCCTTATCATGAACAGCAATCCTGGTCAGGCCACGTTCGCGCATATCCAGGCGTTTTCGGTTTAAAATCCCGATACCGCGCTCCAGCACAGTTAAAAGCCTGTGAAAATGCTGTTCCATATCTTCAATTTCTTTAATCTCGTACACACCATCAGCCATAGCTTCCACGCTGGTTGAAATAGCTTCAGAGGACAGGCGAGAGATCTCACCAATTGTTTTACCCAAAATGCCCTTCTGGGGAACAATGGGGATAATTCCCATATTCAGTTCACGGGCCATCAACTGTAAAAAATAGGGGTGCTCTGTCTGTTGGTCTAACAATATGGCCGTATCAACAGGTACCACCTTGCTCGTATGAGGTAGTCGGTATTCGCTTAAGGTAGATTGCCCAACTCCTAATAGGCAGCGTGTAGCATCCAGCCCACCGCATTCGTCAATTGCTACAGTGGTTAATGTTTTGCACGCACGCCTTAGCTGCTCACGCTCACTCATGGCTGCACCTGGAGCGCTCTGTTACGCGCTTCCCTTTCCGAGAAATGACAGGCCACATACCGCCTGTATTCCACTAATTGCTGACCTTGCAGGCCCGTGGTGTAGTTGACTCTTAATGTGTTAAGGGCACTTTCGTATTCTATTTTGGAGCAGTTTGTACATGTCTGATTTAAGCTGCTAATGGGAGCCGTGCGGGTGATGCCACATTTCTGGCAGGTGGCTGTCCATGTAAAGCCACCCAGGTAAGACTCTCCCATAGCAGAAACCAGGTAAGAGCCAACAGTTTTTCCCGTATAATCAATCAGGTCTCTACCATTGTTACTGTCTTTACTGATACGTCGTTGTGAACAGGGGCAGCTACTGGCCCTGAGAGAACTAAGGTGGCGTTCTGTCTCTCTGCCGCATGCTTCACACCGGTTCCGCCATTTATTATTACTCAGGCGTTCAATGAGGACACGCCCGTTAAGGGCATCCCCAGGGCCATAAAATCTCCGAGGACTTCCACGTCTGTCTTCTGTCGGGTGACAGTTCAGGCAAATCTTCCTGTCAAGCCTGCCTGCTGCCCAATCATGGCTATACCCACATTCTGTGCATTCAACAGTCCACCGTCCACAGGAAACATTGCCCTTCAGGCGGAACCCGTTAATGACTTCACCAACAAAATGTTTGGAACGCCCTGCCATATCTGCTCTCTCTCACCATCCAGAGCACGCGAAGTTATTTCGCGTGCCATAGAGGCCGTATTGTGTTCCAATACCTGTAGTTAACAACTGGGTAAGAGATGCCCGCAAAACCTCTCTTACCCTTTCCTTCAAACTACTCAGTAAAAGGAAACTCTTATGTCTGATATTAATGATAGGAGAGAGCACCAACTTCAGATTTTGCAGATTCTTTTGGAAGCTTATCCAAATGGCGTGTTCTTTTTCTCTGGCTTGGATATTTTTAAAGATCAGGAAAAAATTGATCACTTGGTTGCAGACTTGCTCTATCTTGAAGAGTCCGGTTTGTGCAAAAGTGGAGTTTTTCCAAAGGGCAGAGGCTTCGAACCAGTCTACGAAAGTGTCATTACCAAAGATGGTATTGACCTTATTGCTCCTGATGGGGGCATTGCCGCAGCACTTAAAATTATAACTGTAAAACTTCATGAAGAAACAATCCGAAAAATTCTTTTAGAAAAGGTTTTACAAAGCAACCTTACTGAAAATGAAAAATCTACTCTCTTGACTTGCTTGAAAAAAGCTTCGGATCAGGTCCTGACGAACCTGTTAACTGAATTGGTAAAGAGAGGAATTGATCAATTCCCATCCCTTTCGGATTTATCTCAGTGGCTTCAAATATTTTTTCACCCCTAACCCAAGCAATAGAAGAAAATTTTATGAAAAAACTTTGCTCACCAACAAGTAAATGCGTCCAGAAAAAATCAGGTATTATTTTAAGGTCTCCAAAAGAGGAGCTAACACGCCATTTAGATATTTTTTCATCGCCGCCATAATAATCAAACCACATATCAGTAATTATCATCCTTATATCTCTTTTTGAGTTGGCTGTTGGAATATGTCCGGGCAAACAATTAATCGTAAGAATAAAAAATGGTAGACATTGAAAATAAAACTGAATTTCCGGACGAAGAAATTGTTTTGAAAATGATGAACTTGATGAAGGAAAACCGAAGCGACTACCAATACAGTCTTTTCGAAAAAGATATGGAACCAACAGAAGAAAATTTTCAGCATTTGGCATATATTATCAACCATGATTTGGCCAATAATGTTCTCAGGAGAACCATAGACAATAGATGGCTTCATGGTACACCCATGCATCTTACTGTTGCTGGCCTGGATTATCTTTCTCATTGGGGTGGTATAACTGCTACCAACAAAACATTTACCATTACCATAGCTGGCGAAACTATTCGTGCACTGATTGAAGCACAGATTGAGGCTTCTAATGCTACGGAAAGAGAGAAAAACTCGTTTAAAGCCCATTTGAAGCACCTCCCCCAAAAGGTCCTAGAAGCGCAATTGCCGTCTTTAATATCTCAGGGCTTAAGTCAGATTCCTGACATATTCTCGTGGATTGGAAAACTCTCCGATTTTTAATTTTTCCCAAATAAGTAAAGAAGACATAATGCCCGTTTTTCATCACACACCAAAAACTCTCTTCCGGAAACGACAAAGCGGCAAAAGCAGCATAAATACAGCTTTCAAAAGTCTTGTTGGTGTCAAACCATACCTCCAAAGGGAAAGCATGCTGTCGGCCTTCGTTCATTCTCTCAACTCTCCTTCTGCTGGGGTTGACTAAATATGTCTGGGCGAAGCTGCCCCCACCACGGATTGATGCTATAAGTTAACAATTGGGTAAGAGATGCCCGTAAAACTTCTCTTACCCTTTCCCTTAAACTGCTCAGTAAAAAGGAAACCTGTATGTCCGAAAAATGGGCTAAATACATCATTGTTGCAGTTCGGTATAATTCTTCTGATAAACATATTCATTCTGTTAAGCGCTGTGAGGATCTTGGAGATAAGCTAGGTGATTCAGAAGTAAGAACAAAAAATGCTATAGTAAACGCAATAGAAAACAAAAATCTTACTTATGCTACGGCTTATCAGGACGAGAGCGGAGAATGGGTAGAAGGGGCTAAGGTTTCCGTTGTTGTCGTCAATGGTAAGAAATATCTTCGAACAGACAGCAATAAAAAAGAAGAAGACAATTTAGGAAACCTACCAGAGTTTTAATCTGGCCAGTTATTTAACGGGCGATCTTCATCATCTGACACCAATTCTGGTGGAAGGAAAAAGGTTTTGTTTCTTTCTCCCCATTCAATAAATTTAAGCATGGCAGCATCAAAACTGCTATCAGAGGCTACTAAAACATGGCTAAAAGCACGTATAACAACATTACGGTAATTAGTGGCTTTTTTCATTCTTTCACTCATCTCTGTAGTTCCTCGTGGGTTGGTGTGGTCTGAAATATGTCCGGGCGAATAGTTTCAGGAGGTATTTTAGATAGCTCTGAAACTATTCTTACAAATTTCCCTGGAACAAAATCCCACTTACAGACTGTGGAATGATGCCGGTCAACAGCTCTTGCTACCTTGCTAGGGCCACCCGCTGCTCGAATAATTTCTTTTGTATTCATCATAATATATATGTGGACTTATTCCACATTGATTGTCAAGAAAAAATGTGGGATGGAATAACTCAAAGAAAAGAAAAATTGTTCAACATTGCTAGTATGATGGACAATGTATCTCTACAAAATTCTGGTAATAATACAGGCGAGAGAATTCGGTCTCTGAGAAAAGAATCAGGGATGACTCAAGTTGAACTTGCAACAGAAATTGGAATCTCCAGATCGCACCTCACAAAAATAGAAACAGGTGCTGATCTTCCTAGTAGGGAGATTCTTATGGCTGTGTCTACATATTTTAATGTTTCGTTAGATTGGATAACAAAAGGTATTTCAGCCGACAATGGATTAAATACAAAGGAAAAATTACTTTTAGCCGCTTTTAGAAAAATACCCGAAGATGAGGCTGATGCTTATCTTCATTTGCTTTTAAAACGTAGTGAAATAGCCGAAAATTCCAAAATAGAAAAAAAATAGTGGAATTTACCCACATTTCTTATTGACAATATATGTGGATTTATCCCACAATGCCCCTACCACCTGATAGCCGACTCTCACGAGGAGCGTTATCCGGGGGTCCGGTAGGGGTTTTCTAGACATTCCCCCTAACGGTGTTAGACGGATCATCATTTTATACCTTAACCTTACACAGGGGGAACCATGCACACCGTGCCATCCGGAAGCGCCAGCACACCTGTCCATCTCCCTCTGTGTCTTTTCACAGTAAAAAGTAATGACAGAAACAACACAGAACACAGCAGAAATTTACAATCAGCTTGTCGAAGAAATTTCTTCAGCAATGTGCAAAATAAGCTTGGCAGCAGACAAGGAATTTCAGCAGGAGCAGGCGGAAAAAATAGTGAAGATCATTATGGAGCAAAGAGCTTCACCAGCTACAAAAAAACAAGATGCATTAGTCCAGTTTGTGCAGGAGGTTGCAACGGAAATGAGGGCTACAACAAAACTTCTACAGGAAGTTGCAACCATATTAAAAGAAAACCAGAAATAGGAAGCCAATGGCCAATTAACAGGAATTTTAAAAACTGTTATTTGTTTTCTTCATTTTTGGGTGGAACTAGCTGTTTTAAAAGCTCAAGAATTTCCTGCAAAATTACTCTTTGCTTTTCAAGCTCATTTTTAATGAGATCGGTATCTTTTTTAATTCTAGAGATGCTGTCATCTCTCATGAATGCCTTATTCATCAGTTTTCACCCTTTTATAATGGTTGTTGACACTTCCCATTATAAAACATCCGGAAGGGCTGGGCAACGTGCTCCCCTTCCGGGCTGTATCACCGTAGAAAGGGCATAGCCATGCCACTTGATTCCACAGTCACATTCTCCAGTGGTAATACGACTGTAGAACTCAACACTGCAAAGGAGAGCACCAGTAATATAGCGGCCGATAGGCTACGGTCTATCATAGAGCGTATTGAACGCCTCGAAGAAGAACGTAAAGCCCTAAGTGGGGATATTAAGGACATTTATATTGAAGCCAAGTCCGCAGGCTTTGATGTGAAGGTTATCCGCGAGTTGCTTAAAATCCGTAAGCAGGAACCCGCCGAAGTGGAAGAGCAGGAAACATTGCTAGATATTTATCGTAGGGCCCTGGGCATGTAAGCCAACACTCAACCCGCTCTGCGTGGCTCTCTTGCCTCCTTTTCTTACACACAGGGGGCCACACATAGCCGGTTGCCGGCACCCATTTTCTCATAACACGGAGAATCATTATGACACTTAACAGGAGAGTTACGCCTGAAATTCTACTTAAACAGCGCAAGGTTTTGGCGGCACAGCAACAATTCATGGCCCAGCTACGCTGCTATGGGGCTACAGACATGGCCAATAGCATGCAAAAGCAGATCCAGGCCAGCAATACATTGCTTGAGCAAAGCTACAACCAAAGGGCTATTGCTCCACAAAGAAGCCCCATTACCCTTAATGGTAAACCCATACCTCAATTAAGAATGGGATAGTGCCATGCCAGAAAACAATGCACACCAAACCCCCACGGTCAAACCACTGCAGGAGCCTCATCCCCGTATAAGGGATAGCCGGCAGAAAGATCTGGAAGTGGCCATTGGCCAAACCCAATGCACCACCTTGCGCGAGGGAAGAAAACGATGTTCAGAAATCAGTTCCCAGCCGATCAGCTTAAACCCAAAGACCACATCCTTTGCTTTGGCATGAACTGGGAAGTGATGAAGGTAGAGCCACTCTATATCCGTTCTTCTATCTACCTCAAAGTTTTCATCAAAGCCCCCAAAATAAACCCACTGCTTGAGCCCGACAAAGCCATGCTCATTCGCCCACTAGACTTTACCTTTAATGGCTACAGGCCCAACCCATAGAAGTTATTCATCATGTCCCAATCATTACTAACTACACAACGAGCCGCCCTGCATCTCTATGCAAATCTGGTCATTAAAAACCATGAAGCTAAAAAAGAGGGCTCCTCACATTATACCTCATCGCTAAGGGAGGTTGAGGAAGACCTTGCTGAAAAGCTCTCCCTTTCATACCGCTTTAAGGGCATAGAAAACGTCATTATTAAAAATGAGTATAGCTATGCAGGTAATATTCCTCTGGCCTTTATGCGGCACAATGGTTCCATGCGCTATGAACACGCTAACGAACTCATTGAGCATTCAAAAGAGGGCGAAGTTGTCACCTACTACCCCTACATTGTCCTTTCTGCCAATTACGGCATGAAACTGGCCTACACACCCCAACACCGACATGCCAACAATACCGAGCCGCACTATTATCTGTGTGACGAAAAAACGCGCGAGAGCCTGCACGAAACCGTTATGAAACTGGTGGAAGAGGGCATTGTCAACCTGCCAGACCAGTACAAGAATTGAGGGGAAGAACAATGAAACATTCAGAACTTAACAATCTCGACAACTATAAAAACCTGGACCATGAAACACTTCTGGCCAAATACGCTTTCCACACCCAGTGGGGCACACCGGATAATGCCCAAATGCTGAAGGAAGAAGCCTTACGCCGCATGCCACAACAAAACCAGAAGATTACCCATGCCGGCCTTCTAGAGCTCCTGCTTCAATACCGTTACGCCATTCTTGCCGGTAATGAAAGCAAGGCTCTCTCCATTGGCAGCGCCATTGTTGATTACGCAGCCCTGTCATCCACCCGCAAGGCAGATGGCTCCATCATGAGCCAGGAGGAACACTCATGACTGAACCAGTCACCAAAAATACCATGCTGTTTGAAGATGCGGTTGATATTGCCAATACTGAACTTGCTGCCGAAATCCGTGGAACATTTCTTAGGCTTATCAGGCATGGCGAGCTTAATTTTGATAAAATCCGTGCCACTTTATTACCTTATCACGCCATGATTGCCATAGCTTTCCTTAGGGGCAGAACAAACTATATCACCACACCAATCCTCTGTAGTCTTATGATCATGGCTGGCATGAGAATCACCGCAGTCAAAACAACAGGTCTGCAAACAGCAATCTCATACTAGTGACAGGAGAGAATAAGTGGTTTTACAGCTATCCCGCTATTGCCGGTATCATCAACTTATAAGTTATCCCCCCGTTCTTTACTGGAATATCCAGAAACCATATTCCGTATCAAGAAGCTGGAAAGATATTGTTTATGGCACGACAGGGCCCGGAACCATTATTGCCATTCATAACAGTCTGAACCAATTGTTTTATGCAGCATACCTGGCTTGTAGCACAGGACGGTTACACAAACCTCACATTCCATCAAGGTTCTTCACCTGATGAAGTCCTGGCCAGAATGAATACCAGGAACAAGAAAAAGATCAATGCCCAGAATGACAACGCGCCCTAAAGCACATAAATCTGAATCTGATAAAGAAAAACCGGGTCCTTTGAAAATATCGAAGGAACTGTCAAGCACGCGTCTACTCTCTATTAAAGAGTTGCAAGAGGACATGGCGATCAGTCGGTTTACAATCTGGCGGATGATTAGAGAAGGAAAGTTTCCACCACCTGTTCATTTGAGTGGAAAAACCAGACGTTGGCCAGCCCATGTTTATGAGGAATGGAAAAACAGTCTAAAGGTATAGTTTCCTCTTGCTTCACATTTTGTAACATCATATGATGTTACAAAATGTGAAGTCGTAGATTACAGAAAGTCAAAATGATGCGGGTATGTAAGGTATTTGCTAAGCCGAATTCTGTTAAACAGCAGCTTGAGGCTATGGGGTTACTTTTAGAATATTTTCAAACAGCGATTCAACAAGGTTATTCGAGCAGGGTAACACGTACCCAAAATGATTCTCCAACAGCACCAGGCTTCTACCAATGGAACGAAACCGTAAGATTTTTACGAGATCAGTTAGTAACTGAAGGGTGGAAGAGAAGAAATATTTCTAACATTCCTCTAATAACACATCCTAAAAATATTATGTCTATTGATGTTTGTTCTGGTAATAAATTTACAGGTGTTGAAGATAAAGCTCCTTCGACACGTAATAGTAAAGGTCAGGCAACAGCTTCATTAATAGAATATAATCAATATAGTCTAGATTTGAAAGAATTAAACACCTCTGATACTGAACGTAATAAGGAAAATATTTGGATATTACTTTTTTATTTGGACCAAGAAAAACAAGAGTTAAGATCAGAGCTTTCTCTGCCTAGTAAATACAGCTTAATTGGATCTGAAGATAGAAAAGTTACAGATTGGATTATGCGCCTTATTCTTCCTACACTTCCATTAAATCCAGTACCAGCAGAACCACTTCCGAATTTTGGTCCTGATATTGATTTTACAATAGCAAAAAAAGCTGGGTAGTTAACTATGTTTTCTTCTAATCGACTTGAAATAGCTAGAAAAAGAAGAAAGCTCACGCAAAATGATCTTGCTAAGAAAATTGGTATAGAAGCTCGTACAATTCGAGGTTACGAGCGCTGTGAATATGAACCAGCCAATGAAATACTTGTAAAAATAGCCTCTGTTTTGGATTTTCCTGTAGAATGGTTCCAGGAAGAGGATTTGTTCTTGCCAATGGAAAATATAGTTAGTTTTCGGTCTTTGGCACGTATGAGTGCTGGTAATAGAAACGCAGCATTAGCTGCGGGCTCTATAGGCTTTATTTTTAATAAATGGGTAGAAAAACGTTACACCCTTCCCAAGTTGGATGTGCCTTTCATTGATTCACAGGAACCAGAGGCTGTTGCTGAAAGTTTAAGGCGTAAATGGGGTATTGGAGAATTACCTATAAAGAATATGATCCATCTTTTAGAATCTAAAGGAATACGTGTTTTTTCGATGTCCGAAGATACACTAGAAGTGGACGCGTATTCTTTTTGGAAAGATGGTGTTCCTTTCATCTTTCTTAATACCAAAAAAACCACAGAACGCAGTAGATTTGATGCAGCTCATGAACTTGGGCATCTAGTGATGCACAGACATAATGACTCGTCTGGAAAAAATGCAGAAAGAGAAGCCAATTCTTTTGCTTCAGCCTTTTTAATGCCTAAGGGTGGAATGTTAGCTAATTCTTCTTTTTTTGCTGCTGTAGAATTGGAAAGATTAATTGAATTAAAAAAACACTGGCTGGTTTCAATATCAGCATTAATATATCGATTGCATTCCTTAAAGATACTTAAAGAAGCAAGGTATCGCTCTTTATATATTCAGCTGAGTCAACGTGGATATAGAACAAATGAACCTAATACATATCCTCGAGAAATGTCATTAACTTTGACTCAAATATTTCGCTTCTTGCAAAAAGAGGGTATTTCAAAAGAAAAAATAGCGGCTGAGTTAAGGATTCCCGTAGAAGAAATTAATAATCTTATTTTTGGTATGACAATAACATCTATAAGTGAAGCTTCTTTTGTATCTCAATCTAAAGAACGCCCTGCTTCATATTTAAGAGTCATAAAATAGTTTATGACTTACGTTTCCCCATAATCAATTCTGCTGGCGTTTTAAGTTCTTCAGTAACTATATCAGCCCAGGCCTGTGCCAGCTCCCTTCGTTTTTCATGATGGTGGGCTCTATTATAAGCACTTTCCACTTTGTTGCTTGGGGCATGAGCCAGCATAAGGTCAATAATCTGCCTGTCCTGTGGAAACTTTTCATTCATAATAGATGAAAAAGAAGCCCTGAACCCATGCGGCACATGCCGATGGTGATAGCCGGCCCGGTTGAGAACATAACCCAGGGCATTTTCACTCATGGCTTTCATTGGCCGACGGATGTTGGGAAAGAGATGCTCCCATCGCCCAGACAGGGGCTTAAGGGTGAGTACGGTCTCAACAGCTTGCCGGGGTAGTGGAACAAGATGCTCCCGCTTCATTTTCATACGCTCGGCTGGAACACGCCATATAGGGTTATTCCCTTCTAAATCCTCAAACTCATTCCATTGAGCGAATCGGAGCTCACCAGGCCTTACAACCGTAAGCGCCAAGAGGCGCATGGCGAGCAAAGTAACGGGGTGAGCCTCTTCCTCTTCTACCCGTTTCAGCATTGCTTTTAGTTCTTCTAGGTTTGTTATAGCAGGTTGTCGCCCTTTTATAACAGGGCGCAAGGCAGGGGCTATAATAGCAGCAGGGTCCATTTGGGCTCGCCCTGTCGCAATGGCATGTACAAAAATGTCACTTAAACGCTGTCTTACCCTGTGTGCTGTTTCAATAGCACCCCGATTCTCTATAGCCTGCAAAACAGAGAGAATAATAGGAGCTGTCAAATCAGCTATTGGTATGGGCCCAATAAGAGGAAAAACATCACGCTCAAGACTTCTGATAACGTCCTGGGTGTGGCGTGCTGTCCATAATGGCAGCCTAGAGGCATGCCATTCCCTGGCTACTGTTTCAAATGTATCAAAATTCCGGTTTAAAGTATTCAGCCGGTTAAGTTTTTTCTCAATGGAAGGGTCTTTTCCCTGTTTAAGAGTATCCCTGGCCAGGTCTCTTTCCTTGCGGGCATCAGCTAAGCTAATTGTAGGATAACGTCCTATAGTGTAGGTTTTTTCCTTGCCGCCAATTTTATAGCGCCAGTACCATGTTTTCAGACCTGTGGGAGAAATCTGTAAAAACAGGCCTGCTGTATCCCTAAGCCTGTAGGTTTTAACCTCAGATTTGGCAGATCTGATCTTTAAATCGTTCAACAATTCCCGATTCCCATTTTACCCACCTGGGCAAAATCTTTACCCGCTTTTTTACCCGCTTTTTCATGCCATTGTTTGCAACAAGCTGCAACAACATGAAACATAAACTTAAGTAAAACTAGCGTATTTTATGGGGGTTGTCACTGTTTGAAACGATCTGCATCAGGGGTTTGGCGGATGGGGTGGGATTCGAACCCACGGAACCCTTGCAGGTTCGCCGGTTTTCAAGACCGGTTCCTTAAACCACTCGGACACCCATCCATTAAGCCAGAATATAGGCCAGTATTAGGCTTTGCTTTTGCGTTGTTTTGCTCTATAGCAAAAATAAATAGAAGAGCTGCCTAAAGGTTTCCCCTAGATAGCGGTATTTCTTTCCCTTTGGCAAGGGGGAAAAAGAAATATTTTCTCAAGATGCGCTATGGTTTATGGCCATTTTTGTTTTCAGTAAAGCTTTTGGCAAAATGCTGGGCAATAAGAGTGCAGACAAAAAGTTGTATTTGATGGAAAACCATCAGTGGAAGAACAATCATGCCCACGTGAGCAGGGGGAAAAAGAACGTTCGCCATAGGAATACCCGAGGCAAGGGTTTTTTTTGAACCACAGAAAATAATGGCGATTTCGTCTTCTTTTTCAAATTTCAGGATACGGCTTATAAAAGTTGTTATAACAATAACGCAAAGAAGCAGCACAAAATCGAGCAAGCTCATTTTGGCGAGTTCTCCCAAGGGCAATTTATGCCATAACCCGCCGGTAACAGCGTGGCTAAAGGCGGTATAGACGACAATAAGGATGGAGCCTCTATCTGTAAAAGAAAGAAGTTTGCGGTTTCGTCGTGCCCAATTTCCTATCCACGGTTGAAGGATTTGCCCTGCCATGAAGGGAACAAGAAGCTGAAAGATAATTGAGAGTACCTGATGGCTTGAAATAGCACTGGCCTTATTAATAACAAGACCTGTTAAAAGGGGAGTAATAAAAATACCTAAGATATTGGACAAGGTTGCCGCACATACCGCTGCGGGAATATTGCCTTTAGCGATAGAGGTGAAGGCAATGGAAGATTGCACCGTGGAGGGAAGGCAGCAAAGAAACATGATCCCCGTCCACAGCATGGGGCTCAGTAAGCCTGGGAGCGCTTGATAGAAGGCTAATCCAAGGAGGGGAAAGAGAATAAAGGTGCATATTAGTATGAGCAGGTGAAGCCGCCAATGGAGCATGCCTTTCCATATTGCTCCCGGGGAAAGGCGTGCTCCTTGTAAGAAGAACATGGCCGCAATAACAACAATGGCCAGGTTTTCAAAGACAACGCTTCCCATGCCTTCGCAAGGGAGAAAAGTTGCCAAGACTATAGCGCCGATAAGCCCGAGAAGAAAAGGATCAGGTTTCATAATGTCAAACTTAGTGGAACTCAATGATAAGAAAGGAAAGGATTTATAAACAGCCTCTATGTACCTGCCTTTATGTGCTTAGCCTCTTGGGGGTACCAGTTTTGAGGGGGCAGTCTTTGGGAGGTTCAGCCTTAAAAGTGTCATTTATAAAGGGCAGCCTATGGTATAAAGATAGAGATATGAAGGAATAGGCCTTGCTTTTAAGGGATGGCAAATGAAATGTTAGGGCTCCCTTGGTTTGACCAGTGAGAAAGGGTAACAGGAGTGGGCAAGATTGTTTATGTGTCGTGAAATTATGGGTAAAAGTTATGGTAATGGCAAGTGGCATTCTCGGATAAAGAATTTTGGTGAAGAAAATTTTGTAAAAAATTTATAAATGTTTAAGTTTGTACGTTTCAGTTTAAGGTATTTTTTGGATGAAGCAAGATTTTAAAAGATCATTCGTGTCTGCGTTTTGGAGAGGTCTACACTCAGGGGCTATAGGAAGTATTTTGTTGATTTCCCCCTTTTTCTTCTGGGAGAATCAAGCGCAGGGGCAATCCCTTCCAGCAGAATGTGCTACGGTCAAGCAGAATGCCCAATCTGGTAAGGCAGGATTGTTTAATGCTCAGGATTTAGCCATTAATCTCAACTCAACCAATCCCAAACCTGCAACATTTGCTGCAAAAACCATAAATGTTAAAACAGAAGGGGGGACTTTATCAAAAGACGTTTCTTTGGAAGGTTTGGCGCATTCTGTTTCGGTTGTGTTGTTATCTGCTGTTACCGGCCAACATAGTATGGGATGTAGCCCAGAACATTTTACAGCCACTTTTGAGCCGGTTGTTTCTTATTTGGCCAGTGGTGGAAAAATTCACCTGACATGGGGTGATGTAGCAATTCATTATAATGGTAACCAAACCACATTTGCTACCACCACTATGGTTATTACAGGCAGCAGTAAGAAAGCTCCTTATACTGTTTCCGTAAAGGCAGAGGATATTGTAAAAACACCCGTCGATCAGACAGCAGCCCTTCTTCCTTCAAATATCAACCTTAAATTTACAATCCAACCCTCCTCATTTCCTGCTCTTATGACCCTCATCAGTGGACGACCTCTCTCACCATCCACGCAGGTTGCACTAGGGAATGTGGGGCTTGAAGCTTCAAAGAAGCAGATTTATATAAACGGCAAGGGTAATGTCGTGTTATCGGCTAGCCAAGAGGGAAGCAAAGCCTCAGGAGAGGTTTCAATCCAACATTTTGAAGATTTTATAGCTTTGTTACAGCAGCAACATCTCACTAAGGCGAGTACTATTGCTATTCTTGCTCGTTTTGTTGCTCATCATAATAAAGATAATTATGCGTGGGATTTAAATTGGGAGGATGGGGTTTTGGTTGTCAACCACGTGCCTCTTCCTATTCAGTAGTATTTTAGGAAAAAGAGGTGGAAACCATCTGCCTTTAGAAGGGTATTTTTAATGAAAATTAGTAATACAGGCAAGCTTGCCATTGTTTCTGGCTCTACCCTTGGAATTGGTTTTGCCATAGCCCAAAAGCTCGCTGAAACTGGGGCTGAAGTTGTTGTCAATGGAAGAACAGAAGCAAAAACCAAGGAAGCTTGCAGTAAACTTTCTACCCTTGTTCCTCATGGGCAATTTCTTCCCGTTGCCGGGGATCTGGGGAGTGGTGCAGGCGTTGCAGAATTTGTAAAAAAAATTCCCAGGGCTGATATTTTAGTGAATAATCTGGGAATATTCGAAGAAAAAAACTTTGAAGACGTAACGGATGAAGACTGGCAGCGTTTTTTTGAGATTAATGTTATGAGTGGGGTACGCTTAACCCGGCATTATTTGCCGGAAATGGTTAAAAAAAGGTGGGGGCGTGTTGCTTTTATAGCCAGTGAATCGGCCCTTAATATTCCACCGAATATGATCCATTACGGATTTACCAAAACAGCACAAGTTGCCATTGCAAGAGGGCTTGCAGAATCAGTAGCAGGCAGTGGGGTTACTGTGAATAGTATACTGCCTGGCCCAACCCGTACAGAAGGGGTGATGGAAATGTTCAGAGCTCAGGCCCAAAAAACAGGCAAATCGGTAGAAGAAGTCGAAAAAAATTTTATTCCTGAACACCGTTCTTCATCGCTTATTCAGCGTTTGATAGAGCCTGAAGAGGTTGGGAACATGGTAGCATTTGTCTGTTCAGATTTAGCATCGGCTACGTCGGGGGCCTCATTACGTGTAGAAGGTGGGTTGCTTCGCCATTTAGGATAGTGTAGCAAGTAATGAGATAAAATTACAAAACCTGTATAATAATTATACAGGTTTTTATTTTATAAAAAAGAGTATTATATAGTATTCTAGATAAGATAGAGTTTTTTATAATTGCTTATAAAATAAAAAATTAACAAAAAATAAATAAATAAATGCTAACGAGGCTAAGCCAGTGATAATTTTTGATTCCGATGATATTATCGTGCAGTATGAACCTGGTAATACAGATTATGTACTGATTACCTTTATGGGAGTTGGGCATGAAGAAGAGGCCCGCGAAAGTTTTTTTTTGAAAGGGTATTGTTTAAAACATAATATAAGCTGCGTGGGGTTTACGAGCCTAAAGCGGAGCTGGTACCTTTCGGAACACACTGAGCATGCCCTCCAAGCTTGCCTTAGTGTTACAAGGAACTATAGAAAAGCTATTGGAATTGGCTCTTCAGCGGGCGGGTTTGCCGTTATTAAACATGCGCAGCGATTAAACTGCGAATTTGTATTTTCCTTGGCCCCAACCTTTCATTTTGAAATAGAGCAATATGTCGAACAATTTGGTTTTTCGCCAGAGTTTGTCTTAGACTATAAAAATGTTGCTCGTGGAAGGTTTGATCACGATGAAAAAATTACGTCCACGGTTGTAACTTTTTTTGACCCGGCTTATCCCATTGATGTTCTCTATCACATAGCTTTGAAGGATCTTCTTAAAGAGGAGTCTACAAGGGAAGAAAAATTGCTCACGATACCTCTTTTTTATGCTGGTCATGTGGTTTCTCATTCGTTAAGGCAAAGTACAGTTTATACCGATATGGTAGAGTTTGCCTTCGGAAAAATAACATTTGATGAGCTCAAAGGGCGGGTTTCACGTGTTAGGCGGCGGAATAGTACAAATATTTATTACCGTATTTGTGCAGGTTTTAGAAAGCATCCGCTTTTGGTCTATCGGATGTTGAAAAATAATATTTGGAAAAGGAAAGAGGCCACTAAATACGAGGATATTTTAAGAGATGATACGCTTATGGGGAGCATTATTTTTTCCCTTTATAACAGGGGGTACAAGGAGGAGGGAACAGATTTATATTGGTACGTATTTCAGTATTGTTGGTTCAGTAAATTTGATGATACCAAGCCAATTGCTTTTAAGGCTCAGACCATCTTGGTTGTTGGTTATCATGGGAATTTAATGGGATATTCGCCTCAAGAAAAAAGGCTAGTGGATTATCGACTGAATAGTGTGGGCGAAATGGTATTGCCTGTGCAATTATTACTGACTGCTTATGGGTATATTCCTGCTGTAAGGTTTCATGATTATCTGTTTGGGATGGAAATTATTAATGGGGATGGAGAGATAGCCCTTACAGAGCGGCCTATTTTTGATAAAACTGCTCGGGGGCTATGCGTTCAGAAATTAACAGAAAGTACCGTCTGTTTTAAGACCTCCTATGGTTATCTCGCCTCTATTCCTCAAGGGGACTATGCTATGAATAGAGAAATGGTCTTGGGGTGGGAGACATTTGCGCCCGTAATGTGCCCCTGATCACCCGGCAGTATAAAAATGGCATGATACTATAGTGTGTTTGAGGGAAAGTAGGATGATGAAGACGACACGTAACTATTCATATGGAATGGCTGCTTTTGCCCTTATCATGGGTTGGCCCATATTTTCTGCATGGGCAGAAGAAGGGATGTGGACGATGGACCATCTTCCCTTAGCCGAGTTAAAAAAGCAGTATAATTTTGTACCCAGTGCGGAATGGATTAATCGGGTTACAAAGGCTTCTGCCCGTTTGGCACGGGGATGCTCTGCTTCCTTCGTCTCTGAGAATGGGCTGGTTATGACCAACCATCATTGTGCGAATGAATGTCTTCAACAACTTTCAACCAAACAGGAGAACTATTTTACAAAGGGATTTTCGGCCGAAAGTCTCTCTGAGGAAAAACAGTGCCCTGCCATGGAGCTTGATCGCCTTGATAAAATTACCGATGTCACTCCACAGGTTAAAGAGGCAACCTCAGGAAAGAAGGGGCGTGAGTATACACAAAGCCTTAATAAGATAAAAAGCACGCTTGAAAAGGAATGTGTAACTGGAGACCCCATACAATGGCGTTGTGATGTTGTGACGTTGTATCATGGAGGGAAATTTTCCCTCTATCGTTATAAACGTTATCAGGATGTAAGGCTGGTTATGGCACCCGACCAGAATATTGCCTTTTTTGGGGGGGATGAAGACAATTTTAATTTCCCCCGTTATGATCTGGATGTAACCTTTTTACGGGCTTATGAAAATGGCAAGCCTGCTAAAACAGAATATCTTCCTTTTAACGCCAATGGGCCAAAGGCTGGAGATCTTGTCTTTACTTCTGGAAATCCTGGGCATACGTCTAGGCAGAACTTGTTAAGTGAGCTGTTATTTTCACGAAATACCCTTATTCCGTTTGTGTTGGACTATTATGCAACACTGGATGGCGCTTTATGGCAATATGCCCGCCAAGGGCAACCCCAGAAAGAGGAAGCTCAAGAAAAGATTTTTCTGGTGCAGAATAGCCTAAAAGTTTACAGAAATTTTCTGCAAACCCTCAACGATCCTTCTTTTATAGCCCGTAAACAGAAGGAAGAAGCAACCCTTCAATCATGGGCCCAAAATAATAAGACTCCAGACCTTGATGGAGATACCCTTTGGGCTGTGATGGATCGTTCTCTAGCGACAGAGAAAAACATTATTTTCCCTTATTTAATGTTTGAAAAAAATTTGGGCTTTGCAGGAAATCTATATCAATATGCGAATCTCATTGTCAGAGGGAAGCAAGAGCGTTTTAAGCCAGATTCTGAAAGATTGGTCGAATGGCATGAGGCCCGGATCCCAGAGATTAAGGCTTTGCTAGCGGCCCAGGCTCCGGTCTATAAAGCCTTAGAGAAAATGGAGCTTGCCCTTTCCCTTACCAAAATGCGGCAAGTTTTAGGGGTGGATCATAAAATGGTTAAAGTCATCCTTAAGGGGAAAACTCCGTCAGAACTGGCTGACCAGCTGGTGGAGGGAACCCATTTGGAAGACCCACAATACCGCTTGCGCTTGTGGGAGCAAGGGGAGAAGGCCCTTTCTTCCTCCTCAGACCCCATGATAGCCTTAGCCCTAAAGATAGAGCCTTATGCCCGTTCCTTACGGAAAGAGATGGATGATCAGGTCATGGCTCCTCAGCAGCAGGTTCATCAGCAGCTTTCTGGCCTTATCTTTGCCAGGGAAGGAGAAAACATATACCCCGATGCAACTTTTACCCAGCGTCTGTCTTACGGAACAGTAAAGGGGTGGAAAGAAAATGGCGCGGAGATCTCGCCGTTTACAAATTTTGCAGGGCTTTACGAACGAGCAGAAGAGCGCCCACCCTTTGAGCTTACTGCAGCCTGGAAGGCTGCTCGCTCCCGTTTAAACCTTGCTGTCCCTTTTGATTTTGTTTCTACGAATGATATTATTGGAGGCAACTCAGGTTCTCCCGTTATCGATCGGGAGGGGCAAGTGGTAGGGTTAATTTTTGATGGTAATCTGCATTCTATTGGCGGGGACTATTATTTTGACCTTCAAAATAATCGGGCTATTGCTGTTGATACGGCGGCCATCATGCAATCTTTGCAAAAGGTTTATAACACTCCAAAACTTGTCGATGAGTTACAGAAAGGTAAACGATAGAAAAGAATTCTTTCTTGATATACTTTTGTATCAAAAATTGTATGGCTTTTTCTTATTGTGATGAGAAACTCAGAATGCTCACCCTTTAGAATGAGTGAGTTTTCTTACATTTCGAGGAAATGGGGCCATGAATCCTCATTGGAGGTTGATCTAAATATTGATTATTATTTATATTTTTATCCTATATATTGTTTTCGTATAGAACGTTCTATAAAATGCTCCGAATATATTTAGAGGATTTTTTACATTATCTGGGTATATTAAGATAATCCATAAAGTTATAAATATCCTATCAAGTAACCGTAGAGAGTAACGTAAAGGGGAATGACTCGTGAGTGGTCTTAAAATGGAAGAGAAAATCAATGTTCTTCATGTGATTAAGCGGAATGGTGATCGAGTCTCCTATAATGAAGACAAAATCAAAATCGCTATGGGTAAGGCGTTTTCTGCTACTAAAAATATTGATGTCTTTCGCTCAGCCCAATATAAAACCGTTTTAAACGAGCTGACCTCTCAGGTTTATCAAGAAGTTCAGGGGTTTATTGCCTCTCATAAAGATATTACGGTTGAGCAGATTCAGGATATTGTTGAACGAGTCCTGATGAAGGTTGGCCATTTTGATGTTGCCAAGAACTATATTATTTACCGTAATAATCGTGCTGAGCTTCGCAAGCCCGAGAAAGATCAGGATTCGGTATCGGCCTTTTTTAGCCAATTTACGGTACAGAACAGGAATAATGAGAGCATCCATATTGAACCCGATGTTTTCAACCGTTTTGTAAGTTTGGTGGCAAAGGGTTTTCCAGAAGTTGACTTGGGGTTGATTAAATCAGAATCCATCAAAACCTTTTATAATAACATTCCTGAAGATGATATTATTGAGGGGCTTATTTTAACGACACGGGCATTTATTGAAAAAGATCCGGCCTATAATTTTGTGGCAGCGGGGTTTTTGTTGAATGCTCTATATCAGGAAATTCTTGGGTTTTTTGATCGTCCAGCCTTGAGCGTGTTGGAAAAAGTGTCTTTTCCTTATCAGGATATTTTCCCGCTTTATTTGCAAGCAGGCGTTGAGGCAGAATTAATTAGCCCAAAACTTCTGGAGTTTGATATCGAAAAGCTCCAACAAAGCCTTCACCCCGAACGGGATGCCCTGTTTGGGTATCTGGGGTTACAAACCTTGTATGACCGCTATTTGCTGAATACGGATGACAAACGCTTTGAAGCCCCTCAGCTGTTTTTAATGCGGGTTGCTATGGGCCTGGCTATTAATGAAGGAGCAAGTAAGACAGAAAAAGCCATAGAGTTTTATAACCTTCTCTCTTCTTTTGACTATATGGCCTCAACACCGACCTTGTTTAATTCAGGCACTCTCCATCAACAACTCTCGAGCTGCTATCTTACCACCGTACCCGATGATCTTTATGAGATTTTTGATTCTATCCGTGATAATGCCATGTTATCCAAATTTGCAGGAGGGTTGGGAAATGACTGGACACCTGTTCGGGCTTTAGGGGCCTTCATTAAAGGAACCAATGGCAAGTCTCAAGGGGTTATCCCTTTTATGAAGGTGGCCAATGATACTGCAGTTGCCGTCAATCAGGGAGGGAAACGCAAGGGGGCTGTTTGTGCATATTTAGAGACGTGGCATCTCGATATTGAGGAATTTCTTGAATTAAGAAAGAATACGGGAGACGAACGTCGCCGTACGCATGATATGAATATCGCCAACTGGATTCCTGATTTATTTATGAAACGGGTGGTTGAAGAAGGCAGCTGGACATTATTCTCCCCTTCTGATGTGCCAGACTTGCATGATTTATATGGAAGAAAATTTGAAGAGCGCTATGCTTATTATGAGCAGCAGGCGGCCGAAGGAAAAATAAGAAACTTTCGGGTGGTAGAAGCTGTGGGTCTGTGGCGGAAAATGCTCTCCATGGTGTTTGAAACAGGCCATCCTTGGGTTGTCTTTAAAGATCCTTGTAATATCCGTAACCCTCAACAGCATGTGGGTGTCGTTCATAGTTCTAACTTGTGTACAGAAATTACCCTTAACACCAGTAAGGATGAAATTGCGGTTTGTAATCTGGGTTCTATTAACCTGGCTAATCATATTATTGGGGGTGTTCTCGACAGAGAAAAGCTCAAATCAACTATTCGTACCGCAGTACGAATGCTCGATAACGTTATTGATATTAATTTCTACCCTGTAGAAAAGGCGCGGAACTCCAATATGCGTCACAGGCCAGTAGGGCTGGGGATAATGGGGTTTCATGATGCTCTATATTTACAGAATATCCCTTATGATTCTCCTGAGGCTATTGAGTTTTCAGATATGCTTATGGAGCAGATTAGTTATTATGCGATTGAAGCCTCTGCTGATTTGGCTGTTGAAAAAGGAAAATACCAAACTTACGAGGGATCTTTATGGTCAAAAGGCATTTTACCGATCGACTCTCTTGCCTTTCTCGTTGAAGAGCGCTCAGAAGAGTTTGTAAGGGTTAATTACGATACGCGTCTGAATTGGGATTTGTTGCGTCAAAAAATTAAAAAAACAGGCATGCGTAATTCCAATATTATGGCCATTGCTCCTACGGCAACCATTGCCAATATTGTTGGTGTTACCCAATCAATAGAGCCGATTTATCAAAATATTTATGTTAAATCTAACCTCTCAGGGGAATTTTATCTTATTAACACACATTTGGTAAATGCTTTAAAGAAGCTTGGCCTTTGGGATGAAACCATGATAAGCGATCTGAAATATTATGATGGGTCGGTTCAAAAAATTGAAAGAGTTCCCGCTGAACTTAAGCGTTTATATAAAACCGCCTTTGAGATTGATCCTGAAAAAATTATTGACACGGCTGCAAGGCGGCAAAAATGGATAGATCAGGCCCAATCCTTGAACATTTATCTCGATCACCCTTCGGGGAAAAAGCTGGATGCCATTTATAAACAGGCATGGATGTCGGGGTTAAAAAGCACTTATTATTTGCGTACAGTTGGGGCTTCTTCTGCTGAGAAGATTACCTCAGTGGTTGAAGAGACAACTTACGAGGAAGCCATAGTATGTTCTATGGATAATGGAGCGTGTGAGGTATGCCAGTGAGCAGTCATGAGAACGAAACTCCACGGGCTTTAAAGCCTGTGAAGGCTTCGGATAAGCGTATAGTCAATGGCCTTGCTGATATTAACCAGTTAGCGCCATTTAAATATAAATGGGCTTGGGAGTATTTTCTTAAAGCCAATAAAAATCATTGGACCCCGCTAGAAATTGGGATGGGCCAAGATCTTAACGACTATAAAAACAAGCTGACCCCTGCAGAAAAACATGTTTTTGAGAATGTTTTGGCTTATTTAACCACCTCTGATATTTTGGCGATGCGAAATATTGGTCTGGCGGTTATGGAGAAAATGGCTGCACCTGAACTGCAGATCTACCAGGCGAGACAGGTGTATGAGGAAGCCTTACATACCTGGACTTATCAACACTGTATTGAAGTGATAGGGCTGGACCAAGAAGAGATTTATAATCGTTACCGAGTGGTTCCAGAAATTCATGGGAAGATCGCTTTAGCCAATAAACGCTTGAACCGCATCTTATCTTCTGAGTTTGATTTGACAGACCGCTACAATTTGCAGGAATTTGTACTATCTTATCTGTTTTTTGCCGTTATTTTTGAAGGGACATGGTTTTATAATGGGTTTTCGCCCATTTTTTCGCTTCAGCGCCGTGGTTTGATGAAGGGTACGGCCGAGCAGCTTCAATATATTATGCGTGATGAGGTTTTGCATTGTGGCTTTGGGATCAGGGTGATTCGGGAGCTGATGAAGGAAGAAAATATCCAGCTTGATCCTAAAGAAGTTGCCTTATTATGGGAAGAATCAGAAGCTGCCGAACAGCGGTACGCCAACTATATTCTGCAAGAGCCTATTTTAGGCTATAATGCAGACCTCCACATGCAGCAATATCGCTTTATTGCTTCTCGTAGGGCGCGTCAGGTCGGGTTGGAAAATCCTTATCCTGAGAGTCAGAATGTTCTTCCGTGGTTAGATGAACAAGCGAATATTAAAAAAGAGAAGAACTTTTTTGAGACCAGGGTTACGGAATATCAAACCGGTGGTGGGCTATCCTGGGATTAAGGGGCTTATGCAAGCCCCGCTTAAGAGCGGGGTAGCAGCCTAAAGCCTCTTTTTTTAAGAGGCTTTAGAAGGGGTATTTTTTGAAAATTCTAAATATTTTCCAAATGCGAAGTCAGGTTCCATGTGGAGATCACCTGATTTTCTCGCTCATACCCTAATTTACAGATCGAAGCGGTGCTCAGGGCAAGATGAGCCCCAAAAGAGGCCTTCTTGGCTGACCAATAAGCGCCCAGAATACGCAGGATGTGGCCATGGGCAAAAAGGGCAATCTTTCCTTTATGGTCAAGGCAGCGTTGGATAAGGGCCGCAGCACGTTTTTCTACCATATCAAGGCTTTCCCCTTCTTTTATGGGGGTGGTCCAAATACTCCAATCAGGAATTGTCTTGCGGATATCGGCAGTTTTTTTGCCTTCATATTCGCCGTAATCCCATTCGTAAAGGTTGGTGTCTTCCTGGGCTTTATCCCCTAGACCTGCTAATTGGCATGTTTCTTTTGCGCGGGAAAGAGGGCTTGTTAGAACCAAGTCAAAGCTTTGTTTAGCAACAATAGGGCGCAAGGCCATGGCCTGCTTACGGCCATTTTCCGTTAGGGGAATGTCGGTTCGGCCGGTATGGGCTCCCGAGAGAGACCACTCTGTTTCTCCATGACGGAAAAGCCAGATTTCTGTACTGGAAGGGCTATGTGGCATAAAGCATCCTTTTTTGAATGATAACTAGAGAGGCTATGACGTACTATACGGTATACAGTTTAATAAAAAACCGTAGTGATGACGAGCCTTATTAAGAAAATAAAACCTAAGTTTTAAAATACTGCTGTGGGTGATAAACGTTTAACCAGGTTAAAGCCTGATCAAGCGGGTTAACAAACCCATATTCATTATGGACGTTTCCGTTTGAGAAGGTGTGAATCACCTGGGAAATCCATAATTTGTCTTCTTTTCCGATTAGAAAACCAAAATGTCCCATCATAAAGTGGATGTCACCAGGATGTTGAACAAGCCATACGTTATTTTGGATTTGGCAGGCTGTAAATTTATTTTTAAGCTCTACCAAGACGGTATGCAATTTTTCTTTATCCTGGATTTCGTAGGCGATGACCCAGATATTCATATTAAGTCCATGTCCTAAAAAAGGGTATATCATTCTTATAATCAATGAGTTTACCTTAATATGAGATTTTTCATTATTCAAATATTCTTGTGAGGTGAGTTTGAAGGAAAATCAATTTAATTTATATATTGAAATATATAAATATCTATCTATATAAAGATTATAAATGACTGTTAGACAAATATTTTATTGAGGAATTTTATGCTGAACTCTCCTGAAAAAACCACTCTGGATCTCTTATTCCAACCCGTAAAGCTTGGGTCTCAAGTGCTAAAGAACCGTATCTTTCTTCCTGCACTTACCCGTTCGCGGAGTACGCAGCCGGGAGACATTCCCAACGAGATGATGGCCACCTATTACGCCCAACGCACGCAAGCAGGTCTTATGGTCACAGAAGGGATTGTGATAGAGCCACGGGGCAGGGGGTTTGTGGCCACTCCTGGTCTTTATACACCTGAACAGGTCGAAGGATGGAAAAAAGTTGTTAAGGCGGTTCATCAACATAAAGGGGTTATTTTTGCCCAATTATGGCATGTGGGCAGGGTCTCTCATACTTCTCTTCAACCCGGTGGGTTACCCCCAATTACCCCTTCAGCCCTCCAGGCGAATAATGTTAAAACCTCCGTTCTTTCTCCTGAGGGCAACATTGTTCTGGCAACGCCTTCTATGCCTAGGGCCTTATCAACACAAGAGGTAGAAGAGCTCGTTGGGCTTTATCGGCAGGCTGCTCTGAATGCAAAAGAAGCCGGTTTTGATGGGGTAGAGTTACACGCTGCGAACGGGTATCTGGTTAATCAGTTTCTCTCGGAACATACCAACCAAAGAACAGACCAGTATGGCGGAAGCGTGCAAAACAGGCTGCGTTTTATGATCGAAGTCGTCGAACAGCTTGTTGATGTATTGGGAAAGGACAAGGTAGGGGTAAGGTTCTCACCATTATTTACGACCACAAACCAACCACGAGCCTATTTGGGTTTTGTTGAAAAGAATCCCCATGAATTTTATGTAACCGCCATTGCTGCCTTGCAAAAATTAGGCATTGCCTATGTTTCCCTTGCAGAAGCCGATTGGGATGATGCTGAAGAGCTTCCCGTTTCCTTTAGAGAGGGGATCAGAAAAGTGTTTACGGGGAAAGTCTTGTGTGCTGGACGCTATACGGCGGAGAAAGCCGCAAAGGCCGTAGGGAGCGGGTTGGTGGATATGGTGGGGTTTGGTCGCCTTTTTATTGCTAACCCTGACCTGGTTTCCCGTATTGAGCATGGCTATCCTTATAATAAGATTGATGATGATACAAAATATTTTGGCCATGAAAAGGGATATATTGACTACCCTATTTATAAGGAATGAGCTCAGGAAAAATAGCTTTCTTAAGGGCCTTTATTCCCCTCTTTTTCAAAAGAGGGGAATAAAAGAGAGGAGATCTTGTCAATAGAAGGAGAGAGGCTATTCATAATAACGGTTGAATGAGTACTCTTTTCTGAAGCTATATTTCTTTTTCATTGTATGTTAAAGGGCAGGTATAATGGGTGAAGGTCAAGCTTATGGAAAAACAGGCAAAAGAAATATTTAAAGCACTTAATAATCCTGTTCGCATGGAAATCCTTCATTGGCTGAAGACTCCTTATGAGCATTTTGAGCTTAAAGACCACAAGGTGGATCCAGAAAAGATTGGTGTGTGTGTCAGCTGTATTCAGGAAAGAGCTGGGCTTTCTCAATCAACGGTTTCGCTTTATCTGGCTAATCTTCAACGAGCAGGTCTTGTGACCTCTCAACGTATTGGCCCATGGACATATTATAAAAGAGATGAGGAAACTATTCAGAAATTTTATTCCTTTCTGAAGGAAATCCTTTTATAGGTCTAAATTTTTTGGTAAAATAATACCGTTTTTACAGATGTAGAGGTTTTTCAATTTTTTAGTGTAGGCTCATCTTATCATTATACCGTTCTTCAATGCTTATGCTTTCTGTTAAAAAATAAAGAACGAGAGAAAAAAGGCAAGCCCGTTAAAAAGGATCAATAGTTTCCTTGTATAACGGGTTGTTTTCAATGGCGATTGGAGAATATTGTAAAATGAGAACGTTATTAAATCATGTTATGAATGGCCGTGAGCATAGGAGCGGATGAGATCAGCACGGCTAACAATCCCCACCATAAGGCCGTTTTCAACAATGGGAACCCGCTTAATGTGATGTTCTTGGAGAAGTTGGGCAATTTGTGCCAAGGTCATATCAGCTCGTCCTACGATAACATCTTTTTTCATAAGGTCTTGGGCGGTGAGATTGTAGGCGTCGATATATTCTAGAAAATCCTTCGCAAGGGTTGTTCCTTCCGCCAGAATTGAAAGCCACCAATCGCGTTGCAATTTTCTTTTTTCGGTAAAAGGTGCCATTAAATCCCCTTCACTGATAATCCCAACAATGTGGCCATTATCACATACTGGCACAGCACTAATACCAGCTTTTACCATAACTTTGGCAATTTGGGAGACATTGTCAAAGGGATGAACATATTGCACATTGGGGGTCATAACGTCGCGAGCGAGTGTTGTAGACATAAAACTGAGGTCCTATTTTCGAAAAGGGATATGCCATAATTTCCAGTTATTTCATATCTGTAAAGAGGGAAAGTATAGATAAAAAAATTAAATAAAAAACTGTGGGAATATGAACAAGACGCCATTCATTTTATTCTCAATTGTAAATGTTATGAGGCCTTTAAGGGGTAAAAATCTGTTTTTCATAAATACTAAGAAAATATTAAAAAAATCATTTAAAATATTAGAATTTTATAGGGTATAAAATCGTTATTATTATAAAAACATACCTATCGAAAAGAATTTAAAATTACCAATTAAAAGTGCCAAAAAGATAAAAGTAAGGCAGAAAGAGAGCTTTTGCCCGTTAGGATATATCCAGAGGGGTAAGGCAATATCCTTTAGTGTTCAGGGATGGGCTCTGGATGATGGAATGAGGCAGGAATAGCCGCTAAAGCCTCCAGGCATTTAGGGGAAGGCAGCTTGGTTATTCATTTTCAATTGGGCGTTTTCAATCGGGCAGAAAAGGCACTCTCTTTCCTCCAAAGGCTATCAGGGTTCTCGTAAACAGGGTGCTAGCAAAACACAAGCGTAAGAAGCCAATGGCAATGGTTGCACTTTTGTTAGGGCTTGGTTTAGCCTTTCTTCAAGAAAGGCCCTACAGAAAACCCAGATACTTATTTTTGGGAGGGCAAAGAGGAGGCTTTTTTAAGCAAAATACCCTTATGATTTGTTAAAGGGTGCCTACGGAAATTTAAAGCTTATGAGCATTGAGGAAATGTTGGTTTACGGGATGGGGTGGGTAAGGGCAGAGGGAAAGTCAAAGAGGAAATGGCCTTTTCAACTTTCTTGAATTTCTAACATAACCGGGACATGGTCGGAGGGTTTTTCTTTCTCACGTTCCTCTTTATTGATCCAAGAGAACAAGGTATTTTCAGCCAGAGTAGGAGAGAGAAGGAAATGATCAATGCGCATTCCTATATTTCGTTCCCATGAAAGCTTTTGATAATCCCAAAATGTATAAATCCGCTCAGAAGGGTGCTGGGCTCTTAGAATGTCGGTTAAGCCAGACCAAATAAGCTTTTTATAAGCCTCTTGCACCAGGGGATGTCTTAAGGCATCGTTTTCTGAAAGGGCTTGAGGGGCATAGTCCAAGGGTGTGGGGCAAATATTATAATCGCCAGCAAAGAGGAAATGGCCATTTTTATTCATGAGGCTCTTTGTATATTGATACAGGCTTTCAAAGAAAGAGAGTTTGTGGGTTAACCCTTCCTCACCACCAGAATTCCCATTTGGGGCATAGAGATTGCCTATTTTAAGGGGAAAGTTCTTGAAGGGGCCGCAAGAAAAATCTTTAAGGGTGATTTCTATATAACGGGTTTGTTGGTGAGGGTTCTCCCAGTGAGGAAGATCATAAAGGCTGGCCTGAGCAGGCAGGCGGCTGATGATAGCCACACCATTATAAGATTTTTGCCCTAAAACGTAGCACTGATACCCAAGGGATTCGAAAACAGAATCGGGAAACAGATGGGTTTCACATTTAATTTCCTGCATTAAGAGGATATCTGGCTTTTTGTCCTTAAGCCATTCTTCTACTCGGGTTATACGTTGACGTATGGAATTAACATTCCATGTGGCAATTTTCATGGTCAGTTCCAAAATTAGGGTAGCCAAAAGGAGCCACATCTTACCACAGGCTATGGCTATGCACCAGAATGGAACCTCTCTCCCCGCGTCTCATTAAGATTTGTTTTTTGAGGATGATATTTAAAGGAACAAAAGAGAGAAGCTCTTTTTAGAAAAGGTCTAATCGACTGAAAAACTGCTTCCACACCCACAGGAAGAGGACGCATTCGGATTTCGGATAGAGAAATGGGCTCCCATGAGTTTGTCAGAAAAATCCAATTCAGCGCCCTCAAGAAAGGTCATGCTGGTAGGATCCGTCACAACGAGAAAATTGCCCGCTTGAATGGTAATATCTTCTTCATGAAGGGTAGAATCTATCTTAAAAGTGTATTGAAAACCATTACAGCCCCCAGAAAGAACCTCTACCCGAAGAAAAGGAACGTTTTCCGTCTCAGCTTTTTTGCCAGAGATAATCTGCTCAATTCGTAAGGCGGCTTTTTCTGTCACTGAAAAATTCACAATAGGGATCCTCTTTTGTGGGGGGAACATAAAGGATAGAAGTTATTTGTCAAAATAAAGCCCTTAATTTTTTCATTTTCAAGGGATATAGGTGTATATATTACTCTTAACAGAAATTTTAAAGAACAGGTAAAGTAAAATATGGCCGAAGCGCCTTATGCATCTAAAAAGGCTAGTAGTAAGGGGCGCCTTTACCCAGAAGAGGAAAGTGCAGCCCGTTCTTTATGGCAGCGTGATAGGGATAGGGTTATTCATTCTTCTGGCTTTCGTACTCTTCAGTATAAAACGCAGGTTTTTATTAATCATGAAGGGGATTTTTTTAGAACACGGCTAACCCATTCTCTTGAAGTGGCCCAGATTGCGCGTTCGGTGGCCCGTTATCTGGGCCTTAACCAGGATCTGACTGAAACCATAGCCCTTGCTCACGATTTAGGCCATCCTCCCTTTGGGCATGCCGGCGAGGAAGCCTTGCGAGAGGCTATGAAAATGTGGGGCAGCTTTGACCACAACACACAATCTCTTCGGTTGGTTACCAAGCTTGAGCGGCGCTATATTTTTTTCGATGGGTTAAACCTCACCTGGGAATCCCTTGAAGGGCTTGTCAAACATAATGGCCCCATAAAGAAACCAAACCTCTATATTCAGGAGATCGATCAGCGTTATCACTTGCTTTTGCAATCCTATGCCTCATTAGAGGCCCAGATTGCCTCTATTGCAGATGATATTGCCTATCATTGTCATGATATTGATGATGGGCTGCGTGCTGGTCTATTGAGCTTTAAGGATATGCAAACCCTGCCCCTTATAGGCGATGTCTATGGAGAGGTTATTGATCTTTTAAAGCAGCAGAGGACGCCTGATCTTAGCCGTTATGATACCGACCAGCGAATACGTCATGAAATGATCCGGCGTGTCATTAATATCCTTGTGCTTGATCTGACCGAGCAGACGAAAAGAAATATTGAAGAGTGGAATATCCGCTCGGTGGAAGATGTCCGAACAGCGCAAAAGCCTGTTGTTGGCTTTAGTGATCCTATTGCCAGGGCTAGCCGTTTGATTCGCCAGTTTTTAAAAGCCCGTATGTATAGGCATTGGCGGGTAATGCGTATGACAGCAAAGGCCAAAAAGATTATTTATGAACTGTTTGAAGTGCTCTCCTCTGATCCCAATCTTCTCCCCGATGGATGGAACGAACGGGCCAAGGCTGCCAATGCCCTTATGGGCAGGAATGGCGTTTGCCGTGTGGTTGCTGATTATATCGCCAGCATGAGTGATCGCTCAGCCATGGATGAACATCGTCGGTTGACAGATATGACCGTAATAGCCTAGCTCTTTCCCAAGAATGGGCTACTGGAATGGTTGGGTAGAAAAGTGTAAAAGGGCAGTCTGGTCTTTTGGGTTTTCTTCTCTCCAAAGGGTCTGTTGAGAAGGGGTTTACCTTTTTTTTTAGATAGCGACTTTTAGGGTTGTCGGGTTTTAGGATAAAAGAAAAATAGCGGTTATGTCAGAAAATATCTATGCCAGTTTTCATGAACACGTTCTTGACGTGTTAAAAAAAATTATACCCGATCTGCCTGAAAATATCCTTAAAAGGGTAGAGCTCGTGCCAACACGAGAACTCGCCCATGGGGATATGGCTACCAATGCCGCCATGGTGGCAGCAAAAGCAGCTGGTCGTAAGCCTCAAGAAATTGCTGGTGAATTGGCAGCAGGCCTGTGCTCGGTTCCAGC
This sequence comes from Entomobacter blattae, assembly GCF_014672835.1. Lineage (NCBI taxonomy): Bacteria > Pseudomonadati > Pseudomonadota > Alphaproteobacteria > Acetobacterales > Acetobacteraceae > Entomobacter > Entomobacter blattae. The sequence continues at coordinate 2,433,095 of NZ_CP060244.1, read as the reverse complement.
AATCAAAAGCGCAGAAGTAGCCGGGCCAGGTTTTGTGAATATAACCCTTGAAGCTTCTGTTTTTCTGCAACTTATTCCCACAATTTTGGCCAGAAAAGAGCAATTTGGCCATGCAGAAACTCCTAAAAACCTTGTAGTGAATGTTGAATATGTTTCAGCTAATCCAACCGGGCCAATGCATGTAGGCCATTGTCGGGGGGCAGTGGTAGGTGATGTTTTGGCAAATATTCTGCATAAGGCTGGTTATAAGGTCACCAAGGAATATTACATTAACGATGCTGGAACTCAGGTAAACGCTTTGGCCTGGGCTGCTTATTGGCGTTATCTTCAGGCCATTGGTCTTTCTATTTCTGATGAGGTATTCGAAAAAGATGTTCCTGGCGGGCTTCAATATAAGGGGGACTATCTTATTGAGGTAGGAGAGGCCCTTAAACAGAAATATGATCAAAGCCTTGCTCCAGAAGGCAAGATAGCTCCGGTCGATCTATGGTTTGCCCCTGTTAAGGAAATGGCCTTGGATTATATGATGGCCCGTATTCGCCAGGACCTCTCAAGCCTTGGTGTTTACCATGAGGTTTTTACAAGTGAAGCAGCTGTTCTTGCTGGTGGTGCGGTGGAGATTGCCATTAACAAGCTCCAGGCCAAAGGCTTGCTGTATACAGGAATATTGCCGCCGCCCAAAGGTAAACAGCTTGAGGAATGGGAAGAGCGCCCCCAGCTCTTGTTTAAAGCTACCCAGTTTGGGGATGATGTTGACCGGGCCTTACGCAAGGCAGATGGTTCTAATACATATTTTGCCAATGATATTGGTTACCATAATACCAAGATCCAGCAAGGGGCTGATATCGTTATTGATGTGCTTGGCGCTGACCATGGTGGGTATGTTGCCCGTATGCGGGCAGCTGTTAAGGCGCTTTCCCACGACAGGCCCGCTGATAAGCCTGTTGATTTTGAAGCTGTGATTTGCCAGATTGTTCGTGTGGTCAGGAATGGCCAGCCGGTTAAAATGTCCAAGCGGGCGGGCACTTTTGTAACTTTACACGATTTAATTGATGAAGTTGGAAAAGATGCCGTGCGTTTTACCATGCTGACCCGTAAGGCCGATGCGCAAATGGATTTTGATCTGGACCAGGTGGTGGCTCATACGCGTGATAACCCTGTTTTTTATGTGCAATATGCCCATGCGAGGTGTTGTTCTATTCTCAGGAGTGCTCAGGACGTTTGGCCCGATATTCTCTTGGTTGAAGACGCATCTCCAGCCAATCTGCTCCTTTTAAATGATGAGGCAGAAATGAACCTGATTAAGCATATTGCCCAGTGGCCGCGTTTGGTAGAGGCGGCCGCTGCAACCCGTGAACCACATCGTGTTGCCTTTTATCTTATGGATTTGGCGGCGTTTTTCCATGGTCTGTGGAACCGTGGAAAAGATAATACCCAGTTGCGTTTTATTCAGAGCGATGATTATACAGCGAGTTTGCCGCGTATCATGCTTGTTATGGCAACGGCTATAGTTTTGCGCTCTGGCTTTGCTGTGCTTGGTGTTGACCCAGTAGAGGAAATGTAACAGATGGCTCCTTCAAACTCTCCCTACCAGGATCCTAATTTAAGACCTCCCTCAAAAGAGGAAGGCGAAAGAGAGCCCCCGCCCTACTCTGGAAATGGAGAAGGCAGGCCTCTTCATCTTCCCCCAGAATCTTCGGGTTTTTCCCGTGAACGTATGGGAATCTCTTACGACGATGAAGAGAATGAAGTGGAATATGATCGTAGGCCCAGGGGTGGGTTTCTCTCTGATCTCTTGCCCGAAGGGATTTCAGCCAGCAAGGTTATTTACGGTCTGTTAGGGGTAATGGGCGTTGTCGTTGTAGCCTTTGGGGTCAGTTCTATTTTTGTAAGGCATAAAGGGGGTGTTCCTATTTTTGCCCCGCCAGCAATGCCTGTGAAGGTTAAGCCTGCCAACCCAGGGGGAATGCAGCCTTCTGGGATGATCGCTATTGGAGATACCAGTAGTGATAAGGTTATCCTTGCGCCGCCGCCAGAAACACCCCACCCAGAGCAACTCTCAAGCCAGTATAATAAACTCACTGGGGCAGATCAGAAAAAAACGGGTTCTGATTCTCCTACGGAAGATATTCCCCCCTCTGAAGGCAAGGAGATAGGCGCATCTGATAAAAAGGAGCCTGAGGAGAACACGGGGCATCCAGGGCAATCTTCAGAAAAAGGGGCTGAAGAGTCTTCAAATATTTCCGAAAAAACGGACTCAAAAGAGAAAGAGTCCTTTCTCACAAAAGATACGCCAAAAGAGGCTAGTCATAAAAGTGACACTCTGAACAAACAGTCTTCTTTGGAGGAGAGTTCCCAGAGTAAGGAAAAAATACAGAGTAAAGAGGAAACCCAAGGGAAAGAAAAAACCTCTTCTTCCGAGGCAGAAAAGAAACAGGCTGCTTCTGCTGAAGAAAAAGCCGAAAAGCCTGTTCATAAAGGCAAATATGCTGTGCAGCTTGGGGCTTTAAATTCCGCAGAGACAGCCCAAAAAACATGGGAGCAGCTGAAAAGCAAAGCCCCGGACCTGATGGAGGGGCGCATTCCTGTGATCCAGAAGATCTCCAGTAATGGAAAAACTTTTTACCGCCTACGCACTAAAGGGTTTCTGACCTCTGCTCAGGCTGCAGAATTTTGTCGTCAAATAAGCACTAAAGGGGCTTTTTGTACGGTAGCGAATTTTTAAAGTTTTATAGGCTATAGAAGTGCGCTTTGTTGGGTGAACAAGGGTGAAGAGGGGAAATGGACGGCTTGAGTGTTCCTGAATTGGTTCTGCAGACTCAAGAAACATCAGACCCTTCTGAGTTTTGTGTACGGCTGGAAGGGTTTGAGGGGCCCTTAGACCTTTTGCTGGAGCTTGCCCGCCAGCAAAAGGTTGACTTACGCCATATTTCCATCTTGCAAATGGTTGAACAATATTTGGCTATTATTGCCAATATGCAGGTTATTCGCCTTGAACTGGCAGCCGACTGGCTAGTGATGGCCGCCTGGTTGGCTTGGCTAAAGTCTCGGCTTTTATTACCCTCTAACGAGGAGGAGCAGCTTGAAGGGGAAGAGGCAGCTTCTCTCCTACAGGCTCAGGTCATTGAATATTCCCATATCAGCAAGGTGGCAAACTGGTTAGGTCATCGCCCGCAGCTGGGTCAGGAGGTATTTGTGGCGGGCTCAACGGAAGAGCACGTGGCTTATGCCTATGCAGGTCTGGCTGTTTCACTACCGCAATTATTAAAAGCCTATCTTTCGGTGATGCGTAAACGAGTTGCAAAACGTCCCTATAAACCCCGTCAGCTTTCTTTCTGGACAGTGCAGGAAGCGCTAGAATATCTGCATGTGTTTTTTGCAGGTGAGGAGCCTGTTCTTACCTGGCACAAGCTTGAGGAGTTTGTACCCAACGAGCCCACCCAAGATACCAGGCAAGATACCACGCAACGCCAGAAATATCGGGCAGCAATGGCAGGAACACTGCTAGCAAGCTTGGAAATGGCACGAAGTGGTGTTTTGGAGATTCATCAGGAAGAAGAGTTTGGCATGATTTTACTTCGTTCATTTAAAAAGAATTAGGGAATGTCTATACGGAAGAAATGTCTATACAAAAGAAATGGATTGGAGTTCGGAAAAAAACAAAAGGCCTTGGCAGTTTTCCTATGGAAGGCGTTTCTATGAAGCATAGCGCGTGGAAGAAGAGAATAGGGGAAGAGACCGTTAATGGAAGATAACAGGCAAGACTCCATTTTTTCTGTTCCTTTGCCCGATGATGCTTTGGCCCTTCAAGGAATAAGGGTAATGGAAGCAGCCTTGTTTTCTGCCTCAGAACCCATGACCAAGGCGGCCTTACTGGCCGTGTTTGAGAGACATGGCCTGCTCCCTGCTGAGGGGGGTGATCCCATGAGTTATGTGGAGCAGTTGCTAGAGGTTTTAAAGCAGAAATATCGAGAAGGGGGTATCACCCTTGTCCCTGTTGGAAAAGGTTGGCAGTTTCGCACCGCTCCGGATCTTGCTTCTTACCTCACTAAAGTGGTTGAAAAACCTCGTAGGCTTACCAAGCCGGCTTTGGAAACATTGGCAATTATTGCCTATCATCAGCCTTGTACTCGGGCTGATATTGAAGCGATAAGGGGGGTAAGTCTTAATACCCAAATTATGGATCTTTTATTGGAACTGTCGTTAATTGTTTCAAAAGGGCGTAAAGAGGTTCCTGGTCGGCCAGTTTTGTGGGGGACAACAGAAATATTCTTACAGCATTTTGGGCTAACAAGCTTGCAGGACCTTCCAAAACGCGAAGAACTTTTGGTGGATCAACCCGGAGATGAGCACCCCCTTGAAAGCCATGAAAATGAAAATAATGAAAATGAAGACCACGAAAATGAAAATCATGAAAAGGGGTGATGGCTGTTGGGGTTTATGCCCTAGGCCTTTGCAATAGTCTCTTAACCGAATGGGAAGAAGAAAATAAGAAGTAATGATTAAGTCCATATGAAGTGTTCAAAACTTTACCAAAATTGAGGGAAGGTGCCTTTTAGATAGGTTATAAAGATGGGCTTCTTGGTGGAAAAGACAGGCCTTTGAGTGAAATAGGGCATGAAAAGAAAATAAAAATAATAATTGTGGCTGCATCGTTTATAGTTTTAAATGATCAGATGAATGAAGAGTGGTCTTATGTGCGGAGCCCATAGAGAGAAGAGTCCGTATTTGTATTTGGCTTGATGCAGTAAGGTTAGGAAGTTTTTTAAACCCCATGAGGGGGGTATTCTTCTATAGAGAGATGTGGTTCAAGGCATTGGTATGTTGTTCGATGGGTAGAAAGTTGCGCAGCCTTGCCTTAAATAGCCTTGATTATCGTGGAAGGTATTATGGGTAAGGTGGATAATAAATTATAGGGAGAGTTTCCCAGTAAAAATAGGATTCTGGCTTGGTTTGGCAGGATGCTTAGCCAGGATGTTTAGCGTGGAAAGCTCTTATTTTGAGGTGGCGCGCACCGAACGGCATTCACAATACGGCAGTTTGTTAAGGTCAGTTCATCATCGGGGGAAGCAAGGTAATGACCTTTGGCAAAACCAAACTTTATTAAAGTAGAGTAGAGCAGTTCCCCAGCGTAATCTCCTGTAAAGGGACGACCTGTTCGATTGGCTCCTTTTAAACCTGGGGCCAACCCAACAATAAGAAAAGTGCTTTTTTCGTCTCCCCAGGGTTGGATAGGAGCGTTATAGTAATCCAACACGGGTTTAAAACCAGAAGGGTCTAGTGGGGGGATGGAATAAGGTGGCAAAGGGTATTCTTACCAAAATATGGGTAGGGGACACAGGAAGAAATGTTTGATTTTGTTGGCTCTGAGCTTGTGCTTATAGGGATTGTCAGCCTGATTTTAATTGGCCCGAAAGATATGCCTATAGCTATTCGTACTGTTACAGGCTTGATAAAAAAGGTGCGAAGAATGATGGCTGAATTTCAAGGTCATTTTGATGAAATGGTAAAAGAGGCAGACCTTGAAGAAGCTCGTGATCAATGGCGGGAATTGAGAAATATGAACGTTAAAAACAAAATCCTTAAAACCCTTGATGAAGATGGGAGTATTGAACAGTCTCTCAAGGATATCCCTACCGCTCATACCGCTTTTCATTCTCCTAACCTTGCTGAAGACCTTTCCCAAAAACAGGTTGAAACACATGGTACAGCAGAAAATACGATAGATTATAAACCTAAAGTGATCTCGAAGCCTATGGCCATTGGTCTGGCTGCCCAAAACCCGTTACCCGATAGCCTTGTCCCAGATCAGGCCCCAGATCAGGCAGAGAATCACATTTCGCATCATGGGCATAATAAAGGGAGACCTTCCATGCTTCCAGAGGATAACAGGTTGGTCACAGGGTTTGATGTTGATGAATATGGTGTTCTCAATGAGGGGGAAGGAAAGGTGCAAAATATATATGCTTCTGCCTATGGCGTAGAGGGAGAGCTGAGTAAGGAAGATATACAGTGCTTGCAGGAAGAGGATCCTGCACCGGTTTTTATCCCTCCTGAAGTGGCACTGGGTCTTCAGCGCCATCGGAAGGCGCCACCACCGCCTGTATTCATTCCGCCATCCCAGGCTGCCTTTATTGAAGACATGCGGCATTCTGGACGGGTATAGAAGATGAGCTTTTCACAAAGTCAGGATGATGCCATCCATGATACCCCCATGCCATTACTTGAGCACCTTATGGAACTCCGGCGGAGGTTGATATGGGCTTTGGTGACTTTTGTTATCTGTTTTGGGCTATGTTATTATTACTCTCAACACCTGTATCTTTTTCTTGCCCGACCATTAGCTGAGGTCATGCGGGCACAAGGAGAGCAACCGCACCTTATCTATACAGCCCTTTATGAAGCCTTTTTTACCTATATTAAGGTGGCCTTTTTTGGGGCGGCTTTTCTCTCATTTCCAATGGTTGCCATTCAGTTATGGATGTTTGTAGCTCCAGGCTTATATAAAAGTGAGAAAAAGGCTTTTGCGCCTTTTCTTATTGCAACACCAGTGCTTTTTGTAGCAGGTGCAGCGCTGGCCTATTATTTTGTTTTTCCTTTTGCCTGGCGGTTTTTCCTTTCCTTTCAAACCATGGGTGGGTCCCAAGCGGGAATGCAAATAGAACTGCAAGCTAAAGTTTCGGAGTATCTCTCTCTTGTTATGCGGTTGATTATGGCTTTTGGGGTTGCTTTTGAACTTCCAGTGGCCTTAACCCTTATGGCTCGGGTGGGGATTGTGACAGCTGATATGCTGAAACGTTTTCGTCGATATGCCTATGTCGGGGCTTTTGTTATTGCTGCCATTTTAACACCGCCGGATGTTATTACACAAACAGGATTGGCACTTCCTTTGATTGTGCTATATGAAATTTCCATTATTAGCGCCCGCCTTGTTTCTGCCCCCACAGACAAGCCAGGGGAAAATGCCTAACCAAAAGATGTTGAGAAAGAAAGAGGCCTTCCATGCATGATCTTCGTCAACTCCGCCTGGATCCATCAGGGTTTGATAACGCCTTGGCCAGAAGGGGCATGCCACCTATAGCAGAAGCAATCCTGGCATTGGATTCCCAGAGGAAAAGTGCCGTTACAGCCGTACAGGAAAAACAAACACGTCGTAAAGCCCTGGCCAAGGAAATTGGTATTCTTAAACGAGGCAAGCTTGATAGTTCTACCTTAGAGACTGAGGCGGTGCAGTTGCGCAATGATATGGAGGCCTTGGAACAAAACGCAGCTGAGCTGGATGCCAAGATTCACACTATTCTTTCAGAACTGCCGAACCAGTTGGACCCTTCTGTGCCCGATGGGAAAGATGAGGCTGATAATCTGGAAATCCATCAGGTTGGTGAGCGGCGAGATTTTTCATTTATCCCCCTGCAACATTTTGAACTGGGTGAAGCACTCGATGAAATGGATTTTGCGGTAGCAGGAAAAATTTCCGGGGCTCGTTTTGTGGTATTAAGGAGTCACCTTGCTCGTATAGAAAGGGCTTTGGGCCAGTTTATGCTAGATCTTCATACCAGGGAGTTTGGCTATACGGAAGTTTCAGTTCCGGTATTGGTGAATGCCAACTCGATGTATGGAACTGATAAATTGCCTAAATTTGCAGACCAGTCCTTTAGAACGGAGCAAGGCATGTGGCTTATCCCTACGGCGGAGGTCTCTCTTACAGCTATGGCGGGCGGCGAGATTTTTGCGGTTGATAGGCTTCCCCAACGCCTTACGGCCCTTTCTGTTTGTTTTAGAAGTGAAGCTGGAGCGGCCGGTAAGGATACCCGTGGCATGCTGCGTCAACACCAGTTTCAAAAGGTTGAGTTGGTTTCCATAACAACGCCAGAGCATAGTGAAGAAGAGCATGAGCGAATGACCCGTTGCGCAGAAACAGTGCTGGAACGCTTGGGTATTCCTTACCGTAGGATGCTTCTCTGTTCGGGGGATACAGGGTTTGGTGCAGTCAAAACCTATGACCTTGAAGCCTGGTTACCGGGGCAAAAAGCGTGGCGGGAAATTTCATCCTGTTCCAATACCAGAGCTTTTCAGGCGCGCCGCATGAATGCCCGTTATCGTAAGGCAGATGGAAGTGTTGATTTTGTTCATACCCTTAATGGGTCTGGGCTAGCAGTGGGCCGTACCCTTATTGCTGTCATGGAAAATTACCAGAATAATGATGGGAGCATTACCATACCAGAGGTTTTGCGACCTTATATGGGCGATGAGAGTGTTATCGGGCGAGAATAGGCGCTCTTTACAATAAGGGATATATTCCTTTAAGGAACGATGAATAGCAGATGTTTGATATGATCCATGCATCTTTGATTACTGAAAAGGCTACTGTCTTTTCGGAAAAGAGCCAGGTTGTATTTCGTATTGCGCTCTATGCGGCCAAACCACACATTAACGTTGCTGTTAAGGCTTTGTTGACCGTCAAAAAAAGACCATGACCTATTCTGTTCTGCCTCGATCAGAGTTTTGGGGAATAGCGAGCTTAGCGGGAATCTCATTTTTACTGTTCTCTGGCCGAAAGCTCATGCGCGGTAGAAGAGGGGGCAATAAATTCGTGAAAAATAAAAATAGCCGAGGTTGGAAAATCAGGCAGTATAGCCCAAGCTGATGACCAGTAACAGCGACGCATAAAGGTTCATCGAGTTTTAAGGCAATCCCGTTTTAGGGCAACTTCATGGAAAACAATTCTGAGAAAACAATTCTGGGAAAATAATGCCGGGGTCTTTTTAAAAAGGTTCCACAATGATAGGCAATATCGCCTGCATTCTTAGTGCTTCGCCTGAAAAAGCTGATGATGAACGTCAATCCACAAGCTAAAGGGATCGGAAAGCAAGAGATTCTTCGCTCTTTGCAGAAGGAGGGTGTCGTAGAACGTTCATGATTCATTAGAACGCTCATTTCTAATCATATCACGCAGTATAAGGGACTTGTGGTTATTGATGGTATAAAACTATTTTTATAATTTTTTATGATTTTATCGGCGATTTCCTTACCCGATAAAGAGAAATAGCCTGTGTTTGGTTATAGGCTATTCACTTTTTACCATCTCAAGACCTTTTTTGATCAGGAGCGATACTGCTTTATTAAACGAGGATATTTTCTCCTATGAGGAATGATAGGTTTTGATTTCTGTCTTTAATTCTTTAGCTCGCACGGTATTAACCCTCTATTCGATTAACATAGGGTAGCACATTAGTTCATTGAGCCAAGTTAATATTCTTTCTGGTTAATAAAGGCTTGACCGTTTTCGTTTTATTGCTTCCTTTATCTTGCTATAAGCACGCGAGGAAAAGATCTTGATGAGAGGGAAATTTATAGGTGTTTTTCGTGGAGGCGTGCGGTGAGATCTTCTATAAACTGATAGGCGACCCGCCCAGAACGAGCCCCTCTGGTTACAGCCCAGCTATTGGCCTTTTGAAATAGAGTGGTCTGGTCTATATTAAGCGATCGAGCCTTAGCATAGGTGCTGACCATTTCCAGATATGTCTCTTGGCTGCAGTTATGAAAGCCAATCCATAAACCAAACCTGTCAGAGAGTGAGACCTTTTCTTCAATAGTTTCAGAAGGGGAAATAGCTGTAGAGCGCTCATTTTCAATCATATCACGTGGCATAAGGTGCCTGCGGTTACTGGTTGCATAAAAAAGCACATTGGCAGGTTTGCCGGCAATCCCTCCATCCAATACGGATTTAAGAGCTTTATAGTCAGCATCTTCCTTCTCAAAGGAGAGGTCATCACAAAAGAGGATAAAACGCCTTTGGCTTTGCCGTAGTAAGGAGAGGAGCAAGGGCAAGGTGGCCAGGTCATCGCGCTCAATTTCAATAAGTACAATCTGGTTGCTCTCTTCGTGAATTTGGCTATTGACCCAAGCATGGCAGGCTTTTACCAAGGATGATTTACCCATGCCACGGGCCCCCCATAGCATGGTGTTGTTAGCTGGAAGCCCTTGTGAGAAATGAAAGGTGTTTTCCATAACAAGCTGCTTTTGTTGGTCTATTCCTTGGAGTTTATCAAGCTCTACATAGGCAACATGCTCTATCCGCTGAAGCTGGGAAAGTTCTGGCTGCCAGAGAAAGGCTGTCCCTGTGTGGAGGGTTTCGGCTTGGGGGGGAGGGGGAGCAAGGCGTTCCAAGCTGCTGGCAATGCGTTGTAAAAATGGAATGATTGACGATAAAGTCTTATTGTCCATCGGTTTTTTCTTTTCCTTACTTGACGGAAGAATTTGGGCCATTATGGTTCAACTCACAAGAGATACTGTATTTTAGTAATGTTGGAGATGGATGCAATAATGGAACTATTGAATTTTTTTGTTTCACCAGCCTATGCCCAAAGCGCAGAAGGAGGCTTTAATAGCTCAACCCTTTTAGCCATTGTCCCATATTTGGGTGTTTTTGCTATTGTATATTTTATTATGATCCGCCCGCAGCAAAAAAAAGCCAGGGAACATAAGGAGCAGCTTAATAAAATTCGCAGGGGCGATAAAATCGTTACTGCCGGTGGAATTGTTGGGGTTGTACAAAAAAGTTTAGAAGATTCTGATGAAATTGAAGTTGAAATCTCTCCAGGGGTAAAAGTAAAGGTGATTAAAAGCACCATTACAACTGTGGTCAGTAGCGCCGCGGCCCCTGCCCCTGCAAATGATTCCGCTAGCCAAAAAAAGAAATAACCTGAATAAACCCTAAAAACAGTCTTAGGGTTATAAAAACTTAGAATTATAAAAAGCTCCCTTTTATGGGAGCTTTTTATATGAGTGTTTAGATTTTTATCAGGCTATCTGGTGCGTCGATCGCATCTCTGGGATCACTAAGATCCCTTTGGGCAACTTCTGGAATTTGAAATGTTGTGTAGATGGTAAAGGCGCCCAAGATCATGAGATAAAGGGCAATTGGAACCCAAGCCAATATTGGGTGGCCTGTCATTTGGCCTGTATAGTGGATAATAAGGCTTCCAACGAGGGGGGCTATCCCACCGGCGATAACGGCTGAAGCTTCTCGGGCAACTGAAACGCCAGTATACCGGGCGCGGCTTCCAAACATTTCTGGAATAAAGGCCCCTTGAGCGCCAAACATTCCCCATGTTGCACAGCCAAGCACAAAGCTTAGGGTCATAAAGGTAATAATATGGTTGTTAAGGGTAAATAGCCACCAAGCGGGCAGGGCAGTAATAAATTGCATGATCGCAAACGCCCGATAGACTTTTACACGCCCAAATTTATCTGTCAGTGTTCCAGCAATGGGAACGATACAGGCTCCCACGATAGCTGCTAGAACCAAGGATAGAGCCCCGGTATCTTTGGAAGTGTGGACTTGTTCCACAATGAAGGAAAGGGCAAGAACCTGATAGATAGAAGATCCACCATTTTCGGCAAGGCGCAACCCAATACCCCGGAGCAAGGTTCTTTTGGATGTAACCAGAAGCTGGCTTAGGGAAAGCGGTTCTTTTTTACTGATTTGGGCTTTCTCGAAGACAGGGGATTCTTTCATGGTGAGACGTAGGTAAAGTGCAACAACCAGGATAAGCAAGCTTCCTACAAAAGGGATACGCCAATAACCACCAGAAACCACAACTTCGGCAGAATAGTTATTAAAAAGAAAGTGAAATAGAAGAGAAGCTGCTACAGTACCAATCTGGATTCCCATAAAGGGAAGAGAAGCATAAAAGCCACGTTTTGATTTTGGTGAGAGCTCAGTCATCAAAATAGCAGCCCCTGCTTGATCTGCTCCTGCACCAAGACCATTCAGGATACGCAGGAAAATGAGTAAGGCAGGTGCCCATAATCCAATTTGTTGCGAGGTAGGAATTATGCCAATGCAAGCGGTAGAAAGCCCCATAAGGGTAATGGTAGAAACCAGAACCGTTTTTCGGCCCACTCTGTCTCCGATATAGCCGAAGATAATCCCACCAAGCGGGCGAACAACAAAGCCCAGGGCATAAGTTGCCATGGTAAAGACAATACCCCATTTTGGAAAATTAAAATAAAGAGGCTTAAAAACAAGGGCAGCTGCTAGGCTAAAAAGAGCAAAGTCGTAATATTCCAACGCACTGCCAAAGGAACTGCTTAAGGCAGTTTTCCTAATGGCAGATAAAGATACCTCGGCAGGTGCCTGTTGGTGAAGCTGTGGAGATGGGTCGTTCATCTAAAAACTCTTTAAGTTTTGAGAATTAAAACAATGCGGAACAAGATTTTGAATAAAGTAGTTAAGGAAAATACCTACTAAAATTAAAGGATCTTACTAATGGCGTGTTTTAGTTCTGGCTTTGTTAGATTCTCAGTTTGTGTAAAATTAATAATCGATTTCTTATTACTCAAATACGGATCGATCCAATATACAAGAAAAAAGTGCTCACATTTTAGCGAGTTTTGGAGAAAGCATCATTTTTCAACAGAGATAATAAAAAGAAACGAAGAATAACCATAATGGTAAAACCATTAGATATTTAAGGGTATTTTGTGCCTTATGGAAAAAGAGGTAAAGCCTAAAAACAAAAAAGAGTGTTTTTAATAAAAACTGTTGGATCGGTACAAAATTAGGAGTAAGAGCATTATAAGGGCCCTCTGCCGAGGGTGGAGGAATTTTTATCTCTATCTCTCCACGGCAGAAGGGAGAAAAGCGTAAAAGGCAGAGCTTAAGAAGGAGACAGCACCTATAATTAAAAGCTGTTTTTTTTATCAATGGATATAATCAATAATAACTCTTCTCGTAAAGGCAAAGTTAACCTTTTGCAGGTGGCCCAAAAAGCGGGCGTTTCGCGGTCAACAGCTTCTTTGGTGTTGCGTAAAAGCCCATTGGTTGCTTTTAACACCCGTAAAAAAGTTGAGGCAGCCATGGAAGAGTTAGGGTACGTCTATAACCGCAGTGCTGCCATATTGCGTGAGGGTAAAACCCAGATTATTGGTCTTTTGGTATGTGATATTGCCAATCCAAGCATCTCTGAGGTGATGGTAGGGTTGGATTGTTTCTTACAAAAACAGAATTATTTTTCGTTTCTGGCTAATAGCCAAGACTCTGTTGAGCGTCAGAGTTACCTTTTGCAGAGATTTAAAGAGCATAATATGGATGGTCTGATTTTTTGCCCCGCGATCAACACACCCTTAACCCTTTTATATGAGCTAGAACGGCTGAATATGCCCTATGTGCAGGTGCTACGCAGAATAAACGAGAAAAAAGGGGATTATGTGGGAGCAGATTATGCCCAAGGGATAGAACTGGCTATTTTGCATCTTATCCGCCTTAATCATCGCCATATCGCTTTTATAGGAGGGTCCTCGAAAACATCTGCAGGACAGGAGAGGTTGGAGAGTTTTATTCGGATCATGAAAAGAGAACATCTTTCTACGGACTATATTATTCCCACTGCTCTGAATGTTTATGAAGGTGCAAAAGGGCTGGATATGCTTTTAGAACGTGCCCCTTCTGTCACAGCGGCAATCTGCTTTAACGATCTTATTGCACTCGGTGTTATGAATGCCCTGCATGCAAAGGGATATATTCCAGGACAAGATTTTAGTGTGATCGGAGTGGACGATTTCCCTATTGCGGATTCTATCTGGCCAGCCTTGACGACAGTTTCTACCCGTTCCCAAGAGGTTGGAGAGGTCGCAGGAAGGCTCTTGTTGCGCCGTATTGCCAACCGGGCCTTACCCCTCGAACGTGTTACACTTCCTACCAGGTTAGTCATTCGGCAATCTTGTGGGGCAATATAACTATATTAAACAAGGTCATTTTACGATGTCATTTAACCCTGAAATTTCTATAAAAGCCTTATTGCAAGCTAGAAAAACCCATACCCAGTTGGCTTCTCTTCCTGAGGGGGGAATTCCTGAGAGCTGGGAAGAGATGTTTGCCATACAAAATGGGGTTGCCCATGCGTTGCTAGGTAGTGGGTATGGTCCGATTGTTGCCTGGAAGGTGGGTGCCCCCAAACCTGATGGCCAGCCTTTCGGGGCCGCCATATGGAATCAGACTTTTTTTGAAAATGTAGAAAGTGTGAATGTCCGGGATTATTATAAAGTGGGGGTTGAGGCCGAGATTGTCTACCGTTTTGGAAAAACCTTTCTCAGAAGGGAAAATCCTTACACTGCTGAAGATATTCTTGCAGCCATAGCCACTGTTCATCCCGCTATTGAGCTGGTTGATACCCGTTTTGTCGATATGGGAAAGCAGACCTTTTTTATAAACCAGGCCGATCAGGGAAGCCACGGGGCCTTGATTATTGGAAAGCCCATGGAGAATTGGAAAACGTTGGTTCCGGTAGAAGAGCCCATTACGTTGACTATTAACGGTGAGATTCGAGCCCAGCATAAGGGGGGAAATTCTGCAGGCGATACAATCAGGGGCCTCACTTGGATTGTTAATCATGCCTTGGAAAGTGAAGAGTGTGTTCCTGCAGGCACAGCCGTTACGACAGGCTCTACCACAGGGACGATTTTTGTGGAAAAAGGGTCAAAAATTACAGCGCAGTTTGAGCATGTCGGCACGTTGTCACTTTCTCTTCCAGGATAGGTGAAAGCGGTTAATTTTTTGGTTTTGTTATGGTATCTTTTAAACTAAGTATTACAAAAAAGGATTTTTAGAATGAAGCCTGTGATTCTTCAGATAGAACGTATGATGCCTGAAATTGAAAAGCGCTTGAATGAGGCTTTTGAGGTTCATCATTATACAGGTGATCTTCCTGATACAGCCCTGGCAGAACGGATAAAGGGCGTTGCGACTGGTGGTGGGAGTGGTTTGGCACCGAAAATTTTTGATGCCCTTCCCAATCTGGAAATTATTGCTATCAATGGCGTGGGAACAGATGCTGTTGATTTAGAGAAAGCAAAGGCCAGGGGGGTACGGGTCACCACAACACCAGGGGTATTAACCAATGATGTTGCAGATATGGCCATTGGCTTAATGATTTCGCTCTTAAGAAACCTTGCACTTGGTGATCGTTTTATACGGGCTGAAAAATGGGGAAAAGAGACCATGCCACTGGGGAGAACCGTCAGTGGGAAACCGTTCGGTATTATGGGATTAGGCCATATTGGGCGCAATATTGCCAAACGTCTGGTGCCTTTTGAAGGGAGTATCTATTATTTTGATCCCCGTTCGCATGATGACGTTCCTTATGTCTATGTTCCCAATCTGGTTGACCTTGCTAAAAAGGTTAAGGTTTTATTTATTGCTGCCAGTGGTGGCCCAAAATCCCTGCATACCATTAACCAGGAAGTATTGGAGGCCCTTGGCCCAGAGGGAGTGATTATTAACGTAGCCCGTGGAAGTGTGGTGGATGAAAAAGCCCTTGTGAAGGCTTTGCAGGAAAAAACCATAGCGGGTGCTGCACTTGATGTTTTTGAGCATGAACCCAATGTGCCAGCAGAGTTAAAATCTATGGACAATGTGGTGATTTCTCCCCATCAGGCTAGCGCAACCCGTGAAACACGCCTTGCCATGGGTGATTTGGTTTTTAGAAATCTGGAAGACCATTTTGCAGGTAAGCCATTATTAACAGCTGTCGTTTAAATGAACAGCTATTATTTAAGTCAGCTGGTTTATTCCTAAGCTTGTTAAAACCCCATAGGAGTCTTTTGAAAAAAAGCCTCTTTATGGGGTTAAAACTTGGGGTATTTGATTCAAGCTGTTACTTTTTTATAGCCCAGTTGAGTGAGCTCAAAAAGGGTTTGTGGGCATAGTTTTACCTTAACCATCCCTCTTACCGCATTGGTCAGATAAAGCTCATCTGCATTGAGGATATCCTGACAAGTAAGGTTTTTTTCCCGGTAAATATTTTGCTTCTGCTCGAGGAGAAGCCTTCTGGTGATACCATCCAGTAGGCCTGAGGAGAGAGGAGAGGTGTAAAAGATGTCCCCCTGTTTTATAAAAAAATTGTGCCGGGTTGATTCCGTAATGATATGATGCTGGTTTATAAACAGGCAATCATAAAGGCCTTGTTTTTGGCATAGGTCCCAATATTTTGTATAAAGTGGGCGGTGGGTGGTTTTATGGTAAAGGAAAATATCCGTAGATGAAACCTTTTCCTCCAGCTCTATACGAATGAGTTGAACACCTACGGGCTCTTCAGCAACCGAGGCTGTGAGGGTAAAATGCCCTGTTTGATCCAGTGTTAACCGAATTTTCTGAGCCGCAGAAGAAAGAGTTTGGCAGAAATCCAGAAGGGCATTTTTTATAGGCTCCTCTGGCATGGTAAAGCCAAAAACCTGGGCCGAATTTTTAAGACGTTCTAAATGCCGCAATAAGTGATTTGGCACTCTTTGAAAAGTGGATTTTGTAAAAGAAGGCAAGTAGAGAGCTTCGATAAGCTGAAAGCTGTTATTGGTTTTTTTTAGAAAATCTGCTTTTAGAAAACATTCTTTCCATTCGCTCTGCACATCAGAATCCATAACAATGCCGCTTCCTATCCCCATAGTGCCATGACCGGACTGTTTAATAAATAAGGTGCGAATGGGAACGTTAAAGCACATGTCATTATCAGGCGTAATATAGCCAATAGCGCCTGTATAAACTTCTCTGGAGGCTGCTTCTAAATGGTTGATCAGTTTCATGGCGGCGTATTTAGGCGCACCTGTTACTGACCCACAGGGGAAAAGCGCTTTTAATATTTCCTGTAAAGAGAGGGTAGGGGAGATGTGTGCTGTGATGGAAGAAACCAGCTGATGAAGGGTTTCGTAAGTTTCTATTTTAAAAAGCTGTTCAACTTTCACCGAATGGTTTTGAGCGATACGTGAGAGATCATTCCGTAATAAGTCAACGATCATCAGGTTTTCAGCCTGGGTTTTGCTATCGGCAAGCATGGTGTGTTGAAGATGCAAATCTTCAGCCTGATCTTTGCCCCTTTGTATGGTTCCTTTCATGGGACGTGTTTGAATGAGGTGGTGTTGTTTTTTAAAAAATAACTCTGGTGAGAGAGAAATAATGGAATAATCAGGTAATGAAAGCCAAGCACTATAAGCTGTTTTTTGGGTTTTTCGTAATTTTTGATACAGGGTCGAGAAAGCCCCCTGAAATTGAAAATGCAGGGGAAAGGTATAATTGATCTGGTAAATTTCTCCATTAAGAAGGGCCTGGGTAATTTTTTGAAAATTTTGCTGGTAAGTTTCAAACGTTACCCCAGCATGGATATTGGTGATAACAGGAGGAGAGGCTAATTTTGAAGCATGTGATGAGCTTTGCTGAAGAAGAAAGGTTTCTACTTCAGAAGACGTAAGAAATTGTGGAGCCTTGAAGGCATAAAATTCCAAAATAGGTGTGCTGGCAGTTCGTGTAGGATGAAGCGTTTTGGGAAATTCCATAAGGGTGTAACCCGCTTCGTAAGAGAGATAGCCGGCCAAAAACCACCCTTTCTGGCGTAGAGAGTCCATTTTTTGTAGACAGCCAACAAGCTCTTCCGGACGCTGGCAGGAGATTTTTACAAGGGGGTTAGAAAAAAGCTGGCTTGTTCCCTTTATTTGATCATCAAAAAGGAGAAAAACATCAGAAGAGTGGGGATGATGCATCGGTATAGGACAGCTTTAGGAGGAGATTTTTTAATCGAAGGAGAGCTCATCTAGATACGGCATGGCTGATTGCGCACCAGGTTTGGTCACTGCCAGGGCAGAAGCCTTTATCGCTCGTTCAATGGCTTGGTTTAGGGGATAGGTTTTCTGGAAAACACTAAAGGCTCCGCAAAAACAATCTCCGGCCCCAGTAGTGTCGATAGTATTAACCTTCGGAGCGGGTAGTTGTTCTACCTGTTTTTGGTCTAGACTGTAAAGAACGCCTTTCTCCCCGTACGTCATAATCATACGTGCAGGGCAAGAGAGAATGATCTCTTCTGGTGTTTGGGTATGATATTGGGCCAGGGAGAAAATTTCGTGCTCATTAGGAATAAAATATGAAACCTGCTGGCGGATGTCTTGGGGGAGGGAGAGCATAGGAGCAGGATTGACAATGACAGTTTTATTGTAATGATGGCCGAGCTTGATGGCTTTTATGATCACCTCTTTTGGCAATTCATATTGAATTAACAAAACATCGACCTGCTCAATTAACACACTAGCGGCATCAAGATCATGCTCTGTTATGCTGTGGTTTGCTCCAGGGATAACCATGATCGTATTTTGTCCGCGGCTACGGGTAATAATCGCTTTTCCAGAAGAATGATCTTTCTGTGTTTTTACAAGGGTATGGTCAATGTTGTTACGGGCAAGGTTGGTAAGAATCTGTGTGCCGTATTCATCATCGCCCACGGCACCAAGCATACTGACTTTTCCACCGAGTCGTGCGGCTGCAACAGCCTGATTGGCTCCTTTTCCACCAAAGGACATAGAAAAATTACGGCTGATAATGGTTTCCCCTGGTTGTGGGAAACGTTCAACATCTACTTCCATATCCATATTCAGGCTACCGATAACCAAAATATGCGTAACCATATCCGTATCCTGTTTTTGGGGGCAAAGGGTATGTTAATCAGTAAGCCTGGTTTTTGAAAAAACCAGGCTTTGGTAAAAATTTTAGGCTGCCAAGAGCTGGGCTTCAGCAAATTCGTAGTTAGCCAGCTGATTCAGGAAGTTAAGAATATAATCAGGTCTACGGTTACGGAAGTCCAGATAATAGGAATGTTCCCACACATCTAGCCCCAGAAGAACTTTCCCATGGCCTTCAGCAAGGGGATTTGAGCCATTGGCAGTTTTTGTAACCTTCAGCTTCCCAGAGGGATCAAGCACCAACCAAGCCCAGCCTGAACCAAACTGTGTGGCTGCAGCATTGCGGAAAGCATCTTTAAAGCTATCTTCGGAGCCAAAGTCAGCCTTGATTTTTTCTGCCAGTTTGCTAGGGATGGTTCCCCCTTGGGGAGAAAGGGACTGCCAGAAGATAATATGGTTCCAATGCTGGCCTGAGTTATTAAAAATGCCAGCCATATCTGGCTTGTTATAAGAAAGCTTTACAATATCTTCCAATGTTTTACCCTGCAAGGAGGCGTTTTGTTCCACAAACCCGTTAAGAGCGGTAACATAGGCCTGATGGTGCTTATCATGATGGAGCTCTAGAGTTTCCTGGCACATATTGCGTGCAGCAAGGGCGTTGGCTGCATAGGGAAGGTTTGGAAGTTCAAAAGTCATACTATTAAATCTCCTAAAAGCTTTTAAAACAAGAAAACCTGGTACAGCCCCTTTGCCCCAACTTTGTGGGATGAGGCATGATGAGAGGCAAGAATGTCAGGTAATTTTTATAGAGCAAAGAAATAAATCGTTTTCCTTTACAGAAGTCTAACATGATATGAGTGATAACGCAGCTAAAAACAAATTATTTTTTTCGCAAAATCTTTCACCTTGTGGTCAATTGGTTCGCAACGCAGACCCAGATCTATTCTTTTGTATAGTGTGTGCTCCCCAGGAAAAAAGGGAAGAGTGTTTTG
This sequence comes from Entomobacter blattae, assembly GCF_014672835.1. Taxonomy (NCBI): domain Bacteria; kingdom Pseudomonadati; phylum Pseudomonadota; class Alphaproteobacteria; order Acetobacterales; family Acetobacteraceae; genus Entomobacter; species Entomobacter blattae. Next base: position 2,413,662 of record NZ_CP060244.1, on the reverse strand, counting down.
TTTTGGTTGCTTTTTATCATGAAATGTTAAAAGCAACCTATATCCGCCATTCTTATGAACGGAATGGAGCGATGGCGGGTTTTATACGGCTACAATGGTGGTATGAAACTCTTGAGGGGCAGGGCGAATATCATGAAGTGGCCAAGCCATTGCTTGAGATGCTCGCTATGGAAAAAGTGCATCGTTCTTCTCTTCTGGCCATGATCGAAGCGGTGGAGCAAGAGTTACAAGGGGTTAATAGCTGGGACGATTGGCAGAATACCCTTCAGGCCAGTGCGGGGCTTCTCCACGCCTTGCTGGCAGAAATTTTAGGGGTAAAGGAAAAGTCTGCCCTTGAGCAGGCCAGCCATGCTGGAACAATTTTTGAAATGGCTCGACAGAGACGTTTCTTATTTTCGTTATTAAAAGCTGGGCGTTTTTTTTTGCCAGAGGTTTTTTTGCAAGAATGGCATTCTGATCGAGTGAAGGCCACAGAAAAAGGAATTCCTGAAGAAATGGCAACCGCTTACGAAATGATCGTGAAAAAGCGCGCATTGGACCTGCTGAAGAAGCAACCTTCCTATGCTCTTTCTCGGAAGGAGATAATGCCGTGGCTGCCTTTAGCCCTTGCCAGGAGAGATTTAAACCGCTCAATGAACCCTCCCGGTCATCCTCTTGGTCATCAGAGGGGGAAGAGAAGTGGAGGTTGGCAAAAAAGACGGAATGTAGGAGATTGGCTGGCGGTTCTTGCAGCCTATGTGAGCAAAAACCCTTAAGCTGCTTATAGACTGCCTACATGTGGGCAGCGAGAGAAGGGGTATCGTGGAGGGAGGAATTCTTGAGGCCTGCTCCCTTAAAGCTGTAACTTCTGCGGTAATCAGGCTGCTTTGAAATTGGTTAAGATAAAGCAGGGTAACAACTAAAACAGCAAGAGGGATAATATTAACAAGCAGAATACGTCGAAGAAGAGGAGAAAAAACCTTAATTCTACGACGCTTCCAAAAAGAGTATTCTTACTAGAAGTGTAGGCAAAGCGAGAAGTGTAGGTAAAGCGGGTAGGGATTAGAAGAACTGGACTCCGCCTATGAAGAAATAATGCTGATTGCAGGCCAGAAGCCTGTTAAAACTTTGGCTCAAAAGACTATTTATTGCAGAGCTGAAGATTAGCGAGAGGCTTTGAGGGTAGAAAATTCAATAGGTTAAATAGGACAGAGAATGATTAAATAGGATAGAGAATGTAAGAGAGATAAAGAAAATGGCCCCCTTAACCCACAGAGCACCGTCTTATAGGGCTTGTTTTTTATTCTTCTTTTTCCACAAGCCCTAAAAGGGCAGAATAATCTTGTGTGGGATAAGCTTTGGTTGAACGGGTCAGTTGTTGTGTTGCTACTGCCATAGTGGGGAGGGCTGCCTTAACGGCGAGGGCTGCATTCATCAGAAGGCCCATATCTTTAAGCATTAATGAGCCAGGAAATGTGGGAGAAAAGTCTTTTTTCTGTGCGAGACCAAGTTTACGTTTGTGATGGGGGGAAATCACAGCAAGCTCTGAGAGGGCATGATAGAGCGTATCCCTTTCAATACCGGAGGCTTCACCATAGGCTACGCCCTCTGCGATAACCGCAAGGGTTGCCCCCATTATACCATTAACCACCAGTTTCAACCGTGCACCATGTCCGGCAGGGCCTGCATGAAGAGCAATGCGTCCAATGTGGTTAAAAATAGGTTGGGCTTTTTCAAAAGCCTGGTTTTCACCACCAGCCAGAATAATTAACTGTGCTGCTTCTGCCTCTGGCGTACTGCCTGAAACAGGAGCATCTAAAACATCAATCCCACGGTCTTTACCGTAATGGTAAAGGGTTTCCGATGCTTCTGGGGAAACGGTACTGGTGTTAATCACCAAGCTACCCTTTTTTAGTCCGGCAAAAACGCCTTCTGGTCCATAGGTGGAAGTTGCCAGATCGCAATCCTTAGGAACACAAATAATAACACAGTTTGTTTTTTCCGCTACCGCTTTGGGGCTGGAGAAAAATGGAATAGTGGTATCTGTTCCTCCCTTGCCAGAAGGTGTGTAGGCCACAATGGAATACCCCGCTTTTTTAAGGTTAGCCCCCATGCGAGAGGCCATGGCACCGTAGCCGATAAAGCCTATTGTTTCAAAAGCATCCATGATGTGACCCTCCAGCAAATGTTATAACCATTCATATGGGGTCTATAAAAAAGGGGACAAGAGCACAACCAGGGGAAGGCACTGGGAGAAGAAAGAAAAGGTTGCTTTACATAAAAAGGTCTTTTTACATAACAAGAACGGCCTATACCATTAAAACATTTTATAATAAAACGTCTTATAAGGTGTGCTTTTTGGTTTTAAGGGATTACTTGCTAATACCCTCTTGCCAATATGGGTTTAAGGAACTGGCCCGTATAGCTTTGGCTATGGGTGGCAATTATTTCAGGAGTGCCTTCAGCAACAATTTCTCCTCCCGCATTTCCTCCTTCGGGGCCAATATCTAAAATCCAATCAGCCGTTTTAATCACATCCAGGTTGTGTTCAATGACAATAATGGTATTTCCCTGGTCAACTAGGGCGTGAAGAACCTCGAGAAGATGTTTGACGTCCTCACTATGGAGGCCTGTAGTGGGTTCGTCGAGAATATAAACGGTTCTTCCAGTTGCTTTTCTGGCCAACTCCTTAGAAAGCTTAATACGCTGGGCTTCACCGCCGGAAAGGGTGGTGGCTTGCTGGCCAAGAGTAATATAGCCTAGGCCTACTTTTTGGAGAATCTCTAGCCTATCACGAATACGGGGCACAGCTGAAAAGATGGGAACAGCCTCATCAATAGTCATGGCCAAAACATCAGCGATGGATTTGCCCTTAAAACGAATTTCAAGGGTTTCACGATTATAGCGTTGTCCCTTGCAGGTATCGCAGGTCACATAAACATCAGGCAGGAAGTGCATTTCAATTTTTAATACGCCATCCCCTTGGCAAGATTCACATCGGCCCCCTTTAACATTAAAGGAAAAACGACCGGCCTTATAGCCTCGGGCCTTACTTTCTGGCAGTTCAGCAAACCAGTTGCGGATAGGGGTAAACAGATCTGTATAGGTTGCAGGGTTAGAGCGGGGGGTACGGCCAATGGGGGATTGGTCGATATCAATAATCTTATCCAGTTTGTCTAATCCCTTAATGCCATCATAGGGAGCAGGGGTTTGGTTAGCACCCATGAACTGGCGGGAAAGGGCTTTATAGAGGGTATCAATAACAAGGGTTGATTTACCGCTTCCTGAAACACCTGTTACACAAGTAAAGGTGCCTAACGGGAAGCGAGCAGTGATGTTTTTAAGGTTATTGCCCCTGGCACCCGTAAGGGTAAGCATGTTTTTTTTGTTGATTGGCCGACGTTTGGCGGGGATCTCAATACGTTTTTTTCCAGAAAGATAGGCCCCTGTTATACTGGCTGGGTTTTGTGCAACCTCTTCAGGGGTTCCATGAGCGACGACAGTGCCCCCATTAATGCCGGCTCCTGGGCCCATATCCACCAGGTAATCTGCGCTGCGGATAGCCTCTTCATCGTGTTCTACCACAATAAGGGTGTTATCAAGTTTTTTTAGTCTTTCTAACGTGGCAAGCAATCTATCGTTGTCACGTTGGTGCAGGCCAATAGAGGGTTCGTCAAGAACATATAACACACCAGTCAAGCCAGAGCCTATCTGGCTGGCAAGGCGTATACGCTGGCTTTCCCCCCCTGAAAGGGTCGCAGACCCGCGTGATAAGGTAAGGTAATTCAGCCCAACATTGTTGAGAAATTGCAGGCGTTCAAGGATTTCCCGCAAGATACGTTGAGCGATTTCAGCCTTTTGCGGGCTCAGGGTGGCTTCTACGTTTGCAAACCATTCGTGTGAATCCTGAATGGAAAGATTTGTGGCCTCAGCAATCGTCTTGCCAGCTATTTTTACGCTTAATGCCTCTGGTTTTAGACGGGCTCCCTGACAGACATGACAGGGCTTTTCTGCCTGATAGTGGGAAAGCTCATCTTTCACCCATGCGCTCTCTGTCTGCTTAAGCCGTTTGCTGAGAGTAGTCACCACGCCATCGAATTTCTTTCGAACGGTATAATTTTTCCCGTCATCATTATAGGTAAAATCAATCTCCTCATTATTGCCGAAAAGAATGGTCTTACGTGCCTCCTCAGGCAGTTTCTCCCAAGGGGTCTGCATGTCTGTGCCATAATGGCGGACGATACTGGATAGGGTTTGTAGGTAAAGGGGGTTTTGGTCTTTCCAAGGAGCAATAGCGCCTTGGGCAAGGGTGCGTGTTATATCAGGCACAATTAGGGTGGGGTCAAAAAAATACTCTACCCCCAACCCATCACATTCAGGACATGCCCCTTGTGGGGCATTGAAAGAGAAAAGCCGGGGTTCTATTTCTTCTAACGTAAAGCCACTGACAGGACAGGAAAAATGGGCTGAGAAAACAATACGCTCAAAAACGGCCTCTTCTCCCTCACGGGGAACTTCTTCAACATAGACAATGCCATTGGTAAGAGAAAGAGCGGTTTCTATACTATCAGCTACGCGTGTTTCGATGCCAGGTTTAATAACAAGCCTATCAATAACAGCTTCAACAGTATGGCGCAGCTTGCGGTTAAGGTTTGGGGCCTCTTCTATAGCGTAAAGGGTATTATCAATTTTAACCCGGGTAAAACCCTTGCGTTGGAGTTCTGCCAGCTCCTTACGATATTCTCCTTTTCGATCGCGGATGATGGGGGCTAGGATCATCACCCGGCTATTGTCGGGAAGGGCCATAATCCTGTCAACCATTTGGCTAACGGTTTGGGCCTCAATGGGCAGGCCTGTCGCAGGGGAATAGGGGGTACCTACCCGCGCCCATAACAGGCGCATATAATCGTAAATCTCGGTAATGGTGCCAACCGTAGAGCGTGGATTGCGTGACGTGGTCTTCTGCTCAATGGAGATAGCGGGGGAAAGCCCCTCAATTAAGTCCACATCTGGCTTGCCCATCAGCTCCAGAAACTGGCGAGCATAAGCGGAGAGACTTTCCACATAGCGCCGTTGGCCTTCAGCATAAATGGTATCAAACGCCAAGGAAGATTTCCCAGAGCCTGAAAGCCCAGTAATAACGGTTAGGGCATTGCGGGGAATATCAACATTGATGTTCTTGAGGTTATGGGTTCTGGCCCCACGAATACGTAGCGTTTTGCTGTAAGAAGATTCTTGTCCCATGGCCGTTGAATATGGTGGTAAATCCTACAAGAATCAACGATTAATATGTGATTGTGAAAGATCATTTTCTAAGCCCCTGTTTTGAACGGGCCCTTTTTAGGGGGCTAGAGTAGGTAAAGGTTATTAACTCTCCTTGAAGGTCTGTTCAGGAGGGGATATTTCTGGCAGAATAACTGCCTTATTGAAGTTATGATGGTAAGATTAAAATTAAGATAGGAAGCACAATGGCCGGTAGTGTGAACAAGGTAATTCTGGTAGGGAACCTGGGGCGAGACCCAGAGGTAAGAACAGGTCAGAGTGGCGCAAGGATTGTGACCTTTTCTGTGGCCACCAGCGATACTTGGAATGATCGTTCATCGGGCGAGCGCAGGGAGCGCACAGAGTGGCACAAGGTTGTTATTTTTAATGAACGTCTAGGCGATGTCGCTGAGAAATATCTTAAAAAAGGGCGCAAGGTTTATATAGAAGGTAGCTTACAGACCAGGAAATGGGCAGACCAAAGCGGGGTAGAGCGTTATACTACTGAGATCATTATCGATCGTTTCCGTGGCGAGCTGGTTCTTATTGATAGCCAACGAGGAGGGGAGGCCGATATGGAGGAGGGTTATAATCCTCCCCGCCAGATTGAAAGTTCTTCATCAACGCGGAACCAGGGTGGTTCTGGCTGGGAGCCAGCTCCCATGGGGGGACAGGATCTTGACGATGAGATCCCCTTTTAATCCCAGAGAGTTTAACAGGGAATGCTGGTCTCTATTTTGTTTGGGCCTTTATGGTGAGTTCTTCTGGTAAACGGGCTAGAATAGCCAGCGCACCTGTTGTAAAGTGGCTGACTGTGATAGGGAATAAATAGTCCTCTCCTCCTGCAGATCTGGCTAAGGCTTACTCCTTGAATATGCTCACTCTTTGAACATGCCCAGAAATTATTCTTTCTGCTCAGTTTTATTCACAACGTGTTGGAAAAATCTTGAACGATACAGTTAACACCCAAAACCCACCTCCCGAAGAGCCTTCTCAAAACATACAGCCTGTTAATATTGTACAGGAGATGCAGTCTTCTTATTTGGCTTATGCCATGTCGGTTATTGTCAGCAGGGCTCTGCCTGACGTGCGCGATGGTCTTAAGCCTGTTCATAGGCGTATTTTGTATTCCATGCAGGAAAGCGGCTTTACGCCCGATAAACCCTATCGTAAATCAGCTCGTGCGGTGGGGGATGTTATGGGTAAATACCACCCGCATGGTGATTCTTCCATTTACGAGGCGATGGTGCGGATGGCACAGCCTTGGTCAATGCGGGTAAAGCTTATTGATGGGCAAGGCAACTTTGGCTCGGTTGATGGGGATTCTCCGGCGGCCATGCGTTATACAGAAGCCCGCTTGGCCAAGGCTGCGACTTTTCTGCTGAATGATATTGACCGTGATACGGTGGACTTCCAGCCCAACTATGATGAAAGTGAGGAAGAGCCGGTTGTTCTGCCGGCCGCTTACCCGAACTTACTGGTTAACGGTACTTCAGGAATAGCCGTGGGGATGGCGACAAATATCCCCCCTCATAACCCTGGTGAAATTATTGACGCGGCTCTGGCATTGCTTACAAACCCGGACTTGGATTTGGCAGAGCTCATGAAGATTGTACCAGGCCCTGATTTTCCAACAGGTGGGATCATTCTGGGACGCTCAGGGATTAGAAGCGGTTTTGAGACGGGCCGTGGCTCTGTTCTGGTGCGCGGGAAAGCCTCAGTTGAAGAAATCCGCAAGGATAGAAACGCCATTGTGATTACGGAAATCCCCTATCAGGTTAACAAGGCTACCATGCTTGAACGTATTGCAGATCTGGTGCGTAGTAAGCAGCTGGAAGGCATTTCAGATATCCGCGATGAAAGTGATCGTTCAGGAATGCGGGTGGTGATAGAGGTTAAACGCGATGCCACACCCGATGTTGTCTTAAACCATCTATATCGTTACACCCAGCTGCAAACCTCCTTTGGGGTTAATATGCTGGCACTGGATAATGGACGACCTCGCCTGATGGGGCTGAAAGATGCACTTCAGGCATTTATTACCTTTCGCGAAGAGGTTATCTTGCGTAGGGCAAGGTTTGACCTGGGCAAGGCTCGAGTAAGGGGGCATTTGCTGGTGGGGCTGGTTATTGCCGTATCCAATATTGATGACGTGATCGCTCTCATCCGCTCCTCTTCTGATACGGTTCAGGCTCGTAATGCCTTAATGGAGCGGGCATGGCCTGCAAAGGATATAGAACCATTACTTTCTCTTATTGATGATGAGGGAAATATTGTTCAAGATGGTCAAGTACATCTTACAGAGGCCCAGGCCCGGGGTATATTGGAGTTACGCCTTCAGCGTATTACGGGCCTGGAACGCAGCAAGATCCAGCAGGAACTTCAGGAAGTGGCTGAAAAGATTGATGCCCTGTTGTTGATTATTTCCAGTCGGATCCGTCGTATAGAGGTGATGCAGGAAGAACTTTTGGCCGTACGGGCTGAGATTGCCACCCCTCGTGCAACCGAAATTGTGGATTATGAGGGAGATCAGACTGATGAAAGTTTAATAGAGCCAGGGCAGATGGTGGTGACCATCACGCGTGATGGCTTTATTAAACGCACCCCGTTAGATGTTTTCCGTTCTCAGAATCGAGGCGGGAGAGGAAGGAAAGCTGCAGGAAGAAGGGGGGACGATATCGTTACGCGCTCCTTTAATGCCCATACCCATCAGTGGGTTCTGTTTTTCTCCTCTGGGGGGAAGGCTTATCGAGAGAAGGTATGGAGGCTTCCAGAAGCCAGCCCAACCTCACGTGGACGCGCGTTAATAAACCTTTTACCCGACTTGGGCGAGGATGGGATTACCACAGTACTGCCCTTGCCCCAGGATGAGGCATTATGGGAAAATCTGCATTTGGTGTTTGCTACGGCCAGTGGAAATGTAAGGCGTAACCGCTTGAGTGATTTTAGGAATGTTCGTTCTTCAGGCCTTATCGCCATGAAACTGGATGAGCAGGATCGCCTTATCGGTGTTGCCACTTGTCGTGAAGGACAGGATGTATTTTTGGCAACGCGTAAGGCCCGGAGTATTCGTTTCCAGATTACTGATGAGACTTTGCGCGTTTTCTCTGGCCGCGGTAGTACAGGGGTTCGGGGAATACGCCTGGCTCCAGATGACGAGGTGATAAGCTTATGTATCCTTAATCACGTGGATGCTGATGTTTCTGAACGTGCTGTCTACCTTAAAATGGCAAGAGCCCTTTTGCGGCAGGATACGGGTGATGAGCCAGAGAATGATGCCCCAGAGGATTCAGATATGTCAGATGAAGACAATGAGGCGTTCAAAGAGAATGAGCTCTCGCCTGAGCGTTTTGCTGAAATGCGAGACAATGAGGAAATTCTTCTGACAGTCACTGATGGTGGGTTTGGTAGGCGGTCTTCCGCTTACGAATATCGGGTCAGTGGGCGCGGCGGAATTGGCATTGCCAATATGACGCTAAGCCCCCGGACTGGAAAAACCGTTGTAGCGACTTTCCCCGTTCTGGCTGGAACCGATATTATGCTGGTGACAGATGCTGGGCGCTTAATTCGTGTTCCAGTCGATCAGATCAGGGTCACCGCTCGGCAAGGGATGGGGGTAACCTTGTTTCGGTTAGATGAAGAAGAACATGTTACAAGTGTTTTCTCTGTAATGGACGATGGGGGAGATGATGAAGACCCTATTACAGATGACGATAGTGATCCCCTCTCAAACGATGTTTCAGACGATGTTTCAGACGATGGTTCGGAAGAATAAAATATGATGAATAAAGATGCAGACCAGCCAGCCCCGTCAACAAGGCGGTTTATCCGTGGGTTTTATCCAGGAACTTTCGACCCAGTAACCAATGGGCATATCAATATTATTGTTAGGGCAGCACGTTTGGTTGATCACCTTTATGTTGGGGTAGCCAGCAATACCCAAAAACGCCCCCTTCTTTCTCTTCATACTCGAATGGAATGTATTCGCCATGAGCTTGCAGATGTTATGGCCATTACCAAAACACCCGTTGAAGTGATAGGATTTGGGAACCTTTTGGTGGATTGTGCCCGTGAACATGATGCTCATATTATTTTTCGTGGCTTAAGAGGGCATAGTGATTTCGATTATGAAGATCAGATGTTTGGCATGAATCAGTGGATGGCGCCCGATATTGAAACAGTCTATTTATTTGCTGCGCAGGAGCATCGTCATATTTCGTCGCGCCTGGTCAAAGAGGTTGCGGCGTTGAAAGGAGATATTGCGGGAATGGTTCCTGAGTTTACCTATAAACGAATATATGAGGCCTTAGATAAAGGTTCAGAACCCTAAGAGGCCCCCTTAAGAGAGCCAAAAGAACAAAAAATGCTATTGGTTTTGATTTTTCAATAATATCCTCTTAATAAAAAGAGGTGAATGTTTAACAAAAGGTTTTTTTATGAATGAGATACACGAATTTCCCTTGTTGGAAATGACCCTTTCTACAGGAAAGGTTGTTATTCAGCTGCGCCCAGATCTGGCTCCTTTAGCAGCTGAAAGGCTTCAGGTTCTTTCCGAGCAAGGGTTTTATGACAATACACCCTTTCATAGAGTTATTGAAGGGTTTATGGCCCAAGGGGGAGACCCAACAGGTACTGGTACAGGGGGGAGTGAGCTAGCAGACTTGAAGGCTGAATTTAGTAAAACAGCCAAGTTTGAAAGAGGGACAGTGGGTATGGCCCGCAGCATGAACCCTGATAGTGCCAATAGCCAGTTTTTTATTATGTTTGAGCCTGCTCCTCATCTGAATGGGGAATATACAATTGTTGGGCAGGTTATAAAGGGCATGGAGCATATTGATACGATCAAGAGAGGAAAAGGCAGTAGTGGGGTTGTCGATAATCCAGACCGGATTATAAAACTGTCTGTTGTTAAAGAAAATTAAGCCTACAAGAATATTTTTGAAAAATAAGCAGAAAAGTGCTGTGGTGAGGTTGACTTGAAAGCTTATACAAGTTATTTCCTCCCTCAGCACTAAGCTGAAATGTGAGCCGGTAGCTCAGTCGGTAGAGCATTCGACTTTTAATCGAATGGTCGTGGGTTCGATTCCCACCCGGCTCACCATCCCTAAAAAATACCCCTTATATTCCAATAGGTTATAAAAGGTTAGCCAGTTTTCGGTGTCGTAGGTTAGCCACTTTTTATTTTTTAGTCCATTTTAATTATCGCTTTTTTTGCCAAAATGCTCTGGTTTACTGCCCGCGTATATCTCTCTACTTCTGCTAGTGTTTTGTGCCCTGTGATAGCTGCTATCTCATGAGCAGAGCACCCGCTTCAGCAAGCCTTCTTGCTGCTGCTTCCCAAACTCGTGAGGCGATAGATTGGCTGGTAAGTCAGTCTTCTCTTAGTGAATTTCCAGGTTCAGGATCAATCTGATAAGGCCATTACTGTAATCAATGAGGTCCAAAAACACGAGTATCCACGTTGATGTCAGGATGGTTATTGACGAAATAGAGCACGCTCCCTCTCGCCGCATTGTTAAAGACGTTTATAGAGCCCCTCCTAACCTTATCTTTAGCCTTCTTTGAAGAGTTTTTTATTGGGGGATGTGGTCAGCTAAGGATGCAAGCTTACCAATTAGTAGCAGCAAAAAAATAAGTTCCTCTCCTTAAAAAGCACCTGGAGGCTTTTTAAGTAAAAAGAGAAAGAGAACTTAGTCTGCTTTTCTTGGTCATGAATTAGCCTTAGTAACCAACTTAACCCATTTAACAAGGGTAGCCTGCACAATTCTTGCTATCGAGCGCGCATTGAATAAGGGTTGGGCTCTTTTTGTTTGCTTCTGTAAAATTGTTTGCTTTTGTAAAAAGGATCGACCACTTATTGACTATTTGAGGTGCTGGGCCAATCCTGCTATGGGCTACTATCCTTGTTCGCCCTCATTACCCCTGCTGGAGAAGAGAGGGGCTTGGGGGATGGTTTGCGGTTATTGGAGAAATCAGGAGTAATGAAGGCCGTAAACCCGGTTCTGGCGCATCTGATCTGATGTATCTTGAGGAATTCGGCACCAGAGCCTTAACACCAATCTTGAAGGAGCGGTGTCATAGCTACGCTCGTTGTTTTCTAATGACATGGCTGGTTAGAGAAGTTCTGATGACCTCGATTAGGCCTGCATTGTTGCGTTTGTATCCTATTCATTATTTGCCATTTACCGTCCCGGTAATTCATTGTAAAAACGGTTTTTTCTGCAGCAACAGAATCATCTAGTAATTCTGATTCTTCAATTGTAACCACTGCTTTATCGGGCGACTCTCCCTTATTGACATGCTGGGTTACGTTTAAGTGCGTTACACTGTCTTGGAAAGACTTTCCCATTGCGTCTAAAGCAATCTGGAGTGGATAATTTTTTCTGAATTCATGGCTCGTTTGTTCTGCAGCCGCGTTGGTATACCCGATGGGGAGCGAAGCCATAGAACAGGCCATTAGTACAGGAATTAATTTCTTATGTGATATCAATATATTACCTCTAATGATAAGGGAGTTTTCTCTGTTTAGAACAGTCCTAATAATCATGGTGTTTTACAATTCTGCAACCAATAAATCCTTGTTAAGGTGATATTCCTATATTGGCGCTACACAATCATGATATACCTCCCTCTTCGGAGGGCTTTTTATTGGGGGAATCGTGATGTTACCTGAAAGCCTATCAGCCAAACCTGTTTCGCAAGGAAGGCTGGTATGGGGAGTTCTGAAGGGGGGCATGATTCTGGTGGGGTTATGTTGTTTGCGCGTTGTTTGATGTGCCAAACTCAGCCTTTGAATGGCCACCGGATTTAGATTTTACCCCTATTCTGCCTGATCTGTGGTGTGGCAAATTCTGATCATGGGCAAAATACGGGCACGATGTTTTACAGCTGGCCTCACTGGGCATCAACAGCCGAGTATTACGTGGAGTATGCGCGTTTGCGGCGGGCTGGTTGTATGGGCTTGCATTACGCTGAATATCTAACAGACTGCATCCTGGTCTTTCCCTCGGTATGGCGTGGATAATAGGGTGAATGCGTTTGTAGTTTCGTGTTGTGTAGCAGGGTTAAAATGAATGGAATGGAACCCCCAGTTGGTTAGGTAGGCGCTGCTATCCCTGTGACATACTGCTTCTTGCCCTCGGCACTGTTGTTATGGCGACCCTTCACAGCACCATTTACCTCGATGAAGATTTTAAACGCAGCAAGTGAGAGTTTGAGAGGGAGAGAGGAAAGAGAAATATTTACCAAAATTGTAAAATTTTGTCACTTAATCAGCGCGAAGAACAATGATTCCTGGCTTTGAATGTACATAACTCATAAATGGTGAATCAACGACCTTTTTGTTTATAGCTAAAGAGGAAGCATTCCTAAACCAGGTTTTGTTATCATGTCGAACAATAATTCCCACATGAGAAACATCCAGCCCTTCAAGTGGGGAATAGATGCCGACATAATCCCCTATCTTTAAGTTATTCACGACCTGTTCGTTAATGAACTGTTGAGGAATATAGTTTATTTTACGCGGAATAACGCCTAGGCCAGGAATATATTCACCACCTTTTGAGGTACGATTCAGGTGTTTTTCTGTAACGATATAGTTGGGACTAATTTCTGGCGTAACATCACGGGCAATCCGTGGAGTAGAGGCAAACCAGTCAGAGAAAAAATGCCTGCGACTGAGATAGTCAACCTTGTTGTTAACATATCGGATTTTAACAAGATTATACAGAAATGTTTTCTGATCATGACTTCTGGACAATGCTTCAACATAATCAGCTAAAACAAAGCAATCAACCCCATTAAAGTTGACGACAAGAGCTTCAGGTGTGTTAAGGTTGCCAGTTAGTGTTCCTGCCTGATAGGGGGTTCCAAGAAAAGATGAAGATACACTACTGACAATGCTCCCATGACTTTTACCTGCTAGTGGGATAACCTCTGATAGGATAATTTTATTTATTTTTTCCTTTGAGGTTTCGTCTATTACAGTGCGGTAATTTTGTACGTCTAGTGGAGCACTAGATATTAGGAACACCGACATTAGTAGAAGTATCCATGGTTTCATAATTTATTGTCATTTTATAAAAATATAAATTTTCTCTTTAAGAGTTTATCAAAAATATTTTCTTTGGTCACCTAAAATGCAGAATTTGACCTTTTATAGGGAAAAATTACGTAGCACATATCACCTGTTAAGAGGCTTTTTTATTGGAACTTCCTATATTTATATAAACGACTATGGTTTTGATGTGGGCTAGCTTAAACATGCCATCATTTACCCTGGTGACCAGGCATGATCTGGCCGCAAGCCACGCCTGTACATGAAACAGATTAATGGCCCAGCCCTGGGCTTGTGGCCAATGGAGCCGCTACACATAATGATAGTCAGCAGATAGTGGTATCTGGCAGAATTATTTGCACGATAAGATTATCTACACAATAAGTCTGATCTGGCGGCTAAACTTACCTTCATCATGAAAACAGGGGATAGGGAAGGGTAACTTAGGCATAATCTTGGCCTATGGGGCGGTATTGTGTCGTACCCTCTATTTACGAGCTAAGACACGCTTTCTGATGGCAGGGAGGGCATGGGGTTAAGTTTGTTGTACCATATAGGTTTTTACAACATTCCATTGGGTACAAGGCTCATCCAGAGGAAAATGTGCCCCACTTTGCAGCAACTATAGCGGCTTAGCTATTCATTTGGCATCCCATCCTTCAGGGAGGGGCTTTTCAACTGTGTGGTGATACCACCAGGTAAGCCACTTTTCAACATTGTGAGGGATGCGCTGTTGACTGCTAGCCCATCGTCTGACTATTGTTGGGTGGATGTTTAGGATGGTGGCAAGTCCCCGCTGTGTCCAGTGGAGGGCTTCCAGATACTGTCTAAAGGTTTCTGGCGTCATGAGCCGATAATCCATTTACAAGAGCAAAATTCCTCCACTGTAATAAGGCCTGTACCAGCTGTAAAAGCCATTGTTAGTGCAGAAACCAGAAACTCCCAAGGAAAAAGAGTTTTTTGGAATTGTTTGAACTGACTATTAACCCTCAAGTTAACGATTTTCAGGATTTTCTTGGCCTAATCTAGATCAATATTTTCTGCGGTGGTGCTCATTGTGAATCTCTTTCATCAAAACCTGCGTTTCGTTGCGCTCAGTATGTGTTCAATATCAATACAGCTCTTTCTTCAGTCATGCTTGTTTTGAGAGAAAATCATGAGTTTTATTCTCCCGCTTTTACCAAGACTGATCAAGATTTTTGTAACTATAGCGCTGACACAGGCAGCATGTTTCTTTAGGCGTTCATCAGGTAAGCAGCCATGCAAACACAAGATGCAACCAAAGCAGTCAAAACAGATGCCGCCATGGCCAAGTCTACCACCGTGCAACCAGCTGAGAAACAGGCCATTATTAATATGTTGGAGAAAGGAGAATATTAAGTATTAAGTATAGTTAAATATTTACATTGAAGATAATAAAAACGCATTGTCTTATATAAAAAACATAAGACAATGCGTATAATTTTACATTATAATGAAGTATAATTATCTAAAACATATTTAATTAATTTATGTATGAATACTTTCAATATATAAATTATAGTATTCTCATCCGGCTCGTCACTCCCTAAAAAATCCCCTTATTTCAATCTGCAGATAACAGAAATTAGCCGTTTTTGTTATCAGAATGAGGTTTTTTTATTTTTATTTCTCATCGTAAAATATTTTATATAAGTAGGCAATTCAGCTTTAGCATTCTTGATTTTTAACTACCATAGACCTTACCAGTATGAGATATGTGTGTTGTGTATTATGTTTGCAAACTCCCCTGAGGAATTTGGGGATTGAAAATCAACGTTTCTAAAAAACTAAAATGATCAGGAATGATGAGCACAGCTCAAGAGTTTGGAAATCTTTTATAGACTTATTAGCTTAAAAGCAGTTTGACCGTAAAGATAATAGTTCAAAACAGGTATTTTTTTAGTCATTACCAATCCAGGTAAAAGCAATATAGAATAAATGATGAATATATTACTGTCTTTATTATGGTTACATCCTAATATAGAGTGTTGTGAAAGACTATTATGGAGCAAGATCTACATAGAAATATATGTATTATAATACCACATATTTCTAACTTCCATCAAAATACAATAGATTTATACATAAATACTAAGAGTATAAAAATTTATATTAAAATATAAGATATCTGTTTGGATGTCAAAGTTCAATTTATTAACCAGCATGTTGACCGTTTTTATGGATTAGAGAATTAGAAAGACGATAAGCTGGAGTGGCTGCATTTTATGAAAGTTTAGTACCATATAGAAGAATAAAAAATAAATTATAGTTTAATTTTTTGTTTTTGTTATTCTATAAAACTATTTTGCGGTAACAGGTTAAAAATTTTATCACTTTTATTTTATTTTTTATAGCTAAAATAAGAAATTTTGTTAAAGAACGACCGATAAAAATAAATAATAATTACAGTTATTTAAGTATTGATTTTCTATATATAAAACAATGTAATATAGGAAAATTTTGGTAAATGAATGAATGAATTTTAATAAATAAATTACACGAATATTTGTTTTTATGTTGTTTAAATTTAATAAAATGAAGAAATCGTATCTTTCTAATAACAGATAATTTACTATATGTTTTGTTCTGTGTTGTTATGATGTTTTTATCAAATATTATGAGTAATTAAGGAACAACCGTATGACTTCAAGCATTACTAGTAATGATATTTCTCTATCTGCACCAGTCGATACTCCGCTATTAGCTAATAATATTAAAGGTTCTTATCCTTTAGATCTATATAACTCTGAAAACATCCCCACTTTAAAGTCTGGAACCAGTCAATCATTGTTGGTTAATAATGTGGTTGATAAGCTGATGGCTCAGCAGATCGAGCCAAGTGTATTGGGTGATAATGCTATATCAACAGCAGTGCAGCAGCGTGTTGATAGTCTTTTATCACAGATGACTGAAACTGAAAAAGAGCGTCTTCTTTATGCGCACTGGGCTGCACCAAAAATAAACTTGCCAATCTTTATCGAGGAGATGCCTGAAGGTGCTATAGGTTCTGCTGGTTATATTGCCGGGGTTGCACGCCTTGGCATTCCTGCGATACAAATGACAGATGCTGGTTTGGGTGTAACGAATCCTGGTGATGTAAGAGGTTCTAGTAGTGAAGCCACACCTATTCCATCTGCATTGGGTATTTCTGCTAGTTGGGATAAGAACATAGCCTATACAGCTGGAAACCTTATTGGCAAAGAGGCTAAGGAAGAAGGCTTTAATATGCTATTAGCCGGAGGAGCCAACCTAGTCAGAGACCCCAGAGGGGGTAGAGTATTTGAATATATGGGAGAGGACCCTTTACTGACAGGAATATTGGATGGAAACCTGATTAAAGGGGTACAAGATAATGGTATTATCTCAACAATAAAACATTTTGCTGTTAATGCTCAAGAAACTGACAGATTTTCTAATAATGCCATAATTTCTGATAAAGCAGCACATGAAAGCGATTTACTAGCCTTTAAAATTGCCATTGATACGGGTAATCCAGGGGCGGTTATGAGTGCTTATAACCAGTATAATGGTGAATATGCAGCTAATAATAAGTACTTACTAACAGACATCTTAAAAGGGGAGTTTGCATATAAAGGGTTTGTAATCTCCGATTGGGGTTCAGTACATGGTTTAGATGCAGCTAATGCTGGTTTGGATGTTGAAGCAGGTGCCTATGCTGGAATCACATATGGTGAGCCCTTTTTTAGTTCAAAATTTGGAACAGAAGGGTTCCATCCCCTTTTAGACTATTTGTCAAAGCAGCCATCAGATTTACATAAAGCTGTAGAAAGCGGTGTTATTCCACAGTCTAGAATTGATGATATGGCACGTCGTATTTTAACTTCAATGGTTGTTAATGGGGTAATGGACAACGTGTATACACCAGTACCTATTAATGTAGAAGAAGATGCACAGATTGCCCAAATGTTGGAAGAGAATAGTATTACCCTTTTAAAGAATGAAGGTAATATTTTACCACTTGAGGGTGTAAAAAATGTTATGGTACTGGGTGGAAATGCTAAAAACGGTGTTTTAATGGGGGATGGCTCATCCTCTGTTAATCCAACTGGGGGGTTAGCAACACCTCCAGCTGGTACAACGGCCTTTGGGAATCCCACATCATGGATTAAATCATCTATTGTTGATTCATTGCAGAAGGGTTTGCCAGATGCAGAAGTGAACTGGTCTGATGGGGAAAATATTTCAGCTATTCAGGATAAAGTGGCACAGGCTGATGCTGTAGTTGTTGTTGTTACTCAATGGTCAGCTGAGGGGATAGACCAGAAATCTTTGGATCTTGATGCTGATCAAAATAAACTGGTTACAGATGCATTAAAATTAAATAAAAAAGTTATTGTTGTTTTAGAAAATTCTGGCCCTGTTGCTATGCCTTGGGCAGGAGAAGTGAAGGGAATAGTAGAAACTTGGTACCCAGGAAGAAATGGTGGGGAGGCTATTGCGAATGTTCTTACAGGTAAAGTCAATCCATCTGGGCATTTACCTGTATCATTTCCAAATTCTGAGCAAGAGTTGCCAAGAGAAAAAATTCCTGGAAATAATGAATACCCAATTTTAACAGCACTTTTAGGTGGTAACCGGGGAGACGCAAAAGTAGCAATTGATGCTGCAAAAGCAACAGTTTACACTGGCTTGCATTATGTAGCTACGGGTGTAGAAGATGTAGCAAATTTTGTGGAAAATAAATTTCCGGTTAAGTTGCCAATTATCAATGATTTGATTGCCGGAGTATTAAAAGGTGTATCAGGGTTGGTTGAGGGTGTAGCAAAAAAATTCATTACTGATACCAACTATAATATTGAAGGTGCTAATGTAGGATATAAATATTATGCACAAACTCAACAGGAACCACTTTTTTCTTTTGGTTATGGGTTAAGCTATACAACATTTGAACTAAACCACGCGGCTGTAGCAAGTGATGGAAATAACTTCAGTGTTACTTTCAGTGTTTCTAACACAGGCCAGCGTGAAGGTGCTGCTGTTCCTCAGATTTATGTCAAGAAGATCAATGATGATTCTTATCCAATACGCCTTGCTGGTTGGGATAAGGTTTCCCTTGGTAGTGGTGAAGTTAGATTAGATACTGTTATGCTAGATAATAGGGCTTTAAGCGTTTGGGATGAAGGTAAAAAACAATATGTTGTAGAGCCCGGTGAATATGAAGTCTTTTTGGGACAATCATCAGATAAGTTAACAAAAGTTGGATCTTTTGTACAAAATGCATCGAATTATATCAGTTAATATAATTTGCATAAAGATACTAATAGCCCATCTGAAAAGATGGGCTATTTATTGGAATATTGTATGTGATAGTGCTTGGAATTATGGTTTTGTAACCTAAGCATTTCTACAAAACGGGCTTGCACTTTCTTTTTTACATAAGTCGCCTCTGGACTTTATGAGGTGGAACACGAAACTGGCAAATCTTAACCCGTTAAACTCCTTAGTTTTCAGAAATTGAGTATTTTCATCTATAAATCTTATAAATCTATAGAGTGAATACTCTCTTTACTTGTAACGATGTTTGTCGTTGTCTTTTCATGGCTTCATTATTTGTATCATTTATCTTGCCTGCTTCTGTTGTTGGTTTAAAGGCTATGGGTCTGTATTTTGCTGAAAGTTCTTTACGGTACGAATGACAGGCTTGTTTAGTTGTGAGCTTGTTTCGTTGTAAAGAGAAGCCTTCTTCTTAAGGGGATAGGATTTGGGCAAAACGGTTTTCAAAACGTGCAAGAAGGAGCAAGGCTGCTTTTGAAAGTTGGCGTGAGCGTAAAACACATAATCCTACGGTCATGGGTTTTAAGAATTTTTCAGCAAGAGGAATAAAGCACAAGGTTTTGTTTTCTATTTCTTCCATCACATCCATAGTACTGAGGAGACTGATCCCAATGCCGCTGTTAATGAGTGACTTAATAATGCGTATATGATTAGATGTTGCAACACTATTGGCTTGTGTACCCGAGGCATTTTCAAGAATAGAAATATATTCTGCAGCAAATAAAGGGGCTTTTGGCAAGATCATGGGGTAATCAGCTGCATCGGAAAAGCGTATTTTCTTACGTTCAGCCAATGGGTGATCGGGTCTGGTTACAATACCGTGTGGTGTTTCAAAAAAAGAATGAACGATAATATCACGTGAAGAGTGAGGGTTGAGCATGATGCCCATATCCAGTTCACCATCAATGATTTTGCGGGCAATATCAGCATTTCCAAGAACATTTACACTAATGGCAATGCCAGGATACTCTTCATGCATTTTATGTATGATGGAGGTGCTAAATTGGTAGCTTAGGGCATCAATAACACCAAAGGCAGCATGTCCACGTTGCAGACCTTTTAGATCCTGAATTTGTGACTGAAGAAGGTCATATTCCTTGTTCCAGCTTCTTGCACGCTCCAGCAGCATTTCTCCTGCTGATGTCAGGCGTAATCCAGTAGGCAAGCGTTCAAATAAAGGTAAGCCTAATATATCTTCAACATTAAGAATATGCCTGTTGATGGCTGATGCCGCAACATTAAGGGTTTCAGAAGCCTTGCGGATAGAACCTACTCGGGCCACCTCAATAAAATACAGTAAAAATCTCGAGAAAACGATCATAGCACCATCATGTACTCTTTTTGCGAACAGGGGAAGCACATCTAAGCAATTGACTTGGTCATTAAGGCTCTGTTTATCTGAAGAAAGGAAAGAATAATAATAGTAATGGAGATAAAATATTATAAAAATTACTAAAATGTAAATTTTTTCAGTGGTTTGTTTCGATACTAGATCAGAAGTGGATAAAAAATGCCCAAGCATGAAAAATTCATAAAATATAGACATGCTTTAGGGGCTTTATCGTGCCTATATTTTGGTTTTATTTATCCTGTAGTAGGATACGCACAGTCAAAGGAGCAGGGAATAAAAACCCCCACAAATGCTGAGACTATAACCGGTATAAGTGGTAAGATGGAAATACACCCTAAAAGTGAGGAAAAAACACTTCTCGGTTCAGTCTATGACTATCTTCATACACAGGGTCAAAATCTTATTGATACCGGTATTTATCCTAAGGCATTTTTTGCAAGTACATATTATGGCAATGCCGTAGGGGGCATTACCCGTCAGGATATTGGTTATAACGAAGCCTTTTACGGTGCTGATTTTGATATGGAAAAGCTGGCTGGTTGGGATGGGGGCATTATACGTATTGCCCTTGATTCCCGCTTTGGGGGGCAGCCTTCAGGGGTTAATAATCTTACGGGCTCAACGGTTACTTTTTTTCATGGTTCTGGGCCCAATAATAC
Organism: Entomobacter blattae; assembly: GCF_014672835.1. NCBI lineage: Bacteria > Pseudomonadati > Pseudomonadota > Alphaproteobacteria > Acetobacterales > Acetobacteraceae > Entomobacter > Entomobacter blattae. Next base: position 2,393,039 of record NZ_CP060244.1, on the reverse strand, counting down.
AACACGTTTGAATCAGCTTGTTATTGAACAACACTTGCTTGATGATCGTCTGCGTTTTACGGTGGGGCGTACCCAGTTGGCCTCATTTTTTGCAACGTCGCAGCTTTATTGTATGTTTATGATTGGAATGTGTTCCAATCTGAATCCCATTACCTGGTCTTCTAACAGTAATTCGCCGTTTTGGCCTATTTCGGTTTGGGGGGGAGAAGTTACTTTTATTCCAACTGAAAATACCTATGTGCGCATCGGTGCAGAAGAATCAAATGTGGCCCAATATACAAAAGGTGGTTTTCCATGGCATAATGGCTGGGGTATAGATACAGCAACGGGGGCTTATACCGCAGCAGAGGTAGGATATGAGTACCCAGGCTGGGAAGAAGGCTATAATGGGCGTTATGATATAGGGTTTTATAACGATACATCTGATGTGGATGATTTCCAATATACGGCCAATGGTCAGAAACTGGCCTTTACCCATGGCACGCCACGCCGCTATTCCCTGCAAAATGGTCTATATTTGCAGTTTGAACAAAAAATATGGGCGCCTAAAAAAAATGGTCCCCAGGGAACAACCCTTTTTGGAGGTATGGTTTTCGATACTTCAGGGCATTCTTTACAGCAGAACTATTTTTTATTGGGGGCTGTTCAGTATGGTACTTTTCCAGGGCGTGACGATGATTATTTTGCCATGAAGGTTGCCAGCCATACGTTTAATGGCAGGGCCATTGGATATTTAAATGATTCCTTGATTGTTAATAAGCAGGGGGGACAAATTTCACGCACAGAACAGGTTATGGAAGTTGATTACAGTGTTGAATGTATGGATGGGGTTAGGCTACAGCCCTTTGTCGCCATGGTCTTCCATCCAGATCAACTGGTCTATAATCTTCCTTCTCCTAAACGCGATGTGACATTTAGTTTTTCAGGTGGGGTGCAGTTGTCTATTGTCTTAGCCCAGGCTATTGGTTTGCCAGGGTTTGGTTTGGGGCGGCCTTATTGATAAGTTGTGCTGGGTACGGAAACAAAGTTTTATGGGAAGGAAGAGCTTTATGAAACGCAGGGAACTTTTAACGGCGGTCTTGGGCAGCCCGTTACTGATCGCTGCCTCTAAGATAGAGCAGAGTACAACTTTACCTCCCCTTCTTGAACATGAGCTTATTGTGGCAGGGTGTTACTCAGGCCCTATTACAGATGGGGGGTGGAGTATGATACATTACAAGGGGTTGATGGCTGCAAAAAAAGCTTACCCTGCCATGAAGCTGATTACTGTTGAGTCGGTTCCCTATTCTACCAATGCCACGCGTATTTTTAGACATTTGGTGGCAGAAGGAGCGCAAATGGTTTTTGCGGCCTCCATGTTTGGCGATTTTTTAAAAAATGTCAGCCTTCGTTCTCCAGAGGTGGCATTTATAGAGTGTGATGGGCAGACTGTTTTACCTAATTTGGGTTGGTTTTATATTAAACATTGGGATGTGGGCTATATATTAGGGCAGGCAGCGGGTTTGATGTCTAAAACAAAAAAGCTGGGATTTGTTGGCTCTTTTCCTGTCCCTTCTGTAATTGGTCATGCAAATTCTGTTTTATTAGGAGCACGCTCTGTTGCACCAGATATCACAGTGCAGGTTATTAATATCAATGCCTGGTTTGATCCACAGGCCGCCACACAGGCCGCGACTGCCTTATGCGATAGCGGCTGTGATATTTTGTTTGGTATGATGAACGAGGCTTCTTATCTGCGGGTCGCTGAACAACGCGGATTAATGGCTGTGATGTGGAATACAGATATGCGCAGTTTTGGGCCAAAAGCTTATATAAGCTCTACTTCATGTGATTTTTCAGGTTTCTACATTAACCAAATTGGTCAGCGCTTGCAGGGTGTTTGGTCCTCACATCCTGTTTTTCTTTCATTGGCGCAAGGTGTTGATCGTGATGCATGGGGGGAAAATGTGCCTTCGTCAGTAGCAAGACAGGCAGATGCAACACGTGAGCGTATTTTGAAAGGATATAATCCGTTTATAGGGCCACTTTACGATATCAATGGTAAAATGCGCATACCAAAAGACCATCAGATGACGGCAATGGAGCTGTATAAATGGGACTGGCCGCTTAAGGGTGTTATGGGGATAGATCTTAATTGAAAAAGGGATATCAGGATATGAAGAAAGAGCTGGATTTTATCCCTCCCAAATCATGGGTGCCAGGCACACCTCCCCTAGTGAAACTTATGGGTATTTCTAAATATTTTCCAGGTGTCATTGCTAATGAAGCGATTGAAATTGATATTTGGCCAGGAGAAATCCATGCCCTTGTGGGTGAGAATGGGGCTGGTAAATCAACATTGATGAATATCCTTACGGGGCTTTACCAGCCTGATCGAGGAGAAATTATCATTGATGGATATGGGCAAGTTTTTACTTCCCCGCAGGATGCCATCCATCATGGTATTGGTATGGTACATCAGCATTTTAAACTTGTAGAGGCCTTTTCTGTTGCTGATAATATCCATCTGGCCTGGGAGCAGACACCTTTTTTTCTGTCTCGTAAGGCCATGATAAAACGAACAGCACAATTAGCTGAGAAATACAAATTTCCGGTTAATCCCACAGCCCAGGTCAAGAATCTTTCTGCAGGTGAGCAGCAACGTGTGGAAATTCTGCGGGTTCTTTCTCGCAACGCGCGGGTTCTTATTCTTGATGAGCCAACAGCTGTTCTGACCGCACAAGAAACGGAGGATTTGTTTTTTGCTTTGCGAACCTTACGTGAGCAAGGGAAAGCTGTGGTGGTGATCAGTCATAAACTGAATGAGGTCATGACCCTGTGTGATAGGGTTAGTGTTTTACGAAATGGTCGTAAGATAGCAACGCACCTTACAGAAGATTGTAATGAAAAAATGCTGGCAACCCTTATGGTTGGTCATGAAGTAGCACGTCCTGTTCGGCAAGAGATTACTGCCGTGGAAATAAAGTCGAATAATCCAGTTTTATCATTCAAAAATGTTAGTGTGGGTGGGCAAGTCCCATTAGATGCCTGCTCGTTTGATATTTATGCCGGTGAAATTTTGGGTATCGCAGGGGTCATTGGGAATGGTCAGAAAGAATTAAGCGAACTGGCCAGTGGTATGATAGCTCCTTGCTCAGGTGAAGTTGAAATTGAAGGAAGACGCATTACACAATTTACCCCTGATGGGTTTGCCGCGGCAGGTATTGGACATATTCCTGAAGATAGATTGCACACAGCCCTTGCTCTCGAACTGAGTGTTGTCGATAATTTAATGGTAAGAAAATACCGATTATCACCCATAGGTTATGGTATTGTCTATAATCCTAAAGAGGCATTCAAGCAGGCACAGGCTTTTATTAAAGCGGCTCACGTCGCGTTAAAAGACAGTTTTACCCGTATTGGCAATTTGTCAGGGGGCAATCAACAGCGTTTGATTGCACAACGTGAAATCGCCCAGGCACGCAAACTTCTGGTTGCAGCCTATCCTAATAGGGGGCTTGATATCAAGGCGATTGAAGATATGCAGCATCTGATCCGTGGGTTGCGTGATCAGGGGGTGGCTATTCTTCTTTTTTCTGAGGATATTGATGAGTTGCTTGCATTGAGTGACCGGGTGGGTGTACTTTTTCATGGCAAATTAATGGGTATTCAACCCGCATCACAGCTCAGTCGTGAGGCATTGGGTTTGATGATGGGAGGGCAGGCAATGTCTGATGCGGAACATGTAAAGGTATCAAGCGTGCACACGACTGTCATGGAGGCGCATTTATGACCGCTTTCAGGCAACGTGTTCCCAAGGCTCCTTTCGTCAATATATTATTCTACCGGTTTGTTGCGTTTGTTTTTACCCTTTTGATCGTGGCGTGTATTGTTGCACTGGCTGGCCAAAGTCCATTTGAGCTGGTCACTGTTATTGTCAGGTCTACCTTTCTTTCACGCCTGGGTTGGGAGGATTGGTTCCTTTATGCCTCACCCCTCTTTTTGACTTCAGCGGCCTTTGCAGTGGGTGCCAAGCTCAATATTTGGAATATTGGAATGGAAGGTCAGTTTATGGCAGGCGCTTTGGCATCAGCCATTGTGGGATTGTATTTTCCCTATGATTCTTTTTGGGTGTTAGTAGCGATGCTCGGTGCAGGGTGTGTTGGGGGGGTATTATGGATGGCGATCCCAGCTTTTGCACGGGTTTTTGGTGGAACAAATGAAATCATCACGACGCTTTTGCTGAATTTTGTAGCAGCACTTCTGGTTTCATATGTTGTGACAGGTCCTCTGCGAGATACGGTTACATCGGCGTTGGCTTCCAGTGAATATATTCTGCCCTCACTTCCTCTTGTGTGGGGAGATGTCCATATGGGCGTTATCATAGCGTTTGTGATTGTGGGTGTTTTGGCACTTTATATGCATTTTACCCGACAAGGATATGAAATGCGTGTTATTGGTGCCAACCCAAGGCTTGCGTTTTATGCGGGGTTACCCGTTAAAAAATTAACATTGGTCATGATGTTGCTCTCAGGTGGGTTGGCGGGTTTGGCTGGCATGTTTGAAGTGGCGGGCAGTGTGCACAGATTGCAAGTGGGTCTATCCAATAATTTTGGGTATCTGGGCATTATTGTTGCCATACTCGCACGTGGATCTTTTTTGGGGCTGATACCAGCCAGCCTGTTTATTGCTTTTTTGCTGAATGCCGGCATTATCTTACAAACTATGCAATTGAGTAGCACGCTGGTTATGGCAATGACAGGCCTGCTCTTGCTGTTTATTACGATTGCAGATGAATTGGCCCATTATATTACCCTTAAGCCAGAAGCAGAGGCCAAAACTCCAAAAATAGCAAACGACATACAGGAAGAGACGATATGAGTGACCAATTAACCAATCTTCTCATGGCGGCTGTTTTGGCTGGTAGTATATTGTCATTGGCAGCTTTAGGGGAGTTGATCAGTGAACTGGTTGGCGTGATTAATCTTGGTGTGGAAGGGATTATGTCCCTTGGGGCGGTTATGGCCATTATTGTGGTTTTTGCCATTCCATCGCCTTGGCTTGGCTTGGGGGTTGCTTTGTTAACGGGTATGGTGTGTGGTATAATCTTTGTTGTGGCAACTGTGATTATTCGCGCCAATCAGATTTTAATAGGCCTGGCCATGACCATGCTGGGGGTGGGGCTTGCTTCTTTTATTGGGCATGATTATGCAGGGATGCCTGCCCCTGCAACCTTTCATTCCGTTCATGTGCCTATTCTTTATCATATTCCATTTATAGGGCCTGCATTTTTTGGACAGGATATGGTGATCTATTTTGCCTATTTTCTTATTCCCTTGGCGATATGGATTGTATTTTTCAAAACCCGTCATGGTTTGAATATTCGGGCTGTTGGTGAAGCACCAGCAGCAGCGGATTCTGTGGGTGTCAGGGTAAAGGCAGTACGGTGCTGTTATGTTATTGCCGGTTCTGGCCTTGCAGGTATGGCAGGGGGCTATTTGACCTTGTCATTGGTGCCTTCCTGGTCAGAGGGGATGATTGCTGGACGCGGCTGGATTGCTGTTGCCTTGGTTATTCTCGGCCATCATCGTCCGTTTTTAAGTGTATTGGCCAGCCTGTTTTTTGGTCTGGTAACAGTTCTTTCATTTGTCGGACAAGCAAAAGGCTGGCCTATCTCTTCATTTTTCCTTGATATGCTGCCTTATCTTCTGACTGTGTTTCTGGTGATTGTCTCACGTGTCTTCAGGCGTAAAAATCGCCATGATTATGCGCCGCCAGCAGCATTGGGTCAGCCCTTTATGCGTGAAATGCGCTGAAGGGTTTTTATACTATAACCACCAGATATAACATAATATGGTTTAACCGCCGCGGTAGGGATAATAACCGCATGCGGCGAGCTGGAAAATGATCATAGCAACTTAGCTGCCGCGATAGGTGGAATATCCATAAGGAGAAACCAGTAGCGGTACATGATAATGAGGGGTTTTGGACGTTTCAATGAGACTGGCTGATGTATCAAACTCGATAGTAATACGGTTCAGAAAAGGCGGTGTAGCACTCTTATGGCCTTCTGTGATGAAATAGTCCCCCACATAAAATACAAGCTGATAGACACCGAAGGCCAAAGACCCCGTTTGCAGAGCAAGGTCTGGGCAACGACCATCTTCATTGGTTACGCCTTCAAATATTTTCTTCTGGTCTTGCCAAAGTGCAAGAATAACGCCTTTGGCCGGTTTGCCATCGGCTGTGTTAAGAACATGGGTTGAAAGGGTAAACCCATGTTCTGGCAGGTTTTTTGGTACTGAAACGTGCAATGCGTTCAGATGTAAGGCAAGGCGATGGGCTGCAATCATGCTTATTTCTTCTAGTGCCTTTATGGTTTCTGTTTCCTTGTTGTTTAACAGGCGTTGATTTAAGGCGTGTATAATGCCATCGCGATTATGGTTGCGTACACATATAATAAAGGGTATGGTAAAACGTTCGCGGTACTGTGTATTGAGATCATGAAATATTTTATAGTCATGATCACTCATCTGGTCGAGGCCAGCAGATTCTTGCTCTGCCAGAGAGGCATGAGTAAGGGGGATATGTTTAATTTTCTCTCCCAATTCAGGGTGTGCTAGAATAAGAGCCTGACGTTTATCTTCAGGGGCATTGATCATAGCCTGAACTAGGGCATCAAGCATGTCCTGGGCTGAGGTAAAATGGCGAAAAGGAGCAATGGATTCAACAACCCAGGGAGAATGTTCAAACAAATGGGCATAAGCGGTTATAAAGGCTGATGCATCAGCTTTGTTTAGTGCGTGGAGGCTGGGTTGTACGGAAAGGTTTTTAGCCAGTGTCTGGCGATAGAAAGTCGGGTTGTAATCCATACTCTGTCCTTTTGGTGAACATAATCCAGAAATTGTGCAACAGCTCGCGCTCTTGCCGGGCGACCGGCTATTCTGCAATGAAGGCCGATGGACATCATTTTGGGGGCATAGAGGCCTTCTTCATAAAGCTGGTCAAAATTATCGCGTAGATAGCTATAAAATTGTTGGGCTTCTGTAAAACCATTCAATGCAACAAAGCGCATATCGTTTACATCTAAAGTGTAAGGCACAATCAATTGTGGCTTTCCATATCGGAGATCATAATAAGGCAGATCATCGGCATAGGAATCAGCATTATAAACAAATCCGCCTTCCTCAACCACAAGCTCGGCTGTATGGGGGCTGGTGCGCCCTTGATACCATCCCAAAGGGCGGCTGCCTGTTATGCGGGTATGAATATCAATACAGTCCTGAATATGTTTTTTTTCCACTTCACGGGGAATAGACTGGTAATCAATCCAGCGAAGGCCATGGGTTGCAATGTCCCACCCAGCATCGAGCATGGCGTGTACAGCTGTAGGATTACGCTGCATAGCCATGGCCACAGCAAAAACGGTTACGGGTGTATTGCGTTGAGTAAAAATACGATGCAAACGCCAAAACCCTGCGCGCGAGCCATATTCATAAAGACTTTCCATGGCCATGTTGCGGGCATTCATAATAGGTTGGGTACCAATCATTTCTGACAAGAATGACTCGGCATGTCCATCGCCGTGTAATACAGAATTTTCAGCTCCCTCTTCGTAATTGATAACAAACTGGACGGCTATGCGGGCTTGATTTGGCCAGTTTGGATTGGGGGGGAGGGGCCCATATCCAATCATATCGCGTTTGTAGTCTGTCATTGAGGAACACCTTTTTCATAAACTTGTAAAGCAGCTTTCAGGGCTTTGCCTTCAGAGGGGGAAAAGGAGGTTGCATGGCGCAACACGGCTTCCAAGGCGAGCAATGTATGCAATATTTTATGTTTTTGGGCATTATAACCCATGGTTCCTATGCGCCATATTTTTCCTTTCAGGGGGCCAAAAGCCGCCCCTATTTCAATTTCAAACAGGTTGCGCATGGCTGTGCGAACAGTTTGGTCATCTACAGCTTCGGGGATGATAATGCCTGTTACATTATCCATTGTGTGCTCTTCCTGGCCAAACAGTTTTAACCCCATGGCCTTTAATCCTGCCCGTAAAGCCGATGATGCCAACTTATGACGCCTATAGACGTGTTCAAGCCCTTCCTCCAGCAGAATAAGGGCAGCTTCTCGGGCGGCATAGAGCATGGAGGTTGCTTCTGTATGATGATTAAGACGCTGTTCAGACCAGTAAGACATGATCATGGCCAGATCAAAATAATTGGATCTGATACGGCTACGCGTGCCTTGATGGTCAGTGGCGTTGGCAATACCTTTTTCGGTATGACTGCGTGAGGCAATATAATGAGCAGCCCGTTCAGAAATGGTCATGGGGGCAGAGCCCGGTGGTCCACTCATGCTTTTTTGTAAGCCTGCTGAAATAATATCGATACCCCATTTATCTGTGCAAATGGGCATACCGCCTAAGGTGGCTGTTGCATCTACATAAGAAATTATATTTAGACGTTGGCATATGGCGCCAATTCCTTCAAGGGGCTGGAGCATGGTGGTAGAGGTATCCCCATGAACGCAGGCAAACACCTTTGGACGAAAAGAGAGCATGGCGGCTTCAATCTGTTCAAGTGAGGCAATTTCTCCCCAGGGTAAATCAATGGCCTGGATGGTTGCATTCAGGCGTTCGGCAATTTCAATCAGCAGTAATCCAAATCGCCCATTATTGAGGATAAGAATTTTATCACCCTCTTCTAAAAGGGATGTTAGTGCAGCTTCAATCCCTGCCCTAGCTGAGCCATCGATAAGAAAGGTCCACTGATTTTTTGTTTCAAAAAGCCTGCGATATAATTCCATGGTCTGGTTCATATAGTCAGTCATTTCAGGGTCGAATTGCCCAAGCATGTCAGCGGCCATGGCCCGTAAAATACGGGGGTGCGTATTTGTGGGCCCAGGGCCCATGAGCAAGCGTTGAGGTGGAGACAAAGGAGAGAAGATGGACATTTCAGGCATAGCTTTCAGCAAAAAGTTTAATAAAGGTTAGGGTGATTTGTACTGCTTTTTCTACATCATCAATAGATACATCTTCCAATGGGTTATGGCTTATGCCATCAAGGCAACGTGTAAACAACATAGCAGATGGGGTGATGCGTGCCATGTTCATGGCATCATGTCCGGCACCACTCATAAGATAAAATGGGGGAACGTTGCATGCCTTGCTGGCTGTTTCTAGCAGAGCTTTCAGTGTTACATCACACTGAACGGCAGGCAAATCGTGTTTTAGGTTGGCTTGGAATTCTATTCCTCTTCTTTGGGCAATGCTTTGGCATTGTTCTAATATATCGGTGCATAAAAGGTCACGCTCCTCCGTTGTGGGTGCGCGGATGTCAAGTGTAAACATGACCGTGCCTGCAATGACATTGGCTGCATTCGGTGCGACATTGATCATTCCGGTTGTGGCTACGGCATGTGAGGAAGAGGCGCGTGCCTCTTCCTCGATCTGAAGAATCATGGCCGCTGCACAGCTTAAGGCATCTTTGCGCAATGACATGGGAACGGTTCCGGCATGCCCTGCAAGGCCTTGCAAGCTTATTTCATAGCGCCTTTGAGCTGCAATAGCTTGAACAATGCCGGTGGGAAGATTTTGATTTTGCAAAACTGGGCCTTGCTCGATATGAACTTCCAGGTAGCCAAGCAGCCCTTCGGACGAGCGAATGGATTTATGGGCTTCTGAAAAACACAAACCTGTTTCTGTAAAGGCTTGTTCCAAAGTTATCCCGTCATGGTCGGCAAGATGTGCGGGCAAAGTGTTGATATGGCCGCTGAGCAGGCGAGATGTAAGCATTCCCAAAGGAAAGCGTGACCCTTCCTCATCACCAAAACCGATCACTTCTAATGCAAAAGGTAAGGATAGGGCACTGCGTTTGCAAAAGGCAAGAAGTTCAAGACCGAGCATGACCCCTAGCATGCCATCAAAAGCCCCACCATTTTTTACGCTGTCTATATGGGAGCCAATCAGTAAAGTGTTTTTCTGATTGGGTTGACTATCATATCGGGCTGTTAGATTGCCTATTTTATCAAGGGAACATGCAATACCATCTTCTTTCATCCATTCACTGATTTGGGTAATGGATTGGCGGTAACCAACCCCCAGATAAGGACGATAGAGCTCTTCTTTTAGATCGCTGAAGGGGTAATGGGCCAAGATGTTGCAGCGTTGGACAATACGTTCTGCAAGCTCATATGTGTTTTGAGGGAAAATGGCTTTTTGCGTTACGATGTCCATTTTTTTATCTCATTTACTGGTTATCTATATTTTGACTGATTGTCTATATTTTTTGAAAACTGTGGAGAAAACCAATTTTCTGAAGTTGGTCTGCAACAGCAAAAAGATGGTTTTCCTTGTGTGGTTGGGCTATTAGCTGAATCCCTAAAGGAAGAGGCGGGGTATTTTGGCCTGTCGGTATATGAAGGGGAGCAGCCAGAATGGGCATACCACCTAAGCTTAAAGGTTGTGTATAACGCCCTAGATGAGCGCGTGCCGGCATGGCTTTTCCCCGTAATGTTACAAAAGGGGTATCTAATCGTGGGGCAATATCGCTACATGTGGGAGCAATGAGAACATCTGCCTTTGCAAATAGGTTTGCAAAAGTATGACGAAACCATGTGCGAATATTTTGTGCCATAAGATAAGTGCTTGAAGGTTGCAGACACCCTGCAGCCAGTCGTTCACGAAGGGCTGGGTCGTACATATCTGCATGAGTTTTCAGAGTATCGTGATGTAGGGTGCCTCCTTCTGCAGCTGTTATTAAAAAGGCAGCAGCACGTATTTCGTCAGTATAAGGGAGTTCTATGGAGGAGGGGCCTTTGAACAGGCTGCTCATGTCTTCAATTCTTTGTAAAAGAAAAGGGTGCACATCTTCTGTAAACCATCCGCCTAACTGTGAAACCCGAATATCTTCAGTAGAGAGCGTCTGGCTTAGGTCCTTAAGCTTGGAAGGGTGTGTATCACTCATGATCTGGTAAAGAGTGTACAAATCAGAAAGTGAGTTACAGAGAGGGCCGATGGTATCAAGGCTTTTTGCAAATGGGTAGACACCTTTCAAAGAAAGATGACCAAAAGTAGGACGTAATCCCCAAATTCCACATAATGCTGCTGGTACTCTGATAGATCCGTTTGTATCAGACCCTAGGCTGAACGGTAAAAGCCCTGCGGCAACAACAGCTGCCGACCCGCCAGATGAGCCACCAGCATAATGATGAATATTATGGGGGTTACGTGTTGTACCGTAATGAGTGTTTTCGGTTATAAAACCATAGGCAAATTCATCCATGTTCAGGGTTGCAACGGGAATGGCCCCAGCCTTAACAAGCAGCTGAACACAATGAGCGTGTTCTACTGCGGGAGGATTGTTGGCTAACAACCGAGAGCCGGCGGTTGTGGTTTTGCCTGCTATATCAAAAAGGTCTTTTACCCCGAAAGGAACTCCAGCCAACGGCCCAGGATCACGGCCATGAGCAAGGTCTGCTGCAATTTTTGCTGCTTGTTGTTGAGCTGTTTCAGTAAGAATAGACGTAACAGCACCAAATGTTTTTTCCAGTTTTCTTGAAGACAAACTTTCCAGCACATGTTCGATAAAATCCTGAACATGTAAGGTTCCATTCTTGATGTTGCATGCGATTTCAACGGCTGGTGTTAACGAAGGAGTGACAGGATGTGATAAAAGGGCTGACATTATGGTGTGTCTCCCTCTGTCTTCAGATTTAAAAAAGCATGAAATTGGTAGATTTTTTGACCATAATCAGCAAGTAACTGCATATTTGTATGCAATTTTTGTGTATCAAATAGGTCTGGTGAGAGTCCGACTTCTTTTAGTCGAAGAGCATATGAAAGAGAGTAACTCTCTTTTGAGGGGTTGTGTTGTTTGACAGCAAGTTTTTGATCAGCTGCGTCATGAGTTTGATGAAAGGGAGGTGTATCAGGTTTATTCATATGTTTACACTCCTGAATGGCAGATGGCTTCAGGCGACCTCTTCTTGCGGTGGTGGGCCCATATCGAGCAGTTCTACAGTGTTAAATTGGCGAAGGGAATTCAGATAAAGGGCACTATCCTCATTGAAAAGATTTTGCCCAATGCTATTGGCCATATGTGTGGCTCCAAACTGCAAACCGCTAATAAAAGCACCCCATAACCCCATACTGACCAAAGTGCCGAATGTGAAATCATAAATATGGGGTAATAGGCTTGCGATAGGGTCTTGGCTGTTTTTTGCCTGAAATTGAAAATTGCGACTAAGGTAGGGGAATGATCCTAGCGCTTCATTCTCTTCTCCTTTGGCTGGGGTAAAACGATCTTTCCACAGCGCAATAGAAGATGAAAAGGGCGCAAGTTCTGGTCTTTGGCTTAAATCAATTGCAAGACCTGTGCCCACTATCAGAAAATCAAAGCGCATTTCTCCTTGGGGGGTGCTGACAATAATCTCTTCATTGTCCATACGGCATTCATCCCATGTACTGCCTGTATGAAAACTGAAGTTTTTATGCTTGGAGCACCGATAAAACGTATCTTGAGGGGGGGGTTGGTTCATACTGACAATGGTATCCATGAACTGCCAGCGCATTTCATCAGGAAGAGTTGAATAAAACCCTAGAAATCCTGTTTGTTCCATCCAGCGATAGGGGTTAACAGTGGGAATGTTTTTACGCCTGACGCACAAGGTTACCTGAGCAGCTCCCTCTTCAAGGGCTGTTGCTGCATTATCAAAGGCGGAGGCTCCAGCGCCTAAAACACCAACGCGTTTGCCTTTCAGTTTGGAAAAGTCAATAGTCTCAGACGTATGAGCATAAAATTGTGGTGGAATGGATTTTTTAATATTTTCAGGTGTAAACCAGCTTCCATTGCCATCAATCCCGGTTGCCATTACAATTTTTCGAGCGTAAATGGTCTCAAGAGTATTGTCACTCTTGCAAAAGGTTAGGGCGATAATTCCATCTTTCCATTCTATGTTTTTACACATGTAGTTGTTTTTGACGGGTAAGTTTAAAACCTTGCGGTACCATTGTAAGTATTCTTGCCAGATTTCACGCGGAATACGCACCAGATTCTGCCAGGCTTCCTTGCCATATTTAGCTTCGTACCATGCCTGTGGAGTGAGATTGGGGTAGCCTAAATCTGGTCCTTTGACATGTTTAGGTGTACGCAAGGTGATCATGCGGGCATAGGTTGTCCAAGGGCCTTCTTCACCTTGGGAGGCCTTGTCAAAAATGCAGATGTTATTGATTTGTAAGCGCTGCAGGGCAAACGCAATCGTTAACCCAGATTGTCCCCCTCCTAAAATGGCTACATCCAAGACATTCTGGTCTTTGTAATTTTTGGGCAGAACCCATTCACGTGAAGGGTAATTGGTTAGAGCTAGGTCACGTGCAATTAATTTCTCCAGCTCATCAAGAGAGGCAGGCAGGTGCGGGTGGGCAGAAGGTGATAAGGTGTAGGATGGAGTGTTCATGACTGTTTCCTCATCTTCATTCTCTTTACTTTTGATAATCTGCTTTTTTTCTTAAAATAAACCTGCAGAAATCTTATAAAACTATTTCAATTTATAGCTGACCATATTTTGGCTCTCCTTACTAAGCACAATAAAAGCATGGAGACGTTGCCAATAAAGCAACGGGTTAGCTTTTTTTTTCAATTGAATAGTACACCTTTTTGGTGTTTGTTTAATGAAACAGGCTTGCCGTCAATAAAATGCGGGTATGACTTTTCTTTCATGTGTCTCTGATTTTTCCCTGCCTATCATGCCCCGCTTATCATATTGAAAGCCAACCTATCGAAAAGCCAGCATATTTATTAGATGTAATGGATAAGGAATATTATGGTGGAACGTAACATTATCCGCTTTTATGTGGGGAAACAGTTATGTGAACTTAGGGAGTTTACACCGCATCTCACTTTGCTGGAATGGTTGCGTGTTCATTATGGCCGCACGGGCTGTAAGGAAGGTTGCAATGAAGGTGATTGTGGCGCCTGCACAGTGTGTATCATTCATAAAACGGATGCAGGTGACTTGCAGTGGAAAGCGGTTAATGCCTGTATTGCCCTTGTGGGGAGTTTGGATAGCGTACAAATTTTTACTATTGAAGATGTCAAGAAGACTGATGGCAGTCTGCACATTATACAGCAGGCCATGATTGACCATCATGGGTCGCAATGTGGGTTTTGTACCCCTGGGTTTATCATGTCCATGTTGGTGTATATTGCCACAGAAAAAAAATATGATGTTGAACGTTTGTCTCAGGCTTTGTCAGGCAATTTATGTCGGTGTACCGGCTACAGCCCCATGAAAAAGGCCATGGCAGAAATTTATGAACAGAAGCTGACGCAAGAATATCTCTCTTCTTTCCAAGCGATGGAAGAGACTGTAAAAAAACGTCTCCAACAGCTTGAGGACAAACAAAATATAGAAATTTTAGGAGTGGAGGGGCGTTTTAGTGCTCCTTATCACAGTGATTTTTTTGCTCATTTATATCAGACACACCCTGATGCCCTGCTGGTTGCAGGAGGCAGCGATGTTGGATTGTGGATTACAAAAAAACTACAGAAATATGTCCATATCATAGTCCTTAATAGGGTGGCTGATTTTAAAGTGATTTCGTTAACAAAGGATCAGTCCCTTTTTATGGGTGCGGGGGTAACCTTTAAGCAGGCTTTGCCGGTTTTAAGTGACTATTTCCCTGCATTACGTGATTTTTTTTATCAAATTGCAGGGGAGCAGGTGAGAAGTGTGGCAACCTTATGCGGCAATATTGCCAATGCATCGCCTATAGGTGATGGGCCTCCTGTTTTTATAGCGCTTGGTGCTAAACTACATTTAAGGTGTGGTCAGGAAAAACGCACTCTTCTCTTAGAAGAGTATTTTATTGATTATGGTCAACAGGATCGAAAGCCTGGGGAATTTATTGAAGGGCTTTCCATTCCTTTGTCTGCAAGTCATTCGAAAATGGCCGCCTATAAAATTTCCAAACGCATGCAACAAGATATTTCAACGCTTGCCGGTGTGTTTACTCTTCATAGGGACAAGACAGGACGTATTAAAGATATTCGTCTTGCTTTTGGAGGGATGGCAGCTGTGCCCAAGCGCGCGCTTCATGCCGAAAGCGCTTTACGCGGTCAGGTGTGGGGCAAGCAACAGCTTTTTGCAGCACAGCAAGCCTTGCATAAGGATTTCAAACCATTGAGTGATGTGCGGGCTAGCAGTTGGTATCGGTTGGAGGTAGCTAAAAACCTTCTCGCGCAATTTTATATGGAAGATACAGGCGTGATCCTGTAAGGGGCTGTGATGGAGCCGTGATACCTCTCTGACATATCATGTCTTATTCAATCGCAATGTTACAAAGTGTAATGTTAAAAAGGTAGGGATTGGGATGGATCAATCAGTGGCTTCTTTTACTGCATCAAACAGTCAATCTGATCATGCACAGCCTCATGAAAGCGCAGCCCTGCATGTTAAAGGGGAAGCTTCCTATATTGATGATCTCGCTGAAATAGTGGGCACTTTGCATATGGCTATTGGTCTTTCCAAGTGTGCCCATGGCTATATTCGCTCTATGGATCTGTCACAGGTCAAAGAAGCAGAAGGGGTTGTTTGTGTTTTAACAGCGCAAGATATACCAGCAGCTAATGAAATAAGTGCAACAGGCCAGGATCATGAACCTTTGCTGGCAGAAAGCAAGGTGATGTATCATGGACAGGCTATATTTGCGGTTGTTGCGCATACCCATAACCAGGCCCGTAGGGCAGTGCAATATGCACAGATAGACTATGAGCCGCTTGATAGTGTCATAACCATTGAAGATGCCCAAAAACAGGCACTGTTAACAAAAGCCGATTATGTGTGCCGAACCATGCGGATGCAAAAGGGAGATAGTGCAAAGGCAATTGCACACTCTCCTCGTAGATTGACAGGAAAAATTGCCATTGGTGGGCAAGAGCATTTTTATCTGGAAGGGCAGATTGCTTATGCTCATATATCTGAAGATGAAAGGGTAAAGGTTTTTTCTTCTACCCAACACCCCACTGAAACCCAACATGCTATTGCCCATATATTAGGAATATATTCACATAATATTGTTGTGGAAGTTCGTCGCATGGGGGGCGCTTTCGGTGGGAAGGAAAGTCAGGCAGTTATTACGGCTTGTTTAGCCACGTTGGGGGCGATGAAAACAGGTTATGCGGTTAAGCTGCGTCTTGATCGTGATGATGATATGAAAATGACGGGAAAGCGACATGATTTTCACGTGAATTATCAAGCTGGTTTTGATGAGACGGGGAAAATTCATGGTGTTGATATGGATTTTTCGGCGCGATGTGGGTGGTCTGCTGATTTATCTGCTGCTGTTGTGGATCGTGCCCTTTTTCATGCCGATAATGCTTATCATTACCCGCATGTGAGTTTGCGTTCACACCCCTTCAGAACCAATACACCGTCTAACACAGCTTTTCGTGGGTTTGGTGCACCGCAAGGTATTGTTGCTGCTGAGCGAATGATAGAAGCTATTGCCTATGCTACGGGTCTTGATCCTCTTGATGTGCGTAAAAGAAATTTTTACGATACCAGCCAAAAACAGCTTACACCTTATCATATGACTGTAGAAGATTCGATTATAGCCATGCTTGTCGAACAGTTGGAGATTTCTTGCCAATACAGAGAACGGCGCCAGAAAATTCATGCTGAAAATACACATGGATTTATGCGCAGAGGTATTGCCTTAACGCCTGTTAAATTTGGCATTTCATTTACGGCAACCCATCTCAATCAGGCCGGGGCGTTGGCACATCTATATACCGATGGATCGGTATTGATTAATCATGGTGGTACCGAAATGGGACAAGGTTTGCATACCAAAATGCTGCAGGTTGCTGCGAGAGTTTTGGGTATTGAAAGTGACCAGGTAAAAATTTCTGCAACCGTGACAGATAAGGTGCCCAATACATCAGCTACCGCTGCGTCGAGTGGGGCGGATATGAATGGCATGGCTGTGATGGATGCAGTCAGTAAAATTAAAAAACGACTTACAGATTTTATTGCTTCCCAGTGGAAGGTCAGTGCTGAAACAATATCATTTTCTGAGGGTGTTGTTTCTTGTGAGCACCATCATATTTTGTTTAAAGAGCTGGTGAAACAAGCTTATATGGCCCGTATTTCCCTTTCTTCATCTGGGTTTTACAAAACACCAAAAATTTCATGGGATATAACAACGGGCCGCGGCAGACCTTTTTACTATTTTGCCTATGGTGCGGCATGTGCAGAAGTGGAGGTTAATATTCTTACGGGGCAAAGTAAGGTTAAACAGGTTGATATCTTGCATGATGCTGGGCTTTCTCTTAATCCTGCATTAGATATTGGTCAAATTGAAGGTGGTTTTATTCAAGGTATGGGATGGTTGACCACTGAAGAGTTGGTCTATGCTCCTTCGGGGCAGTTGCTGACCCATGCGCCAAGTACGTATAAGATCCCAGCTTTCGGAGATTGTCCAGAGATCATGAATGTAACCTTGTTGGAAAACAGCCCCAATCAGGAACATACTATTTTTCATTCAAAAGCTGTTGGAGAACCCCCTTTGGTGCATGGTGTAGCGGTTTTTCAGGCTATTTCAGATGCTATAGCGAGTCTTGATCATTACAAAACCCTTCCGGATTTGAACGCACCGGCAACAGCAGAGGAAATTTTAAAGGCTGTTTATCATCTCAAAGCACTGCAGACCGAAAGAAGGTGACGATTATGGTGATGCACTCTTTGTCAGAATATGCAGGTCATATTTTAAAAACGGATGAGAGTTGTCTTGTCATTATTGTTGAAAATGTGAAAGGCTCTGCCCCGTGTGAGGTTGGTGCCACCATGTTGGTAACGGCTTCAAGATCATACGGGACAATAGGCGGCGGTAGCCTGGAATGGGATGCTATACAGTTTGCGCGTAACCAATTAAAGCTTTTCCCGTTTTTGGGTAATAGTCGTTTCTCTATGAAAACAAATACCTATAATGTGGTTTTAGGCAAAGGAAATATTCAATGTTGTGGCGGGAGTGTTCAGCTTGGATTGTATAGTCTCGATGAGAGTGTAGTCAAAAAATTGGAAGAAGCTGAACAAAAAACCAATGGAAATATGCCGTATATTTTACTTTTTGGTATGGGTCATATTGGTCAAGCGGTTGTTTCCATGTTGGGTTTTCTTCCTGTTAAAGTGTTATGGTTCGATCAGATTGCCAGCAAATTGCCGAAGAATTATATTCTTCCATCGAATTGTGAAATGATTATTACTGATGATCAGGAGGCCTACATAGGCTCTTATCACACAAAAACGGCTTTATTGGTTATGACCCACAGCCATCAACTCGATAGTCTTTTAATAGAAAAGGCACTCTTAACACCAGATTTGGATTTTATTGGGATGATTGGCTCAGACTATAAGCGCAGGCGTTTTGTTGATGCTTATCTGAAAAATGGTCTGAATATAGAGCAAACTAACAGATTAGTGTGCCCTATTGGTCAAAAGACTGTGGATAAAAGGCCAGCGATTATCGCAGCACAAATAACAGGCACGCTTGCATGTTGCCTTTTTTAGTTTTTTGACGCTGTACACCATCTTTGAGGCTTTCTCTCTTACGAACACTAAGCTGTCTTGAAGAGATACAACCCATAGAAATCCCTCATAAAATATGAAATTATGTGATGTATCATCATATTTGAAGGTGTTTAAAATTCATGTCGCTATTTAAGAAATATATAGTATTTTATACAGCCTTACACATCAGAATACATAGAGTCGGTGGAAATCCCTTTCGCCAGTTTGTGGTATTTTGAGCGTTCTATTTTGTTCAAATCCTTAAAAAATATGGTGGTTTCCAAAGGTTTATTAGTCCAGATTCTCTTTATATTTAGATAAGTATGGTGCAATCGTAGAAGTACTACGGATTGTTTACCTGCTAGATAGCCATTATGGCGGTAATGGGGGAGAAAGGGGCCAGTATTAAGTTTGGAGCGGGGCACTATTATTTTGCCAAACTTTGACTCAGTGTTTTTTGCACGCGTGGGGATGAAAAGCTTGCAATAGACCGGAAAAAACTATCCATGAAAGTGCGCCCTGCACGCACGGGGATGAACTAGGCTGCTATCAAATACATTATTATTCCAATGGGTAGTGTTTCTCGCACGTGGGGAGATCTCAACTGCTGGGTTAGGGCTTATAGAGAGAGGGACATTATCAATAGGGAGAGTTAAAGAATCATGCCTTATCTTTAAATAAGTCTCTGTATTTTAGGGCCCATGGATATTTCTCTAAAAGGGGCACCATCAGTGCCAGCAAGAATGGTATTGATGCTAGCGAGTTCTTCGGCATGATCTTCTCAGAAGAGTGAGCTTAAAGGCGGTTCATCATATTCATTCCAATTGTCTAAGGGGGGGGATAATAATGGGAACTCTTGGTAAGAGACAATCCTGTATTTTTCCTGGCAAAGATAAGGAGGCCTTACAAAAAGGCCCCTTAATTGCTGTTTGGGATTCCATTGATAAGTGATAACAGAGTCTGGCCTGTCTTTTAGGGAGTGCCACTTCATGCCGTAGTAAACTCATCGATCTCGATGCTGGAAAATTTTTATTAAAATCTCGTTATAAATCTCTCTTCTTTTTTTCTTTTCGACAAAACCTGGTCGCTAAACCCAACTTTCCAATTTTTCAACTGCAACAAGGACAAAAATTGAAGGCGAAGGTCCCACTCTTGCAATAAAGAAATATCTCTATACTGCTATTAAGTTCTCTGTAGGCCTAGACGGCAAAAAGATTTTGCTCCACATACCGGGTATAGAAAACTATTAGGTACATTCAAGAAAGTAGGGCAAGAGAGTAGGGTTTCTGTAAGTCATGAAAAATAGCCTGGCATCTTTTTCATAGTTTTTTAGTGATTGTAGGCCCAAAAACTGTACCGCTCAACGGTAAAACTCTCATGAAATGGGCCTTTAGAAAAGGTCTATCTTCAGTAGGTTGACTGGCTTTGTGGTTTACGGAGGAGCTATCTCTTATGGTCAAGATATAATCGCCCAGGAAAGGTTATCTTCCTACTGTTTCTCGGAGAGGTTCAAATGGTAGGAGATTTTTCCTGGGCACTGTAGGGTTGGTTATAAGGTTGTCTTGGTAAGCATTTCCTTTTATTTTCCTATGAACAGAGGGGGCAGCCTTACTTTTTACTTATGATAGGAATGGCTTTGGTGTTAGGGGCAGCTACAGATAGGGGAGATTATGCTCAAAAAACTCCTACCAGACTTAGCTTTATAGGGAAACAATATGGCTTTGTCTTTATAGTCTGAGCTTTTCTATTTTCCTTTTGTAATCCCTTTCATAATCTTTCTGAAAGAGAGTGTTATTTTTGGTTTTTAATCATTATCTCAATCACTTTTACGGTTGCTTTGCCATAAATTTTGTTAATGTTTTGAGGGTTGCCAATCAGGGGTAAAATATACTCCTTATCTCTTTTGCATCTGCGCTTCGTTCGACAAAAAAGAACTATCCGGTTTCCAATCTTTTCCAGTTTCCTGTTTCATGTGGGCTTGCCAATCGTGGTCGATGGTCCGAATGGTCATATCTTCCAAAATACATTTTTGGGTTAGGGTGCTATCGGTTTTGCTATGGTCGTAGCATTCCTTGACTTTTTGCGACGTTAATATCATACCACCTTCTTGCATATGAGCAGAAATCTCATTTCCCGCTTCCTGGATTACACTTTCTGAAATAGGAGTGTCAGCGGCTTTGAGGGATGTTAAGGGCAAAGAGGTAAGGAGAGATAGAGAGAGTATTTGTAAGTAGGGTAGTTTTTTGAAAAAAAACATAAAGGATTTCTTTTACATTGGGTTTGGATTTTTAAAGAAAGATCTGACTGTTAGAACATTAGGGTAAATCCTCTAAATTGCTAACAGATGTTGCTTTTAAATAAGACTGTCTTGTAAAAAATTTTAAATTGCTCTGAGCTATATAAGGAAAAACTTCTATATTACACGATGGAGGCCCTATCATGGAAAAAGGCAGATGTTGAGAAACCTATCTGTTACTATTCCATGATACAAACCAAATTTTTGGTAGGGATAGGCCGCATAGCGCAGAAGAACAGGATTTCTCTCTTTGATAACCCCAATAGAGGTACTGCTGACATAGAATTCTGCATTGAGTTTATGTCCCGTAGGCAGAAGGGTTAATAACAGAGTTTCCCATAGAAATTTGCTGACCAACATACCCTCGGAGAGAATAGGGGACTCAGATGGGATGTTTATTTCTTCAATAAAACGTCGGTTTTTCAATAAACGGTTATGGTCTAATTTCATAAATGGTTTATATAGAATAGTTTTTCTAGCGATAACCCAATTTTTGGCCTGCATTCCTTTTTAGGTTAAGAATTTTCTGGCTGGTTCTTTCGCTCATGTTTTAGCTACGTATTAATGATGAAATGAGAGCAAGACTATGCTGACCCTGGTGAGCAGTTTTTCATCAGATATTGAGGGAGAAGGCTTTTTGGGCCATTATTTTCTCCAGAGGAGGGCAGCCTGCCGCATTACAGCAAGATTATCGTGACGGGCGATGTTAATAACCAATTTTGTCTAAGAGATTAACCTTTTAAGAGATTCTCCCCTTTGAGTGGGTGGATAATGGCTTAAAAGGATAGATCATTGCGGCCAGCGCCTTATTGGACAGGGGAATGGAAAATGACCACTCCCATGGGTTCAGGTAAAAAATCTGGGGGCTGGCTGGGGATGGAACGATAGATTATCAAAGATGATCAGTGAGTTATACTTTTATTGATCTTCCTAAAACCCTAGATACCAAAAAAGCTCTTGAGAGTGCCCCGATACGGGGTTCTGCTCTCAATGTAGGGCAATGATCCATCTAGCAGTTCCTGGCATTTACGAAAGCTGGACAGACGATCATTCACCAGCCTTTTCGTTATTCTGTGCCTAAAGATTAAGGGTTATCTTCATGTTTTGTTGAGGGGGGGCTTCATGGGTGTTTAAAAATCCATTCATTACGGCAGCGCCCAGTCAGTTTGTGTTATAGCTTCTCTAGTATGGGAGGCTATTTTTCATAAAAAAATGTTTTCCTTCAATAAGGGGGGAAGTACGTTGGGCGAGCATTTCATCAAACCACCGGTTTGACTTACCAGTAGGGATACGCTTGTTCCATATCTCTCTTTCTAACAGCCGGTAGAAAATTTTTATCCCAGTACCCGTTAAAGCCGAAAAAGCTATCATAAGGAGGCCTCGCATTGGGGTAAGAGAGTTTTTACCCGATTGAGAATTTTTTAGAATGTTTTATTATTCGTCAAGAGAGGACAGGTCTAATAGCAAAGCAGATGCTTGCTTATATTCTGTCATGAATTGACTTTGTTGTTCTCTCTCTATGGTCTTGTTCTTTCTCGGGTCTTGCTGTGCATTGTATTATTATTATCCTCAAATACGCTCAATTCCTCCTTTGAAGAAGACAAGCAATGAACTTTGAAACCTATGTACTATGACTTAATTGATAACAAGATTTTGTCTCGTCGAGCTTTGGATTTTTGTATTCAATTTCTTGTCTAAAACGTCGAAGCACTGGGAATAAACCTGCAAGGAAAAGTGTAGCACACCCTTCCTTGCATATCATAAAAAAAGGGCTCTTATGGTATTGCCCCTAAGTGCTGCTTGCAAGGCAAGGCTATGGGTGGGGCTGCTCTTATGCAATTCTGTTAGTGATGATGTTGAGGAAAAATAAAACGGTTGGCTTAAGAGTAGAAACGCTAGATATACATGTGCCCAAAATAAAACCCCTTATGAAAAGGGCATTTGTCCCGTTCGATACCGGCTCATGAGGAGTTCAATGTCTAAAAAGCCTGATTTGGGTTTTGTGCTGATCTTATTCTTGGCGAGTTTTAGCAAATCCGGAGTTTTAGCAAGATTAACAATTTAAACGCTCATCCTCATATCCAGTAAGTAAACTTTCTCAAGCCCATATGATGATAAACCTGTTATGGTGAGCGTTTTTGGAAGTTATGCAGATATAAGGATTACAGATAGGATCATTTTCGGTGATCAGACAGACTACACATTTTTTGCTCAAAACGCACTTTTAAAGGCTGAAGCATACAACTTGCTCACCTAATAAAAATTATTTTCCCTTTCTGTTTGCGGCTTTTTGGGTGTAAACTACGATGATACATCAAAACCGTAAGTGGCTAGAGTTATCAGTGACTGGATTATAAGGGATTGGGGAGCGAAAGAACAATAAACTTCCCCAAGAAAAATATTTCAGAAGGGGAATAAAATCTAGAATCTTGTCAATAAAAGACGCAAGCGATGTGGGGATATTCTTTAAGCTCGAATCCTTGCTCTCCTTTGCAGATTTCATAAGGGACGGTGAAAGGCGTTATAGACGAAAGGCAGGAATAGGGGGGAAGAGTTTATTCCTGACTATGGGGATTTCTCCTTATGTATAAGGAGTTATCGGCCTCTGTGTTTGATACATCGTTTGCATAATCGGATTTTCCCTATGTAATAAGGGGTTATCATGGAGCACACTCTTGGCGGTATAGAATGGTTTTGGGGTAAAGCCAGGCCTGCGGATAAGGAAGAAGGGGAAGAAAAGGCTGTTATGCATCCCCTTATGGCGCATGTTTTAGATGTTGCTGCCGTAGCTGTTTTGTTGGCGGAAGAGAAAAGCAGCCTTTTAGAGCCTTCTCAACTTGGTTTTCTTGTAGCCCTGCACGATATTGGGAAATTATCACCCCATTTTCAGGCAAAGGTGCCAGAATGCTGGCCTGGCACTATTTTAGGGCCGTTATCTCCTTCCCAAGACATACCCGGTGCGGTTATGGCGGGTGGGCGTGTTATGATCACCTCTTGCCGTCATGATGAGGTGAGTAAGGCAATTTTAAACTCGCTCTGTCATGGGCCAACCCTTGCTGGATTTTTTGTTGAAAATGCCCAAGGGAAGTCCTGGAAGATTACTGAAAAGCAGAAAGTTTTAAGCGGCATAGCGGGGCACCATGGGAAACCTGTTTCTGACGATAAGGTTATCGTTGAGAAAAATATTCTGGCTCACGCAGAAATATTTATATCCCAGTTATGGGCTGTATTCCAGCCATCCCCCTTACCTTTACCACTGAAGAAAGAATTTCGGCAAATGCAATGGCAGCTTGCAGCCATTACGGTGCTGGCCGATTGGATTGGCTCTCGTCAGGAGTGGTTCTCCTATGTTACTCCTCAAGATGTCATCACTCCAAAAACATATTATCAAAACCATGCTCTTCCCCAGGCCCGGATCGCTATCCAGAAAGCCGGTTTAGCCCCTTGTGATATTGCTCCTTTTCACGGTGTTAAAGGGTTGTTTAGTCATATTTCTCATCTTTCTCCCGTGCAGAAAGTGCTTGAGACGGTGGAACTTCCTAAAAGCCCAACATTGATAATTGTAGAAGATATGACAGGCAGTGGAAAAACCGAGGCTGCCCTTACAGCCACTCATAGGCTTATGGCTATGGGGCGGGGTGAAGGTGTGTTTGTAGCCTTGCCAACAATGGCTACTGCCAACGCCATGTACGATCGACTTGCTGGGGCTTATCGGCGTTTATTTTCTTCTTCTGCCCAGCCGTCGATTGCCCTTGCCCATGGCCGTGCCAAACTTGATGACCGTTTTATCGCTGCCATTGAGCCGGAAAAAAGAGATAATCTGCCAGTTTATGATGAAGGTGATGAGGATAGTGTCGGAACCGCAGAGGCTTTGTGCGCCGAATGGTTAGGAAGTGAAAACAGGCGCGCGCTTTTAGCTCAGGTGGGTGTTGGCACGATAGACCAGGCCTTATTGGCGGTTCTGCCCGTACGGTTTGCCACAATCCGGCAAGGGGGGCTTGCCAGGAAAATTCTTATCGTCGATGAATGCCACGCTTTTGATCCTTATATGGGAGAAGAAATGGCGGCTTTGTTGCATTTTCATGCGGCAATGGGGGGGTCTGCCATTTTGTTGTCAGCAACACTCACCCAAAAAACCAGGCAAGATCTGGTTAAGGCCTTTTGTCGCGGGCTGGGGTTAGACGGAGGAGGGGTGGTTTCCTCCCATGCTTATCCGTTAGTGACTATAGCCAGCTCTTCGGGCATTGAAGAAGTGCCTTGCACCCCGCGCGCGGGGCTTTCGCGCACAATTGCAGTGCAGCGGATGGATAGTCCTGAAAGTGCTGAAGAAAAACTCGGAACTCTGGCCAAAACGGGGGCGGCTATTGGGTGGATCCGTAATACGGTTGATGATGTGATCAGCACAGCCCGGCGTTTTAATGAACAAGGGGTCAAGGTTTTGGTCTTTCATGCCCGCTTCGCCATGAAAGACAGGCTTGCCATTGAGCGTACTATTCTGGCGCACTTTGGAAAAGAGAGCACAGGTGAGGAACGGGCGGGCGTGTTAATTGCTTCACAGGTTATTGAGCAAAGCCTGGACCTGGATTTTGATGTATTATGCACCGATCTGGCACCCATGGATTTAATCATCCAGCGTGCTGGCCGATTACGCAGGCATGACCGCCGCAACCGCCCCATTGATAGGGAGGAGTTGTTTGTAGTTTCTCCTCCCCCTGTGGCGGATCCAGATAAAAATTGGGTGAGAAAGGTGTTGCCAGGTACCGCTGCGGTTTATGCCGATACGGCCATGCTATGGCGTACGGCCCGTGCTCTTTTTCACCATCATCGATTGACTGTTCCTGAAGATATCAGAGAGTTGATTGAACAAGTAGGAGATAGCCAATCCGAAGGCGCTATTCCGAATGGTCTTAAAGAAGAAAGCTTTCGAGCCGAAGGAAGGGCTAAGGCAAAGCAACATGTGGGTCGCAGCAATGTCTTAACGTTTGAGAGTGGTTACGAGCTTGATACGGCATCATGGGGTCATGAGATCCGCACGCCAACCCGGCTACAGGATGAGGAATACGTGACCCTGCGGTTAGCTTTTGTTCAAGAAGGGCGTGTTATGCCGTGGGCAGTGCGGGAAGAAACTTCCTTTCATGGCCATCATAAGCAGGATTGGTGGCAGGCCTGGGCCTTATCAGAGGTTTCTATTCGGCAGCGCTGGCTTGCAAAAACGCTTCCACCACCGGGAATGGAAAGGGCTGTAGAAGAGGCTCGCCAAAGTTGGACTCGTTGGGAGCGGAAGGCAGAAGGCAAAATTCTGCTCCTGGTTTTATTGCAAGATAGTGCTGGATGGTACGGTTTTGGACAGGATAGCAAAGGCAGAGATGTCAGAATTGGGTATGATCCGCTCCTCTTTGGGTTGGAGTTCTCCTCCGTAAATTAGAAAGTGAATTTAATACATTACGGATTTGTAAAAAATGGATTGTGTAAAGGTTAAACGTGGCCTATTCTTCACAAAAAAGCCTGCTTATAAAGAGAACATGTTAGAGAAAATAGCCTGGTCATAAGGTGGCGATGTAGAAATGCAAGACTCTTGGTTTAATCTCATCCATCAGGCATGGTTGCCCGTTCGGCGAAAATCTGGAATATTGTCTACGATCAGGCCCGCCGAGGTGGTAGAGGCCTATTCTGATGACCCTATTATGGATGTTGAATGGCCCAGAGCAGATTTTCAAATTGCCTCTTATGAGTTCCTGATTGGTTTATTGGCAACGGCATTTTCTCCAGACGATCATGATGAGTGGTTAGATTTATGGGAAGAGCCTCCCAGCGTAGCAAGATTGGACGAGGCCTATGATCCTATAGCCAAAGCCTTTTTTCTGGATGGGCCAGGCCCACGGTTTTTACAGGATTATTCAGAGCTTGAGGCTGATCTTCAGCCGATAGAGAGGCTGCTGATTAATGCGCCAGGGGAAAGCACGATCAAGCAGAATAAGGATCTTTTCGTACACAGGGATCAAGTTGCTCAATTAGGGCGTCCTGCGGCAGCGATGGCGCTTTTTGCCTTACAGTCCTGGGCACCTTCCGGTGGGCAGGGCAATAAGACGGGCCTGAGAGGAGGAGGGCCTTTAGTAACTTTGGTTCTTCCTCAGGAGAATGCGTCTTTATGGCAGATTTTATGGGCCAATACGCCTTGTGGTAAACGCGTTACTGAGAAAAATATGGAAACTGTTTTCCCCTGGCTGGCGCCAACTCTTCTCTCAGGAAAAGAGAAAGACAAGGTTCGCCCTGGTGAGAATGCGGATACTCTACAATGTTGGTGGGGAATGCCTCGGCGGATCAGGCTGGAATTTACCGCTGTAGAGGAAGGCTATTGCGATCTCACAGAGCAAAAAGAGAATGTTTTGGTGACAGGGTGGAGGCAAAGGCCGCACGGGCCTGATTACGCAGGCTGGATTGGTGAGGAGTATAGCCCTGGCGTTGTGGTCCATCCCTTAACACCAGCCTATAGGCAAAAAGATGGTGCTGAATGGTTAAGTCTTCATCCTCAGCCGGGGGGTATTCATTACCGCCATTGGGTTGGGTTGGTAGTCAGTACCAGAGATGGCAATCGTTTACCTGCCAGTATGGTTGCCCAATGGCATAGTACGCGTGCCGTGGATTGTGGGCTTACGCGGAAGGGGCGCTTATTAGCTGCGGGTTATGACATGGATAGTATGAAAGCACGCAGTTTTGTAGAAAGTGAAATGCCCTTGCCAGGTGCTGCTGATGAGGAACTGCGAGAACGGATAGATCATTTTGCACGCTGTTGCATTGATGGGGTAAATCAAGTGTGGAGGAAGCTAACAGACGCCGTAAAAAATGCCTTGTTTGATAAAAAAAACGTATCGTTGTTTGATAAAAAAAACGTATTGTTTGATAAAAGCGTGTTTTCAAATTTACAGCATTTCTTCATTTCCAATACAGAAGGTCAGTTTTTTGAACTTCTTAATAAGGTTGGTGAAGCAGAGGATGATGTTTTCTTTAGGATGGCATGGCTTAAAACTCTAAAAAATGCCGTGATAAGTGGTTTTGATAGAACCGTCCTCCTTGGACCAGAAACGAGTATTGGGCATGCTGAGCGTATTGCAAGATGTCGCCGTCAGCTCTTGGCGTTTTTGGCGTGTTCTGGGAAAGAAGGTCGTGCCCTTGCTCAGGCTTTGGAGCTCCCCTTACGAGAGCGTTCTGAAAGGAAGTAAACTCCAGTGAACGGACAGTCTAAAAAACATAGCCCCGATAAAAAACATAGCGCTGATATAGTCAAGCTGGCTCAGTCATGGTGGCAAGTGCTTCAACCTGACCCAGAGCGAGGGAAAAAGGGGAATAAGGGGGCACTGGCTCAATTAAGGCGATGTCATTCTATTCCTGAACTTTTGCTTGAACCTTTCGTGCAGAATTTAATCCAGTCTTATTGTCAGGACTCTGCCGTTGATAACACGATTTTAAAAAATCAAATCCTTCGCTTGGCATTGGTTTGTGGGGTTTTGGCCCTTGTCCGAGAAAAGGATACAGAGAAGTCTGTAGCAAGGCGTATAGGCCCAGAAAAAGGGGGAGATGAGAGTACAGCGCTCTGTAAGCCGATACGTTTCAGCCGATTGTTGAGGGCAGAAAGCCTTGAGGAGTGTCTGCGCGGCTTCCGACGGCTGGTAAAATTAATGGGTAATAAAGTAAATATTGCAGACTTGATTGAAGGTGTTTTCTATTGGCCGAAAAGTGATGAGTGTAGCCAATCTCAACGGGAATATTATAACAAGCGGGCAGAAGATATACGCATTAAGTGGGTGTTTCAATACTGGGATGCTGGGAAGTTAGGCGAGGATGATGAGCCAGAAGGACCCACTAACGAAATTGAAAAGGAATAAAAGAGTGAGTCGTTTT
Source organism: Entomobacter blattae (assembly GCF_014672835.1). Lineage (NCBI taxonomy): Bacteria > Pseudomonadati > Pseudomonadota > Alphaproteobacteria > Acetobacterales > Acetobacteraceae > Entomobacter > Entomobacter blattae. The sequence continues at coordinate 2,364,298 of NZ_CP060244.1, read as the reverse complement.
TTACAATTGCATCTGTTAACTTTTTATCCACCATCTAATGTAAACCGTGATGATGCGGGAAATCCTAAAACAGCCGTGGTGGGGGGTGTAACCCGCCAGCGTATTTCTTCTCAATCTCTTAAGCGGGCCTGGCGGAGTTCAGATATTTTTAAAAATGCGCTGGAAGACCATATGGGTGTTCGTACCCAACGGTTTGGGAGGGAAATTCAACAACATCTCCTTCAAAAAGGGGTGGAAGAGACCAAAGCTATTGAAATTGCCCGAAAAATAGCGAGCGTCTATGGAAAAGTCAAAGCAGAAAAAGATAAAGATCCAACCGCTATAGATCAGCTGGCCTTTATTTCTCCTAAAGAGCGTGAAGCAGCCTTCGCATTCGCTGAGCGTATGCTTTCAGATGCAAAGATTGACCCCATGAAGGAAAAGGAAACCCTGCTTTGCAAAGCCGATACGGCGGCAGATATTGGTTTATTTGGTCGTATGTTTGCAAGCGATCCTAGTTGGAATCGTGAAGCCGCAGCACAAGTGGCCCATGCTATTACTACACACCGTGTGACTCCAGAGGATGACTTTTATACAGCTATTGACGATCTTAAAAAGACAGAAGAGGATACCGGCGCTGGCTTTATAGGAGACGCAGGTTTCGGATCAGGAGTTTTTTACCTTTATCTTTGCGTTAATCGCCATCTTTTTAAGGAAAATCTTGGAAGCCAAGAGGAAGGTGAAAGTGGCATTATGTCAGCAGCTCTTGGGGCTTTGGTGGAAGCTGCTGCTACGGTTTCTCCCTCTGGTAAGCAAAATAGCTTTGCCGCTTTGGCACGGGCTGGCTATATCCTCGCAGAAAAAGGTGATCAGCAGCCAAGAACACTGGCGGGCTCTTTTGTGAAACCAGTCATTGGGGAAGACTTAATGAAGGATTCGATTACAGCCTTGAAAAAGTTTCGTAGTGAGCTTACCCGTGTTTACGGGCCAGGGTATACTGAGGACTGTGAACTTGAATTGGGGAACAAAGAGAGTAAGACATTGGCTGAAATTGTTAAATTTTGTTGTGCTTGAGTTGGCCCATGGAGCAATTTCTTACATTTGCGATGGTGGCCCCTATAGCCTCGTTTGGTGATCTTTCCATAGGAGAACGGCGCGAGGGAAGGGATCGGCCTGCTCTCTCTGCCGTATTGGGCCTTGTTGCAGCAAGCCTTGGCATTATCAGAGAGGATGAAGAAGCTCATACCCATCTGGCTCGTGAGTATGGTGTTGGGGTCTTATGTTATGCATCAGGCTCTATGATAATTGATTACCATACCGCACAGGCTGTCCCAACTTCTAAAAAACAAAAATTTGCTACCCGTAGAGAAGAGCTTTTGTCGTCTGCTAAGGAGCCAGTTACAGTTCTTTCTGAACGTGATTATCGTATGGGGGTCTGGCATATAGGTGCTTTGTGGTTGCGTAATCCTTCAGCGCGTTGGTCTTTGGATCGTCTAAAACAGGCCATGCTTCAGCCCGTTTTTATGCTTTCACTTGGGCGGCGATCGTGTCCACTGGCATTACCATTAGCCCCGCAGATTCAGGAAGCCTCAACGGTTACAGAAGCTCTTATAAAACGCCATGAAGAAGGCCCCGAAGCTTATTTAGGCACAAAAAAATCTTCTGTGAGTCTACCGGTAGAGGAGAGCAAAGCTAACCAACGAGAAAAGCATCTGACGGATGAAAATAAGCCGCAAGCAGGGAGTCAGCAGAAAAGAAAATCATTTCGAGACCTATTTTCTAAAGTTGCACATAATAAGGAATTGCTCATTACTATGGATGCAGCCGATGTAGCCACTCAAGGGGGAGAGGGTTATCTTCTTCGTCGAGAAAAGCGTCGTGACTTTCCCCTTTCCAGAAGTCGTTGGCAGTTTGGGGTGCGCGAAGAAGCGCTGTTAGCGGTTCGCACGAAAGGTCATTCGCAATGAGTCACGCTTTTTTGTCCCGTATTATTCTTCGTAAAGAGGCATCTGTTAGGGCCTTGGCTTGCCTGTTATTACCAAACGGCAAAAGCGGGCAACATCGAGCAGCTCATCATCTCTTGTGGACGCTGTTTGGTGATGATCCTGAGCGTGAGCGTGATTTTTTATGGAGGCAAGTTGAAAAGGGGGAATTTATTGTATTGTCAGCCCGTGAGCCGGTGGATCAGCATAATCTTTTTAGAATTCAAACCAAGCCTTTCTCACCGGCCGTACAAAAAGACGACCGTTTGAATTTTCTGCTTCGTGTGAATGCTACAATAGATCGAAAAACGCCTGATCATAAAAGAAGCCGGCGCCATGATGTTGTTATGGATGCTTTATATCATATTTCTAAATCGGAACGAACAGAGAAACGCCCAGGCCTTCTTTGTAAGGCTGCTGAAGAGTGGCTGCAACGGCGAGGAAGCACGTCTGGCTTTTTATTTCAAAACTTAAAGGTAAAAGCATATGATGTTTTGCGTGTGCTCCGCCCTGATGTAGGAAATTATGCAACGTTTGGGGTTATGGATTTGAATGGTGAACTTACTGTGACTGATCCAGAAATTTTTGTACCTTCTTTGCTAAAAGGTTTTGGGCGTGCTCGGGCCTTTGGGTGTGGGCTTATGTTGATTCGCCGTGCAATTTAAGGTTTTGCAGTGTCTAGTTCTCTTCCTGGTCTGCCCCCTCCACGGCCCATACCTTTAAAGGAACGTTCCTCTATCCTTTTTGTTGAAAAAGGCCAGCTTGATGTGCTTGATGGTGCGTTTGTTCTTGTTGATCAAAACGGGGTACGCATGCATATTCCCATAGGGGGATTGGCCTGTTTAATGCTTGAGCCTGGCACACGGGTCAGCCATATGGCTGTGGCGTTGGCTGCCCGGGCGGGTACTTTACTGATCTGGGTGGGGGAGGCTGGTGTAAGGTTATATGCAACGGGCCAGCCTGGAGGGGCCCGTTCTGATCGTCTATTGTATCAGGCACGTTTGGCTTTGGATGATACGGCACGGTTGAATGTTGTTCGTAAAATGTATGCGCTCCGTTTTGGAGAGGATGCACCAGAACGCCGCTCTGTTGAGCAGTTGCGTGGAATAGAAGGGGCACGCGTGCGCGAAACATATCGGATAATGGCCCAAACCTATGGGGTAAAATGGGATGGACGCAATTATGATCCTCATCAGTGGGAAACGGCTGATTTGGTTAATCGTTGCTTGTCTGCGGCAACGGCAGCGTTATATGGCATTACAGAAGCCGCTATTCTTGCAGCTGGGTATGCGCCGGCTATTGGTTTTTTACACACAGGTAAACCACAAAGCTTTGTCTACGATATTGCTGATATTGTAAAATTTGAAACGGTAGTGCCAGAGGCCTTCCGTGTTGCGGGCTGTGTGCAGAGGGGTCAACTGCTTAATGGAGCGCCTATTACAGATGCGGTCTCAGCTGTTCGCCGCCAGTGTCGAGATGCTTTTCGGCGATCAAATATTTTATCTCGTCTTATTCCATTGATTGGTGAGGTTCTGGCTGCTGGGGGAGGTGAGATGCCAGAAGTGCCCGATGAAGCGATGCCAATTGCCTTTGAGGATCCAAAAGGGTTGGGTGATGTTGGTCATCGTGGTTGAAAATGCCCCCCCGCGTTTAAGGGGGCGCTTAGCCGTATGGCTTTTAGAGGTACGTGCGGGGGTTTACATTGGGGCGTATGGACAACGGGTCAGGGAGATGATCTGGCAGCAAGTTTGTTCCTACATTGAAGAGGGAAATGCCGTTATGGCCTGGACTGCCGCTAATGATGCGGGTTTTGAGTTTGATACATGCGGCCAAAATCGCAGGGTTCCTGTTGATTTTGATCATTTTCGTCTTGTGGCTTTTGGGAAGGAGGCAGCTCTTCCAGCGGAGCCTGGGCCGATGATGAAGCAGTCCTCTCGACAGCCTGCTAGACAGTCTGGTAAAGCTAATCCTATTCGGTAGATTCTTTGACAGTAAAATAATGATGCTTAATCAATAATTTACACTAAGAGTATTCCCCGCACGCGCGGGGTATTCCCGAACACTATTCTAGACCTAAATACAGAACTGAAGTATTCCCCGCACGCGCGGGGTATTCCCAGGTGGATTATCGGATCTTCAATGGGGCAGACCGTATTCCCCGCACGCGCGGGGTATTCCCGGCAAACTCCTGCCCCCTGAACATAGCATTCAGGTATTCCCCGCACGCGCGGGGTATTCCCGGTGCCCCCCACCGCCAATTGGGACCAAGCCGTGTATTCCCCGCACGCGCGGCGATGAACCGGGCGCATTATTTGTATAGTATAGTACATAATTGTATTCCCCGCACGCGCGGGGATGAACCGTAAAACTGCGTATAAACGATAGCGTCTGGTGCGTATTCCCCGCACGCGCGGGGATTTTAGTAGAGGGGTAGAGATTTTTGTTATTATTTTTCAATAGGAAAGTTAAAGAGGGAACTGATCCTTCCTCTGCTAAGAACGCTGGGTATGTTGTCGCTACCACTACGTTTTTCTCAGAAAAGGGACGAATTTTTTGATCTCGTGTTCTAGAACTGTTGTTCCGTTTTCTCTGTCGTAGGGCGTTCAGAAGGAAAAGGTGTTCTTTATCGAGAAGTCCGTTTTTAATAATAGAAGAAGGTTTTTTACCAGTTTCTTTTTCCGCTATAAAGCCAGTCAAAAACCTTTTCTCTATGGTTTCCTTCAATTTTAACATTATTATGCGAGCTTGTGAGTGGAATAATAATAATATTTCCGCCATACTGGGTCGATTTTTTAAGAAAATCCTCAACTTCCTGGGCACTCAGGTGGGTATCTAGAAAGAAAGTTGAGCTTAAGGCCCTAATGAGCCCATTATGCGGAATTTTCTTTAAGGCATTTTCCAGCATATGGTATTTTTCTTGGCCTTCAGAGTCGTGTAAGTCATAGCAGATGGTATAGACTGTCATGGTATATCTCTTCTCATGGACAAATAAAACGTGGCTTTTGTTTCAGAGTCGAATGCTTTATTCTTTTCTAGTTTAATCCCAATAGGCCATAGGGGCAATGGTTCTAGCAATAGTGGGTAGTTATGTTTGGTTGAAAACCTTTATGTAAAATCCACTATGGGAATGATATGGTTCTTCCAAAAAAGGTTAAGCTTTTTTTTTTGCCAGGAATATTCAATCTTAAGAGAAATTTTGTTTTGCTGCATAATGTTATGAGTTGCGGTCATAAACATAAAAATTCCGGCAGCTACGGTCATACCATAGCCAATTTTTTTAAAGAGCCTTTCATTAAGAAAGGGGAGGATATATTTTACCAAGTAGGAAGAGAGGACAGCTGCCAAGGCAACCGTAAAGCCAGCCACAGCAGAGTGAGAGGAGAGAAGGCCAAAGAAGAAGTAGAGGAAGATTTTTAAAGCATGAATAAGGATATCGTTGGCTGCACGTGTTGCTACGATCTGCTCTTTGGTAATTCCCATTCGATAATAAAAATGATTAAAGACTAACCCCGTGGCCCCCGTAAACCCAGAGATAAGTCCAGAAGCTGCTCCAATGGCGTAAAGCCAATTTTTACTAAGGGCACGGGGTGTAGAGGTTTTTTTGGAAAACAAGAAAATCACATTCCCAATCAGGAACAGGCTTAGCAGGAGCTGAAGGTAAACAGGGCTGGTAATGCTTAAAAGCCAAACCCCTAAAACCGCAAATGGCAGGGCAACGGGAACAAAGCGTGCAACAATGCCCCAATGAATATTTTTGAAAAAAAGGGTAATGCGTGAAAGAGCGCTACATGCAGTGCCGATGGATAACGCAGCGGGAATCTCGGCTGCTGGTATGCTCATTCCCAATACGGGCATAAGAACAAGGCCGGCACCCCCACCAGAAATGGCGCTAATACCAAAACAGAGGATGGAGATAACAAATAACGCAAGAGATGAGAACATAAATTTATAATAAAAAAGGATGTAAAACGAAAATAGGCTGTACCATACCTGCCATACAGGTAGTAATAACAGGACTGTTACAAACCTTATAAATAAAGAAAATTGTGTTTACTTTAAGGAGATACGCCCTCTTTTTTACCCCTAAAAATTCTGAGCGTCTTGGGGGTATTTAGCAAGAAGATAGTTAAAGCTTATATCACTTTTTTATGAAAAACCAACAAATTGAAAGTTTTTATAATGCAAAACACCAAGTTTGCTGATTGTTCAAGAGCTTGTCGGACCTATATTGGTTGAATGATAGAGCTTCTCTACCCCTGCTGAAGGTTTAACACTCTTTGTGGTTATAACTGTTTTGCTCTTCTGGTTCCTCTGGGGGGGCATGTTGAATTTCCCTTTTTAAAAAAAGATTGTCCTGATGCAGTTAACTGGGGCAAAACTCTAAATCACTCGACTTTAAACAACCCGTAGTAACCTTTAGCCATAATCCTTGTTACGCATACCAAAGGGAGGTTTAGGGAAAAAGTTTCTCTGTAAAAAGAGGGGGTGCTTTTTGGGCGTATGAAGAAGCGATCTGAAAAGCTTTGATATCTTCAAATGTATTGGTAATAATCTGCATGCCGAGGGGCATATTTTGGGGGCCAATACAGATGGGTGCCGAAATAACAGGGTAACGCCCCAGAAGGTTCCATGGCCAGGTTAGGACAAAGCTAATGCCTTTAACCTTCTGGCCGTTAAGGGTTACTGTGTCTATGGTGGGGTGAAGGCCATGTTCAGCAGGGATAAAGGGCGTGCCTAAAGTGGGTATGATAATTGCTTGGAAGCCTTGATTAAAGATTTTATCCTGCACGAGGGTGTGATATTGGTTGAGCAGGTTTTCTGCAGCAGTTGCAGCTTCTGGCCCAACTTTTCCTTTGAGACGTGCTATCATGAATTGTAGGTAAGGAGTGAGCTGGCCGCGAGACGAAGAAGAGGCTGCTTCGGTTAAAAGGCTTCCCATACTGGTGGAGAAGAGGCCCTGTAGGTAAACATCCATATCCTTGGCTTGAAAGCCGATATCTACAGTCTCAACCGTAACTCCGAGTGCCTGGAAGGTTGAAATGGCTTTTGCCATGGCCTTTTGAACGGCTGGGTCGAGGGGGGTTAGTCCTTTCCCGGCATCGTAGGCAATTTTCCAACCCTTAATGGATTCGTACTGGGAAGGGAATTCAAGCTTTGGTCGTAATGAGGAATGAATAGCGGGATGGGGCCCTGCAATAGCCTGGGTGAGCAGGGTAAGATCAGCAAAATTTCGGGCCATGGGGCCATCAGATTCGTAAGGCACTTCACTGGTCGGTACACGGCCAAAAGGCGGTTTAAAGCCATATAGGCCGCATTGTGCGCAGGGAATGCGTATGGATCCGCCCATGTCTGACCCCAGGGCAAGGGTTGTGAACCCTGCAGCCAAAGCCACACCAGACCCCCCCGAAGAGCCGCCAGGAGTGTAGAAGAGATTCCACGGGTTGTGAGTTGTTCCCCAAAGGTGGCTGGCTGTTGTAATCCAGCTATAAAGTTCCGGAACGGTGGTTTGGATTGGGAAAATGGCTCCTGCCTGTCTAAGCCGTTCAATAACAGGATGGTCATTTTTATCTGGTGGTGCGTTTTTATGCAGGAGAGAGCCCATGGTTGTGCGCCATCCCTTTACAGCATATTCATCCTTTACGGCAATGGTCAGGCCTTCTAGTGGGCGAGGATTTCCCGCCTTGTAGCGTTTTTCTGCTTCTTGTGCTGCTGCTCTTGCTTCTTCAAAATGGCGGTAAGTAATGCAGTTAAAGGTTTTGTTCAGTCTTTCAATGCGAGCTATTTGGGCTTCTAGGGCATCCATGGGGGAAAGCTGCCCGTTTTTAAAAAGTTTGAGCAGTTTTTGAGTAGGCAGATAAGCTGTTCTCTCAGAAGAAGGGAGGGCGTGTTCTCCCCCAGCGCTCCCCAGAAGGGTGAGAGCCGGTAGATAGCTAGAAGCTTTAAGAAGTTCACGCCGGTTTAACATTTTATATCCCCGTCATCGTTCAGGGCCCCACAAGGGGCCGCCAAGTTTCATTAAACGATGTTTATTAAGCAGCCTTAACCATAACAGGAGAAAACCATCATCCGTAAGTTTTCAGAATAAAGACGAATTGTATTTCTAACGTTTTGATAGGGAAAAAGGTTTATGGCTGACAGGGGAGAGAGCTTTAAGCTTCTCTTTGTGAATACTCAAGGTAAATGGAGTGTAGAAAGGACTATGCGGGCTCTGGTTCTGGTTCTTCAAGGTCTGGTCAGGCTTTACTGGATGAGCGATAATTGAGGGAAGAGGTAAAAATTCGGCAATGATGATGCCGATACCAAAACTAACCAGAGATATTTGAAGAGGGGAAATACACCAAAAGCAAAAAATGAGGCATACAGGTTTTTTAGCTTCTTGATGAGGGATGGCTCCCGAAGTAGGAATTCCCTCCCTATAAAAATGGCCTGATCTTTGCTCAGGACAAACCCAAGGAAGCCCTGGCAGAGGCGAAGGACAAGGAAAGCCTGAAAACAGGGCTTGAGCGACTGGAGAAGCCTAAAGAGCCGGTTGTTGACGGAAAGAAGTAACAGTTTAAGTCAGTTATTAGATAGACGAGAATAGCAAAACCCCGCCAGTGCGACCAACACGGCGGGGTTTCTGATTCATGCCCTAAGGACGTAGAGCAGGATTTATGAAAGATATTACCACAGTCTTGAATCCCGTACAAGGAGTTTTGATAATGCTTGATCATATGGAGGCGTGGCGATTTGTTGCTGTTTGTTTCATCGCTGTCGTGTGGGCTATTGCCTACGTCATGAAGGCTTATTTTTTAGGGAAGTGAATATGAGCGAGAACTGGGTAGCGTTCGTTTTCTCTGATTGGGGACAGGTCTACCCTGAACTGGTGCCTGCCGTAACGGAAGTTGTGGCTGAAAATCTGTTTGCCCAGGCTGAAATATTGCTCGATAACATGGGCTGTTCCGAGGTTGTTGATCTCACACAGCGCAGGGTTTTGTTGTGGTTGTTAGTTGCCCATCTGGCGGTGCTGAAACTCAACGCTGTTTCTCCTGGAGTAGATGGAGAGGGGAAAACGAGTGTTACCCCTGGCGTAGTCGGGCGCATTGCTTCAGCGACCGAGGGGAGTGTTTCGGTTTCCAGTGATGGGCTGGGCGCTACCAGTCCAAATGCCGCTTGGTATCAGCAAACCCAGTATGGGGCAACGTTCTGGCAGATGATTCAGAGCCTATTTCATTTTGAGTATATCCCACCACCCTCTAACGCATTCCGGAGGCTGCCATGAAAAATGGGTTTGGTTTTAAGGGGAGACAACTTAAGGATTTGCAGGCCCTCCTCAACCAGTTTGCCAAAACACCAGAACGACTCACGTTGAGGGTTGGAATTGGGGCAGAGCCGGGCAGCGAGCCAGATTATCCAGACGGCACGCCTATTGCGCTCGTGGCGCGCGCTAACGAGTTTGGCACAGCGCGGACGAATGCAGAAGGTGATAGCGTGCAGCATATCCCCCCACGACCCTTTATGCGCCAGACGATTGAGGCTAACGAGGGGAAATGGGGTAATGATTTGAAAAGCAATTTTGCTACCAGGCCCGATAAAGCCCAGTCGATACTAGAGGATTTGGGGGATGCTATGGCTAAAGATATTAAAAACACGATCGACGCGTTTAAACATCCAGGGAATGCACTCTCAACAATTGCCCGCAAGGGGTTTGACAATCCTCTCATTGGGGCAAGCAAAGGAGGTTCCCAGGGTGGCACTATGCGTGATTCTATTACCTCATGGGTAGGGGAAACCGATGAATCTTAGAGGTCTGGCCAATAGTTTAACGCGCCGTATCAGCCCTAACGAGCCTATTGTGTGGAAACAGTTTATCAAAACCTATCGAGACGTTTTAGGCAACACAACACCCCAATATAGAGACGTTGCTATAACTGGCAATATCCAACCCCTAGCCTCTGACGATTTGCAGCATTTGGATAATATCAATCAGCAGGGCACGTTTATGGCTGTTTATACAAACTCTGCTATTGAGGGCATGCGTAGGGGTGAACAAAAAGCACAGGATATGTTGGTGTTCCGTGGGCAAACGTGGATGGTTGTTCAGGTATTAGAGGATTGGAGACAGGACGGGTGGAGCAAAATCATTGTCAAACGCCAGGAGGTTGCGGATGTGTACGAACCTCCCCAGAGGCCGAGGGGGCCGGCACAGATACGGGGCCTGTAGATGCCCGTATTTCTGGGGTTATTGTAGCGCTCAGGGCCTATCTGATCGATCTATTCCCAGGGTTACAGGTTGAGTACGGGCAGACGAATTATAATGTAACCCCTGGTCAGCCCTTTGCGTTGATTACCCCTATTACCCAGGTGAGGCTATCGACCAATCGCAGCAGCTATTCAGCGACCGGAAAGCTCTCAGTCCAGCCGATCAAACTACGCTATCAGATCGATTTTTTCAGAGACGGTTCACAGGATAGAGCCACAATTCTAGCCCAGTTATTTCGTGACGTTGATGCCGCCACCTGGTTTGCCCGGTATACGGCCCACACCAGCCCGCTCTATGCAGATGAGGTGCACCAAACCGCCCTGATCAACGAGAGTGACCTCTACGAGGAGCGGTGGACGGTCGATGTGCTGCTGCAATATAACAACGTTATTCTCCAGTCCCAGAAAAGCACCGATCGAGACCCGTCTGTTATTGAGGTGGGGGTTTAGAAAGTCTCAGGTTTAAGAGACAAATCCATTTAACGTAAATTAGCTTTTTAATTTTTCTAAAAGCAATAAAATGCTTGGAATAAATTCTAAGGTTTTTTTTCTAAAAGGCTCATTTCGATTGTAAGCAGTTAAGTATTTATCAAATAAAGATTTTATTTCTTTGATATCTTTTTTAGTTATATCTTCTTTACTTTTCCAGCTTGAAACTTTTTCATGTGACAATTTATCTATTGATACTAAAACTTCCCCTTCTTCTCGCAAAGAAGAAAGGATGGGAGATTCATTAGCAATTTTTGAATAATACTCTACCAAGGCATACAAGATTTCAGCATTAATAGAACGATTGTTTGCTTTTGCTGATACCTCTACCTCTTTTTTTAGGTCTTGAGGAATTCTTAATCTGAAATGTGCGGTTTCTTCTGTCATAACGCATTTATGCCTCATTTTGGAATTGACTTCAATAACGCATGTTGGTATATATTTGGAACATGACCCATAAGGGTGTCATAATGGATAGGAAATTAAACAATGAGTCAATCGACACATTATAGATTGCGGATACCTGATGATTTGAAGAAATGGGTAAGAGAGCAATCTATAGAGAATAAACGCTCGATAAACGGCCAGATTTTATTTTGTATTGAGAGAATGAAATTGGCAGAAAACAAAAAAACAGCAGACGCACCCTCGACAAGTTCATCTGCTGCTTCTCTCGAAACATCTAGCTAGAAAGCTAAATACATGAACAATGTAACACAAGTTACCCAAAATTCCAACAATTCTATTCCTGAGCAGTTTCAGGCAGTTGCAACTTTCTGCACAGCGACAGAGGTTGTTATTGGCGGGAGGAAAGTTTTAGGGATTGCTGATGCCAGGGATTTGCATAAGGGATTAGGAGTTGGAAGAGATTATTCAACTTGGATTGATGAAAGAATAACTAAATATGGATTTATAGAGAAAGAAGATTACAATATTTTGTTCCCCAAAATGGGGGAGCAAAAAGGTTCAGGTGGTCATAATAAAAAACAGTATGTAATCTCCCTCGACATGGCCAAAGAGCTTGCGATGGTAGAAAATAACGAGCAGGGTAAGCTTATTCGCCGTTATTTTATCTGGGCTGAAAACCAGTTAAGAGATCAGCAACATAAAGTTGTCTCTACTGACCAGCTTTCGGATGTATTAGCTAAAGTCGCGTTGATTGAAGCGAGTGTTCAGGCATCGACGAGAGCAACCGTTCAGCTGGCAAGTGGTGCGATCAACATCGAGAAAGAGCTTATTCATTTACAGGATAGCCAAATATTTGAGCGCTATCTACCGATGAAGAACTTCCTTGATGATATGGGTTATGGCTCATTCCGGCGTGGCAATCTTGTAACGCTAGCCTCTGGCTGGTGCAGGGAATTTGCTTTCAACACAAGGGCTGTTTATCGTCTTCAACGTAGCAGGGAAACGGGTCGGTGGTTGTTTCATCATGAGCTATTGCGCCTGTGGTTCAATTTCTCTGGCAAGCGTCGCATTCAAGATTACATGCAGCACCGTATAGATCAGCTTGTTTTCCTCAACTTGCAGGAACGCAAGAAGAAGAGAAAGAAAATAGCTTAACCAACCAGCCCCCGTTTTGGGGGCTTTTTTATTGGAGTTCCCATGTCCATTGAACTGAACGATATTGTCCAGATTGATCCCAAGGTTTTGCCAGTGGGGCAGAGCCAGAACACGCTTGTCGGGTTAATGCTTAGCCAGAATGCAGCCATTCCTAACGGGGTTGTATTATCATTTACAACAGCTGAGGATATCGGCCACAAACTGGGCTACGATAGCCTGGAATACCGCCAGGCCCAGGTTTACTTTCGAGGTTTTACGGGCTCAACAAACCTGCCTAACGAGTTGTTGGTTGCGTTTTTCCCTACAACCTCAACCTCTGCCTATCTGGAGGGGGGCGATTTATCAGGTATGACATTGACTGAGTTGCAGTCTCTATCTGGGAGTCTGGCCATTATTGTTGATGGTATAAACTATACAGCTGATAATCTGGTATTTTCTTCAGTGAGAAGTTTTTCAGATGCGGCTGATTATATTTCAGCCAATATGCAGCATGCCGGTGGCGATCCATTAATTGTTAATTTCAGCTCTGGCAATAATGGCTTTGTTATCAGCAGTGCAAAAACAGGATCAGAGTCCAGTGTGGGGTTTGCTGCAACCGGAACAACACTGGCCGCACCTCTACGTCTAACATCCCTCACTGGGGCGGTGCAGTCTCTGGCGGCAGATAATCCAAGCCCTGATAGCATTATGACAGCTATAAGGCATAAAAACCAGAAATGGGCAACGTTCTTTTGTGCGTTTGATCCTGCTGATCTTAAAACACCACTGGCGCAATGGACGGACGCTCAAAATCGTGCTGTGATGGCAATTTTACACGACACATCCGAGGCTATTACCAGCCAGCCAGTGGGGCAGACCTGGGCAGAGCGCATTAAAACCCTGCAATTTAACGGAATATTCCCTATCTATCACGATCCACTCCATGCAGCGTTTGTTGCCTCTATTCCTGCCTGTCTGGATTTTACAGCGACAGACGGGCGTTATACATTTGCATTCCGTAGACAAACTGGATTAGCCGCCTCTGTTAATGACATGCGTGTGGCGAATATTTTGGAGAGTAAGGGCTATAATTTTTATGGGGATTACGCTTCTAGCACACAGGCGTTTAATTTCCTCTACCCTGGTTCTGTTACGGGTGAATGGCTATGGGCGGATAGCTATATCGACCAGATATGGCTCAATAGGGCGTTCAGGGCCGCCCTTGTTAATTTGCTGATCAATAAAGGCAACATTCCCTATAATACGACGGGGTCAGCGTTTATTGAAAACGCCATGCAGTCCACAATTAATCAGGCGTTGGCATTTGGGGCGATCCGGCCAAACATTACCCTCTCAGACGAGCAAAAGCAGAATATTTCAGCCAAATACGGGCAGGCTGCCGTCAATGCGCTGCAAACACGGGGTTGGTTCCTCTCAGTGCGGGCAGAGGCCGTCGCCCCACAGGCTCGCGTATTGAGGGCCTCTCCGCCGTGCGAATTCTATTACGTTGATGGTCAGTCCGTTCAGCGTATCCACCTAGCCAGTATTGAGGTGCAGTAATATGGTTAATCGTTCCATTACATCGGCCAATTCCGTTCTGGTTGTAACGGCTACCTCTCGTGGAGTAGCTAATTCTCTTTCTGGCATTACGGGTATAGACCTTAGCCAGTTTTCTTCCATCCTCGGCGTGCCATATGAGTTAGAGGGATGGGCGGCAGACCGCGCCTTTGCTGTAGCAGCCCAAACAACGTCTGAGGTTGTTTTAGGTGTTGATGGCAAGGCCCATTTTGGCTGGGTGCCCAACCTGGTGCAGTTTGATTTTTCCATTATGCCCGATAGCGACACGGCAGAGTTTATGGAAACCATCTACAGTATCCAGCAAACCTTGCGCGAAACACTGGAAATGAATGCGACCTTGAAAATTCCAGCCTTGCAAAGGGGTTACGCGCTTATTAACGGGGCTCTAACCAACTATACCCCTCTACCAGCCCATGAGCGTGTGCAGGCCGCCCAAACCTTCCAGATGACCTTTACAAAATCATTACCAGCTCCTTATTGAGGTATCTATGTCCAGAAGAGAAAAAACCATCACCATCAAACAGGGTCGAGATAAAGGGAAAACCTTCCTCATTCGTGAAATGAGTGCTTATGATTGTGAGGAATGGGGCAGGGAGTTGATCAGCACGGTTTATCGATGCGCCCTGCAATCAGAAAACGGTCTAATGATGATGCTCTCTGATAGTATCAGGGAGGCATTTACTGAGCCAGTTGTGCCAGAGATCAAACCGCCCTCAGGTATGAGTAAAGAGCACCCCGCTATCAAACGGGCCCAGGCAGAGGCGGAACAGCAGGCGGTTGAGGCCGCTGAAACACAACGTGAAGCCACGCCTGCCCAACTTGTTTCTGTGCTGGGCTTGCGTATTTTTATGCAATTGCCGTTTGAGGAGCAGGAACGCGTATTGGCTCCGCTCATGGCCTGTATCTCTATGGGGAAATCCGGCGAGGAACAGCCATTTGACAGGGATAGTATAGAGGATTCCTCAACGATTGTTACCTTACGGGCAGAGGCGTTCAGGCTGCATACCGATTTTTTTATGCCCGCCGTCCCCTCAATTTACCGCAGGCTGAGAACGGTAGGGGCGGCTATGTCACACGAAACGTCCCCAACACTGTAAGTCTGGCTATTATGGCTGGGCTTGCCTCGTTGCGGGAATTGCAGAGTTTTTACGGGGTGAAAGACCTCTACGACCTGCTGGAAATTATGGCGGTGCAAGGCACTAATCAGTCTGAAGCGATGAAAGAAGCGCAAGTGGAGCCACAAAATGGCAGATAAAGATTACTTTTTTGGCGTAACCCTCGACATGGATGCCTCAGGGTTTATTGGCGGCAGTGCAGATGCACAGGATGCAGCTAAGGCGTTATTGGCGGGGCTTACCAATACAGATCGTAAAGCTCGTGCTGCGATTAAAACGTTGGGGCAAGCGCTTGGGGCTACTCCTACAGAAATAAAACGCTCTTTCGATAAATTAAAATCTATTAGAGATGAAGATTTAACGGAACAGCAGAGATACGGAAAAGAAACTTTAGCTTCAGTGATAGCTCTATATGAGGGGACTACCGAGTATAAGAATCGTCAAGTTCGTGAAGAAAAGAAAATAACAGATCAGGGTGTAGTGAATGCCAAGCGATCATTAACAACACAACGCCAACAGGCGGCTGAGGAGGCGCGTATCATGCGCTATCGGCGTGACAACGTGGCTTCCCTGCGTGATACGCTTCTCTCACTCGCAGCTGTTGCTGCAGGTGGAGCCTCACTTTCGGCTATTGCCAAAACTGTAACGTCTGTTGCTCAACAAGGCGCTGATATTGCCAGGGTAGCTGAGCGTATCCAGGTTGATCCTAAAAACCTCTACAAATGGCGTGTAGCTGGTTTGCTTGGTGGTGCTAGCCAAGAGGAAGGTCAACAGGCATTAGAGGCGATTAGAGAAGAGCAAACCGATGTCCTTCAGAGGAATGGCACGGGTGGAAGGATTTTGCATTTTGCAAGAGATGTTTTAGGTATTGGAGATGCAGCCAATTTAGACCCCATTGAATTAGTTCGCCGAATGGATGAGATAGAGCGTGCTCGTGATAGAAACCAAGGGGTGAGGTCAACAGATTATAAAGAAACAGCTGGCTTTAGTGGTAATGTTGCCAACTGGTTTGCTAATTTTGGGAATTTTCAGCAGTCAATGTCACGTGCTGGAGACTTGACCAAAAACTATGATGTTGAGGCTGATAAGCGGCTGGATAAAAACGTGCGTGAGATACAGGCGCAATGGGGGAGGTTTCAGTATGCTATTGCTCATGATATTGAGCCTTCACTTGAAGCCATTTCAAAAATTATTTCTGAAGCAGCTGAATTTGCTGAACGACATCCAGATGCCGCCAATAGGATTGCAGAGTCCGTAGCTTTATTTACTGCAGCTACAGGCATTGTTCTGGCTATTGGTGGGGTATTTGTTCCCATACGGGCAGCATTAGGTATAGCGCGCTCAACTATTGCTATGGCGAAGGTGGTAGAAACAGAAGCAGCCGCTGCAACGGTAACGTCAAAATTGGGGAACCTGGCAAGGTTTACGGCAGCTATTGGTATTGTTGGCACGGCCATTCAGGTGATAATAACAGCCCTTGATCTGCTTTCCAAATTTGATGGCACCAAAAAAGCATTAGATGGTATAACAGGAAAACAGATTGCTGATGCCCAAGTATCCGGTTCGGGCAGTTTGGCTTCCATAGCAAAAACATCGAATAAAACAGATGCTGTTATTCCTGGCCCTTTGGGGCCTTTATCTTACCTGAACCCCATTTCACCAGCAAGAGGCGCTGAAATCCCTTATAGGCCTTATATGGGCGGTATGGGAAATATTGGCGGTGTTGGCTCTTCTGGCAGAACAGATGCTTTGGTTGAGTTGTTCCAAAAGGAGGGTGGATATACGCGAGATCAGTCAATAGGGATTGTTGCCAATCTTGTAAAAGAGAGCAGTTTAAATGAAAAATCTGACAAGGGAGATGGTGGCCTTGCTTATGGTCTCGGCCAATGGCACCCTGACAGACAGGCGTTATTTAAAAAATGGTCTGGTAAGGATATTCACAGTTCATCTTTCATCGACCAAGCTCGTTTTATAATCCATGAACTCAATACAACAGAAAAAAGAGCCAATGCAAAATTAAAAGCTGCCAGAAATGCTTATGAAGCGGCTGGAGCATTTGTTGATTATGAGCGGCCTAGAGATCGGGTAGGTGAGCAAAGGTCGCGAGGTCAAATAGCAGATAATCTTATCAAGAACTTACATCAGACCCAGGCTTTCGTTCGTAATGGCTTGGCAGCAGGTGGAAACACCATGTTAGCAGCCCAACGGGCAGCAGGGCCTATCAATACCAACACCTCAACGGATAATAGCACGTCCATCAATATTCATGGGCCAATCAACGTTAATGCGAATAGCGCTAAAGAGTTTTCCAGGAGCGTTCAGATGGCCGCCTTACCCAATGCCT
Source organism: Entomobacter blattae (assembly GCF_014672835.1). NCBI lineage: Bacteria > Pseudomonadati > Pseudomonadota > Alphaproteobacteria > Acetobacterales > Acetobacteraceae > Entomobacter > Entomobacter blattae. Next base: position 2,347,028 of record NZ_CP060244.1, on the reverse strand, counting down.
GGCAGGCGAATACAGGAACGCAATAATGGCTAAGCCTCCCATTGAAAAACCTCTTTATCCCAACGTTCCGAATGATGCGGGTGTGCCTGCGTTAAAGCGGCCGCCTGAAGGGGTAAATGTTGTGGTTGGGGGATTGCTCGCCACTACGGGGAGTGGTTTTCTCTCCAGTGTGGCGTTTGATTACCTGGACGATTTTATTAACACCAGATGGGTTTTGTATAATCAGAATAGCCTCAAGGATGCTTTTGGGGATGTTGGCACAGATAGGAATGCCCTTGTGTATTACCAGGTGCAGTTTTCTGGCCAGAGCAATATTGCCAATGCGCCACTGGAGGGTGGGGATTTTATTTCCTATAACAAAACCCTTAGTCCAAACACTTATCAAGTTGGCATAAGCTGCGGCAGCACGGAGGCTGTGCGTAAGGTTTTTATGAGGCTATTAGAGGATATGCGGGTTGATACACAGCTTTACGCCTTACAAACCCCTGACTCCTGGTATATCAACCTGAATGTGACCAGCATCAATTATCAACGCACATCGCAAGGGGGTGTACAGCTGGTGAATGCCCTGCTCACCCTTCAGGAGGTGCGGCTTTATGCCACCACCACATGGAAAAACACCAAAACCGGTGTGGTCACCAGTTCAGAGGATCAGGGCTACACGACAACAGCGGAAATGAACAGCCTGCAAACAGCCCGCGTGCAGTATTTTGATGCGTTAACCAATACATTCGGTGAGGTTCCCCGTGGTTAAACAGCTCATTCCCCTCAATCCGGTCTCCAACCAGAATGTTCGTGTTGGGTTGGGTGGGCAGAATGTGCAGTTGAGGATTGATACCAAACTCAATATTGGCACGTTTATAGACGTGTATCTGGCTGGTGAACCGGTTATTCTGGGCATGCAGTGCCGCAATAACGTGCCGATGATCCAGCTGGCCTATCTGGGTTTCAGGGGGGATTTAACATTCTACGATATGCAGGGCAATTCAGATCCGTTTTTTACAGGCTTTGGCAGCCGGTATATTCTGGTGTGGGACAGTGAGGCCAAATTACAATGAGTGAAACACTCAATAGCCCAATTAATCAGAGCCCGTTTAACCACCGCTATTTAACGGTCACGGTGGAAATCCCAGAAGGGCAGAAAAAGCTCAATTACCACACCTATAGTTATGAGGATGTTTCTCTGAGGTCTCAAGGGCAGCGTAAATCTGGGCTCCCTTTCAGGAACTACCGGATCAATTGCTCTATCGTCGTATTTGGCGGGCAAACCCAGCCCCAGGCCCAGATACAGATTTACAATATGAGCCGGGAGAATATGGCAGCGCTCAGCCAGTTTGGGAACCCTGCCACATTTAAATTCAACGATGGCACCAAAAATATTCAGGTGAGCATTTATGCAGGCGATGGGCCAGACAGGCTTAGCCGTGTGTTTAATGGCTTTCTGATCCAGAGCTATGCCGATTTTACCTCTGCTCCAGACCCGTTCATGTTTATTCAGGCGGCTTCATTGGGTAACGTTTACCTAACACCTCATACAGTAACCAGCTACGAGGGCGAGATCGAGGCCGCCCAGATTATCAAACAGCTCGCTGATGAAAACGATATGGTTTTCGAGAATAATGGCGTGACCACTGTGTTGCGCAATCCGTATCTCTCAGGCGATGTCCGGGCCCAGATTGAAAAATGCTCCTTATTGGGGAATTTCAACTATATTATCGAAAATGGGGTTATTGCCATCTGGCCAGAGGGCGGCCATAGGCAGACTTATAGTGGCAAACCGGTAGAGCAGGTTTCCGGCTATTACCGACAAGATTTGCAGGGTAAGGAGGCGGTGACCAGAGCGGGCTATGTGCTGGTAAACAAGCAGACCGGCCTTATTGGCTATCCCAGTTTCAACGGGGCGATTATTGGCCTGAGAACATTGTTCAGAAATGATATCCGCAATGGGGATTTGATCAAGGTCGAGAGCGATTTTTTTGGTGCTGCGGGTTATTACACCGTGCACGGGATAACACACCAGCTCTCCAGTGAAATTAATGGTGGGCCATGGTTTACCGATCTCAACGCAACCGTTGTCGGGTATCTGCCCAACAGCCAGGAACATTCAGATTTTTCGGCACCAAATGGGGCTGATGCTAATGACAGCGACGATGACGATGATGATAGTTTTCCATTTGTAGGGTAGATTATGGCACAGGAAAAACGCTATTTTGGGTTTGCAACGCCAGCTCAGGTGCAGGAGCCGTATAATGCTCAGACATTCCATATCGACCGCCACATCAAACAGAACGTGAACACGTCTATTCCTGCCCGTGTGGTGAAGGTGGATAGAGCCAAAAGGCGCCTCACCTGCACGCCCATGGTGCACCAGATAACACCAACAGGTGAGGCTATTCCCCATGGGAAGATATTTGACGTGCCCTATGGGTATGTTCAGGGCGGCAATTGTCTCATCCAGGTTGATCCGGTGGAAGGAGATATTGGTTTTGTCTGCTTTTCTCAACGTGATATCTCCAGGGTAAAAGACGGGTTCAAGGACGATGCCCCCGAAACATTACGCACCCACGCCTGGGAAGATGCTGTTTTTATCCAGAATCTCCATTCTGATAAATCCGCTGAACATATTATTCGGTTTGATCCTGACGGTGGCATAGAGTTGATCTCCAATAAACCGATTAAAATCACGGGGGACTTGGAGGTAACAGGCTCTATCACAGCCCAGGGTGACGTAAAATCCGGCTCCATCAGCCTGCAAAACCACGTTCATGGCGGAGTTGAGACAGGAAGTGGAACAACGGGGAAGGCAGAGTAGGATAAAGTAAAGAAAAAATAAACGTTGATAATTTGTAATTAGTGATCGTATAAGCTGTTTAACATGCTATCGGATTATGGTGATATTAGATGACGCGTCTGTGCACAGTCAAAAATGTGTCAATTCCAAAATATTTAAAAAGAAGTCAAATAGATTATCTTTTAAAAGAAATTTTGCCAGCTGATAGGTCTTTATCTGAATTATATAGATTTGATTTTTCGAATTTATCTTTCGCTGAACCTTCTGGGATTGCCTTGTTTGCAAGTATAGTTCAGTACTTAATTAGTAAGCGGTGTGGTATAGTAATTTATGGATTAGATGAAGAGAATGAGGCTATTCGTTATTTAAACAGGTGTGGGTTATCTGATTTTTTTAATAATAAAGACAATATAAAAAATCATACAGTTGATTCATCAACATTGCTGTGGAAGGATTTAGCAAACTCAGAGAGTCACGTGTGGTTAGAAAATAACTTAGTAAGTTGGCTTTCTTGTCATTTAAAATATAATACAGAGCAGCTAAGAACTTTGGAAAGCAATATTCAAGAGTTATTTAGAAACGTTGATGATCACTCAACACAAAAAATTGGATATCTTTTTTCTCAATTTTATCCTTATGCAAGAAATCCGGATTTCAGCAAAATTGTTATTTGCGTTAGTGATATTGGGGTTGGTATTCCCACTACAACAAGGAAAAAAATACCAGAATTAAATGATGGAGCGGCTCTTGAATGGGCGGTAGGAGATGGGCATTCTTCAGCTTCTAAACCTAATAATCGTGGCGTAGGCCTATTTGAGTTGACAAAAAATATTGTGGACAATTGCAAAAGTTGTGTCCATATAATATCTGGTAAAGCAATGCTTTCGTTGAATGGGACAACAGATAAAGGAAAAGTGGCAACATTAACTTCATTGAACGGAACTTATCCAGGAACGTTAGTAGAGATAGAACTATATGTTCGTTCGTTCAGGCCTGATCCAATAGATGAGGACGTTATTAACTTTGAATTTTAGTAGGTAAAAATGACAGTTCTAAAAGTCTTAGATTACACAAAGCACTGCCATACATCAGACGATGGCGATAAAATCTTGCATGCTGTTTTGCCATATTTACAGCGCGGTCAAGACGTGTGTCTAGATTTTCAGGGAGTTGTATCTGGAGTTCCATCTTCGTTTGTTAATGGTGCCTTTGTTTCCCTTTTGGATCATGGGATTACTTATGATGTTATCAAAAAACATTTAAAGTTAGTGAATTCTCATTCCCAACTTAATAGGTTGGCAAAGGAAAGAGTGCAGAAGGCGGCTGGCATCCTTGAGTTTGAAAAAGCCTAAATTAAGTCAAAATATATTTTTTCACTTTTCGTTCCCCTCCCATGTGGAGGGTTTTTTATTGGGATTTTCTCAAAATGTCCGACCTTCTTTTAGACCGCTCTACGTGGGATTTGATGGCTGATGCCTATGGGAACATCGCCACATGTGCAGAACCCTATGCCATTGCTCAGGCTGTGGCTAATGAGGTGAAATTGTTTCTGGGCGAGGGGTGGTATGACACAACCCAGGGCGTGCCGCATTTTACTGATGTGTTGGGCGTTGTGCCCCATATGGGGTTGATTAGGCAGCGTATTGAGGAGGCAGCCCGTAATGTGCCAGAGGTCACGCAAGCCTTGGCACAAATTGGCCTGAACAGGGAAACGCGCACCCTCACAGGGGTAATATTGGTGACAACAACAAATGGGGAGCAGCTCAATGTCAGTCTCTGATGAACAGAAAAAAGCCCTGGCAGCCGTTACACCGACGACCTCTGTGCCTGTTCCCCTATTTACCGATCGTGGGTTGCAAACGCCGGATGAGGTGGATGTTCTCACAGGTGTTATTACCGATATTAACGGCGCATTTGGGAATGTTCTGGCGTTTTTTAACGCTGATAACCGGTTTTTGCTCGCACGCCCCCAAGGCCAGCTTGCGACAACGCAAACAGCCATTCTGAACGACTGTTTTGGTCTGCTGCAATATTACGTCAATGGGGTAGACCCAACCGTTGCTGATGGCAAGATGCAGGATGGTATCGGGAAAATCTACTTCCTTTACCGCAAGGCCGCCCAATCGACTGTAGTAAAGTGCCTGTGCCGTGGGGCAGGGGGCACGGTTATTCAGCAAGGCTCACGGGCCAAGGATGTGGCGGGGAACATTTACGCTGCTACTGAAACAAGAACAATATCGCCCGCGACCTCAACGGTAGAGATCGAGTTTGCTGCTGAACAGACGGGCCCTATTGAATGTCCCGCAGACACGCTTACCCAGATATTCCAGATTATCCCTGGCTGGGATAGCATTACCAACGAGCAGGATGGCATTACCGGCCAGAATGTAGAGAGTCGAGATCAGTTTGAGGCCAGGCGTAGAGAGGCAACAGCCCATAACGCTGTTAACTCCCTTTCCGCCATCACTGGCACGTTACGGCAAATGGACGGCGTGTTAGATGCCTATGTAACAGATAACCCCTCAGGCGCAGCAGTTACCAAGGGTGGCGTGGAGCTTAAGCCCCACAGCCTGTATGTGTGCGTGGCGGGTGGCGACGATACAGCAATTGCCCGTGCGATCTGGAACAAGAAGCCCCCTGGTTGTGATATGACCGGCGATACCACCATTACGATTGAGGATACTCAGAATGGGTATGCTGAGCCGCTGCCCACCTATGATATTACATTCCAGAAAGCCAAGCCCGTGAGCATTTCTGTGCGTGTAGACATGGCCCGTTCCCCAGGTCAGCCGGTTGATGCCGAAGCGCGGGTAAAACAGGCTGTGCTGGCCAATTTTAATGGTGAGGATGGTTCAGCACGGTTGCGTATTGGTTCTGTGGTATATGCCTCGCGTTTTTATGCGGGTATTCAGGCATTAGGGGCGTGGTCTAACCCCACATTAATTACGGTTTCACGGGATGGAACGAATTTTGCAATCAGCGTTGGTGTGGGTATTGATGAAATCCCAACATTAACAGACGCTCATATTCTGGTGAATTTTCAGTGATAAACTATCGTGACACGATTATTGCCCAATATGCCAATAGCCCAACCCTGCAACGGCTGCTGGAGGATTTTAACGATAACGTGGATCCACGTCGTTTTTGGGAGGAGTTTATAGAAAAAGTCTGGGATATTGATACGGCAGGAAGCTATGGGCTGAATATCTGGGGGCAGATTGTTGGTGTTGATCGGGTCATCAAAAGCCTGAACACCACCTGGTTCGGCTTTCGTGAGGAAACGTTGTTACTGGCACGACCGTTTAGTCAGACACCAGGCAATGGGGCGTTCTGGGATGGGGTTACGCCCCTTTACGGGCAACTCTCTCTGGATGATACCACCTACCGGCAAGCTATTCTGGCCAAGGCGGCGGCCAACATTTCGGACGGTTCTATTGCATCACTCAACAAGGTGTTGATGATGTTATTTGCAGGAAAGGGGAAAATCTACGTTCGGGATAACCGTAATATGAGCTTCACCATCGTGAGTAGTTGGCTTCCCACCACACAGGATGCCTCACTGCTCATCTACCTTGCTCAGGTTATCCGACCCGCAGGTGTAGAAATGGGATTCGAGTGGGAACATTGAAAGGAAATACTATGATTGAAGTAAAATATCTTGATAACGGTATGGAAGTCACGCGCAGGCTTTGGGTAAAAAAGCGTGAATATACTGTTGTAAGTTATGAAATGATAGAAGATGAGGTAAGGGAAAAGCGGAACAAATCAGGAGATAAATATTCAGACTGGAGCGGTGTAACCCATTTGGCATTTGAAACAAGAGACGAGGCCGAAAGAGTGAAAACCGCTCTTACCAATGACCTTCTTACGACCAAGGAGCAGGCCGTCCTTTTATCTTCCATTCCCGATCCATGTGTCTAAACCACTCTCTGGCAAGTTGATGTAATTTAGGTTTGTAAGGGCATTCAGTAATAACAAGCTCAAAATTGCCCAGAGTAACCTCATCGGTAATTTTATTATAAATATGGTCTTGAGTGTGTTCTGTTTCAACAAACCATAATCCATCGTAAACCATATGGTGTTCAGGAAATGTTTGTATAACTTTACATATTTTCAGATCATCACGATTGATAAGGTTGAGCTTCATTACGTTAAAAGCAATCATGTAAACAGCCATTCCACACCTTCCTTGTTACGGGTGAGCATGACATAACGCTTTGGAGTCCAGCAATAACTTAAGCTTCTACCGCCTCAAAGTCCTTCAGCTGGTCGTGGTGGAGGAGGAGAATATTGTCAGATTTTGCTAATTGTCTTGCAGAAGATGTATATTCTTGATTCGAAACCACAGCACCATATTGAGCATTATAAAATTTTTTTGCAGAAATAGCCTCTTGAACGGCCTTGTTTCCAATAGGTTTTGAATAAAGTTTACATTGAACAATAAGCGTCTCGCTGTTTTTCGTAGCAATAATATCTGCTCCCTGATCATTACTAAGTGGGGTGAGTTCTGTTTTCCACCCGGATTCTTCCAGAAGTTGATTACAATATTTTTCATAAGTTGTGGGTTTCATAGTTGGAGAAAAACGTAATCCTTGCTTGGTTATTGTGCCTTCATTTTCTTCTCTGGAGGCTTTGATAACTGCTTTAATTTCCTTTCGAACAACATACTCAGCAGGCTTAAAATAATGTCCAACTCTTTCATCTAATAGATATGGAAGAATTATTTTGTTAATAAAATAGTTAACGTGTGTTTCCCATTTTGATAAATCCGGTATTCCATAATCGTCATATTTAACTAGTGTTGAATATTTTCTTTGTAGAGTTGGAAGGTGTTCATGAAGTTTTTTTCGTGCTAATTCAATAGCCTTATTTTTGTTAATTTCTACGGTTTTCTTTACCTGTTTAAGATAATCACTAATTTCTTCATCTTTATTTTTAGTGCTAGTTTTTTCCGAAAAAAAGTTATTTTTTATTATGTTGGTTAAGTAGCTTTGAGATGAAGAATTTTTGTTCTTTTCTTCATAAATCGTTTTCGGATATGAAGGTGTTTTTTCTTGTTGATATTTGTTCTTAAGCTCTATGAATGTAGAAGTGTTATTATCGTTAATTGTATTAGTGTTTTCTATAGGCGTTACATAAGATGAGGGGACGCTTCTATTCTTTGATTCTTTGTCTTTATTGTTTTGTATAGCTTTTTTTATTTTTGAATAAATTTTAAATAAAATAGAAACAAACAGAATAACCGTTATAAAAACAATAAATATAACAATATAATTCAAATTTCCTTTATGTGACCTTTTCTCTAACTCAAGTTTATTTTGATCAATAATTTTTGTTTCGCTATACTGAGGTTTATCCTCGTCAATATTCCTGTTTTGTTTAATTTCAATTTTTGGTTGAACTGTAAATGGAGCCGGAAAACTGGTTACATTATGATCAGTTAAATATTTCAGTATTGCATTAACGACTGGGGTTGTTCCTGAAAGGGATATAGGGACAGCCTGCTCACCAATAGTAAGGGTAGCGGTTTTCATAGCAGTTATTCCATGGATAAAGTCTTTAAGTTTATCAATGGGAATATCTGCTTTATAAAAAGATGTCAGGCTATTGGTAGCGTCCATATCCTTACTAAGGATAGTTCTGAAGTCACCAGCCTCCAATTCCAATGTTACTACATTTTCAGTATTGTAAATGGAATTTGTTAAAATAGCCGTAAGTAAAGGCGTTGAATGATCATCAATGTAAAAGGTTAAGAGGGCGTTATGATCATGATTTTGTATATAAAAAACATTTTGTTCGCTGTTAAGGTTTGTTTCCCAGTTGCCGGATTTTTCTAAAACTGATGAAAAAGCAATGTGTGGATAAACAAGAAATAGACCACAAATTAAAATATTAACCAGCCTTCCCATCCCACGCTCCCATTATTATTTTGTTAAACGATATGGTTACGGATAGAGATTCGGAATAGGGAAATGTTATTGCTCAAGCAGTTGTGTTTGGGTGTGGCTTGAAGCGCACACTTAAAAGCAGCTAAGAGGAAGGCTTTTCTTTTTTTTCCTCTATTTTTTTAACATATTCGAGTACTGCGATCTCAATTACGGATGTAATAGAGCGTCTTTCTTTCTCTGCTATTTTTGTAGCAGCCCTTAGAACTTCTTCGTCAAGTCGTGTAGTAAAGGGTTTTTTAGCCATGTATGTTCATTGCACTTGCAATCCTCTTTTTATATTGGCATAGTATTTCAATTGCACGTGCAATACAAGCGGCTAAATGAAGAAGGTTGTAGCTCTTCACTTAGCCTAACCACACTCATAATAGGAGTATGAACATGGCTAACGTTATTATTACCACAATAAATTTCCATGGGGCAGATCTTGTTGCTATTGAAGGGAAATCTCCACAGGAAACTTTGGTCGCACTAAAGCCCATTGTTGAGGCTATCGGTTTGGACTGGGGCGCGCAGCATAAAAAAGTTACTAAACATCCTGTTCTTTCAGGGGGCATCTCCTTAAAGGAGATACCCTCAATCAGTGGTGACCAAGACACTGTTTTGATCTCCCTCGACATGCTTAACTTTTGGCTTGCGACCATCCACCCTGACAGGATTAAGAACGAAACGACACGCGCTCGGATCATTGAATACCAGACTGAATGCGCTCGTGTCCTATTCAACCACTTTTTCGGGAAGGTGCAGGGCAGAAGCGTTTCTGTTCCTTCGAAGGATATAACGGTTTCTCACCTCAAGAAATTGGAAAATCAACAAGCGAACGTTCTGGCGGCGTTTACCTTGTTGAATGAGAAAATTAACGCTGTTGAACAGACACAAAACAGCATGGTTATTGTAAACAGCTCTTTAACGGCAAGAATATCGGAGACCCTGAAGGAAATTAACGGGATGAACGAAGGGCAGATATTTGAGCAGTATCTCCCTATGAAGAGAAAACTTGAAAATGAAGGGGTTCCATCTTTTAAACGGGGAAGGTTAGTTGCTATAGCCTCTAAGAGATGCCTGAACTTTGCTCTTGAATCTGGCACAACATTTTTCCTTCAACGTAGCAGGGAAACGGGCCGGTGGTTGTTTCACCAAACCCTGTTGAATAACTGGATGAAATATGAGGGAAGATTGATGATTGTAGATCACATGACGATGCTCAGGCGGCAATATAATCTGGAACTGCCTAAACCAAAGAAGAAAATAGCTTAACTAACCAGCCCCCACCTAGGGGGCTTTTTTATTGGAGTGGAGAATGGTTTCGAGACCGAGGAGAACGGGTATTGCTTTTGGGGGTATGGCAGACCCTGCGACGATACGGGATTTGCCAGATCAGCCTGTAGGAGATGAGACTTCGCAGGCGAGCTATGCAGCAGGGTTCCCGCGCAAAACGATGACACCAGTGGAGAATGGCGGCGAACCCCCTCAGGGGCCGGATATGAACGGGATATTGCGGGATGTTTCCAAACACGCACAGTGGCAGGATGCGGGGGGAATGGCGGCGTTTGATGCGGGGTTTGCTGCCCAGATAGGGGGCTATCCCCTGGGGGCAATCCTGCACGGGAATGCGGCTCCTTATGCGTTTTACTGTAACATGGTGGAGGGCAATACGAACAACCCTGAGGCTGGGGAGAACTGGGTAAGTTCTGAATTACCTGGCAATAACTGGCTGCGGGTTGTTGTTGGCCTCTCTCCAAACTCTGATAATATTGCGTTTTTTGATAGTAACGGCCTGCTGATGGTCAAAGTGGCGGGCGCGCGTTCTGCGTTGTTTGTCTCGACCAGCCTTGGCAACGACGATACGGGGGATGGCACACAGGAAAAACCGTATTTCTCGGTGGGCAAAGCCCTCAGCCAGATCCCAGATGGGGGGTCTGCCACAATATTTCTCCATGCCTCAGAGAGCTATTACCTGACTATGGATAACACGCCCAATTTCTCAGAGGGGAATGCCCACGGATGGGATATTGGCCGGCGTTCCATCATTATCAATTTATGGGGGTCTGCCTATCTCGATCAGGCGAAAATTGATTTTGAAAACGCCAAATCACCCTCTAGTCACTATGTTATTGCTGAGGATAGTGAGGCCCATAATTTTCGGGTAAATATCGTGATTCCTTCCTTTATTGATAGCAAGGGCTCGCTGATTACGGCCTTTATTGGCGGCGCATCCGGCGGCCACATCTCGATCAACGGCTGCAATTTCAACCCTATGAACGCCTATTCAGCCGATCAGGCGACCAACGGCACGGTTTTTGCGCCCAACATTTCCTATCAGTTTACGGGGTGCCGGTTCAACGCGCTGCATTCCTACCCGTATATGCTGGGTGGCTGGGGGAATTCTGCCACGACCGCGCAGTTTTCCATGTGCCTGTTTGGAGCCACGGGGCAGGGACGGTTTTTCAATGCAGGCTCCGGGGCGATTACGATCAGCACCGAGGGAAACGTTACGCCTAACACGGTTTACGATCTCCTTCCTCAATATAGGCTACTGGGCAATAATACGCGCAGTTTCAACGGCACCAAATCCGCCTATTACGACTGGAGCCTGAAGATCGTTGGCTGGGTTGGAGAGGGAACTACGGGCGACGCAGTCTACGGGTTCAAATCAATTAACCCAGATTTCAGTATTAGCCTGAGCTGACAGAGTATTGATGATTGATGTGAATGTGCCCCCACCTAGGGGGCTTTTTTATTGGGGGAATGAATGGCAAATCCGCTCGCGCCGTTGAGGCAAAATAAACAGCCCATTGATTATTATGAAGAGCAGGCAAACGCTGTTATCTGTCCTCCTCTGCGTCCTCCTATGCCCAAACCGCCTGTGGATGTAGCGCCTGGGGACTGGTTTGTTGTACCTTCTGGGCCGTTGTGTCATCAGGTGATGCTGCTGAATTGTAAGGGGCCGGGAGAGAGCAGGCGCTATTGGATCGACTTTCATAACCAGCTGGCCAAAGACGATGAGATTGTAGCGATTGGTGCCGAGGCTGGCGATCCTAAGTTGGTGCTCTCGGAGTTTGTGGCTGATCCTGATAACAGGGGCGCATTTTACGTCACCATTTCCGGCGGCACGCTGAATATGCGCTCTGGTATCCGTTTCCGGCTTACTCTGGAAACAGGCGAGGTGCGTGAGGTCGTGCTGCAAAGCCTGGTGATGGATCAGGGTTTGATCAGTGGGCCCAACTGCCCGCCTGTATCATTGGGGCGTGGGATACGGGGAACGCAGATCTGGATAGTAGACAAAGACCCCGATGCTTCCTACGTGCCGCCCAGTGGGTTTGCGCCCCTGATCTACGACATGGTGATTAACGAGACCACGAACGGGCTGTGGCAATACCAGCCTGTTGCGGGCAGCCGTCAAAATATATGGAAGTTCATCATTCCGCTTGGCGGCCCACGAGGAGAGCCTGGTAAATCGGCCTATCAAAGCTGGCTTGATACTGGCCATACGGGGAGCGAGGCCGAGTTTGTAGCCTCTCTCAAGGGGGAGAAGGGCGATTCTGTGGACAGTACCTTATTCAAGAAAATGTTTGAGGATTTTATGGCAGGGCTACCCCTTACTGACCCGGGAGATGGTGTTTCCCTGTGGAACAACGGGAATATTCCAACAATCAGTGTCAGACAGGATGAGGAACAGTGATATGAGATATGGTATTCTGAGTAGCATTACAGCAACATGGGCTGCTTTTTTTATGTCTACGGCCTATGGAAAGTCGCCGGCCCCATTTGTTCCCCCTGGCGGTTTTGTCTCTGGAGAGATGACTGTTCAGAACGGGGCGGGGGAAAGCATTATTAAAATGACCAATGGTGCACCTGATGAGCTGGCAGGCCTCGACCTTTCATTTATTGGCGGGTTTAAAGACAGTGCAGGCAACAAACTCTCGCGAGGCCTCTATATTTCAACCCAGCCCTATGGCTCGTTTGGCGCAGGGTGCGGCTTATGCCTGATTATGACCGCAGACGGTATCACTGAGGCTGGAGGCAGGCCTGCGATATCAGGGGTGGATTACCGCAACGGGGCGGCCTCTGTGGTGAACTCTATTAATTTTGACCAGGTCGGGTTTTACGAGTTTGCCGATAATACCACGGCCAGAATGGTTCTGGATGTGAGCGCCTATACAGCAGACGGTGTCACCCTCAAAACCCCTATGACAACCGCCCAAATGGCCCAACTCCACCCCAATATGTATATTCAAACCAACTCCATTGACTCGTCCCTCCCTGAAACAGGCACAGCTCAGGGGCTGTTGCCAACCCTGCGCAGTTATTTCGGGTTTATCAAATCGTGGGATGCTACCCATATTTACGTTACAGGATGGGCCGTTCCCGGTATTGGCTCAACGGCTGCAGGGCAGGTGCCCTCAACCAGCTATGACAGCTGGTATTCTGACTACAAAAAGCCCGTTGTGTTCGTAGGCGCGCCCAACAAGACCTTTGGGCGTAACCTGTTTCTCTCCTACGATGGGGCCAGGGCGGGATCACTGGCCAGTTCAACCATTCACCAGTTGGAAGGCGAGGAATTAGATATGTTTGTCAGGCGTGAAACACGCCCTCATAGTGTGTCTCTGCACGGCCTGACTATTACGCCCCTGTTTGAAAACCGGAATCCGGAGGTATTGACAACCGATAGCTACGACTTGCAGCTGGCGGGCGATATTGCGGATCATCTCGTTATCAACGAGGCGGCCAAAAATAATGTTATTCGTGCCAATTCCTTTTACGTTCACGGGAACGAGGGGGTTGGCCTGGCTCAGAACGGGGCCATACAAAAACGTATTGGTCTCGAATACGATGCATGGAGCGATAGTGGGCATAATTTTCGTCTCGCCAGTTATCTCTCAAAGGATGGCAATACTGTGGCCTGGCAGGATACGAGCCTGCATTTAGGGTTATTGATTGATGGGGTTCAGGGCCAGTTTACCGGATCAAGCCCTGAGGGAGACATTGTCTGGAATGGGCAGGGTAATACCGGTGGGTTGGCCCTCTGTGGCGGGTCTGGCCAATGCGGTGTGATCCAGCACTATGATGGGAGCGTTACCCTCGGCCCTGCCATTGTTAACGGTTCGTTCTCGTTTATGCCTGACTCAGGTGATAGCCAGGGCCACCCCTATATCCAGGCAGAAAGTGCGAACACGGTTAAATTCGCTACGTCATCCGGTGCTGGGGTGCTCGTCAAAACGGCCCAGCTGGATACAACGGGTGATATTAACGTTGGTAACAATCTGGTTTTTACACCAGCTCCCTATAGCAATCTGGGCTCTGCAAATCGCCCAGGCACGCAACGTTACTGCTCTGATTGCTATTCCACCCTAAGCGCAGATCACACGCCAGGTATCCCCGTCTGGGCCAATGGAACACTCTGGACAGATGCCCTCGGCAATGAGGCCGGGCACCCGTAAAAGCACTCTAACCAGCCCTCTCCGGAGGGCTTTTTTATTGGGGGAAACCTGTATGTTATCTTACTTCAAAACATACCAACAAAACCTGTTTCGCAAGGAGCACTGGTATGCCGAGTTCTGGGGGGCGCTGACTTTAATTCTCTATGGTCTGTCTGCTTTTGGCGATACGCCCAATCCGAATTTTGAGTGGCCGCCAGATTTAGGGTTTACCCATGTGTTGCCCGATACAGTATGGAAAGTTCTTATTTTTGCTACAGGGATATTGCAGCTGGCCTCGCTTGGCACGAACAGCCGACTATTCCGTGGGTTCTGTGCGTTTATGGCAGGCTGGCTGTATGGCTGGATTACACTCAATATCTACATCTATGGCTATGGTTTGCACCCTGGGCTTTCGCTTGGCATTGGTTTTATTGGCGTTAACGCCTTTGCGGTTTCACGCTGTGTAGCAGGGTTGAAATGAATGGAACTGGAACTTTCATGGCTTGAAGCCCATCATCCCTGGGTCGTCATGCTGATTGCCCTCGGTCCCGTTGTTATGGCAACCCTGCACGGGGCTATCAGGCTGTATTTCGACTACAAGAAACAAAAGCTGGAATTTGAGAGGGAGAGAGAAAAGAAGGAGTAGAGGGTTTTATTTTTCTTCAGGGTCTTCTTTAGAAGAAGTATTTTTGGGCTGTTTAAGGAATTGAGGCTCATTATTATCTCTATTAAGCATATGAATAGCCCACGCACCTCCCCCAAGAGAAGTAATTGTTCCTATTATTGCCGCTGCTGCTTCATGATTGAAAATAACAAGAATGACTACAGCAGCAATAGCTACCAGGATAATGAAAGTAAACGCTATTACGCGAAGATTATTGGCAAAGTAGTGCTTCTCTAGATCTTTTTTGTAAAGTTCAATCCTGTCTTCTCTGTTTCTCTCAGCCATTTTCATTATACGGTCGGGGAAAGACTTATTAATTTTTCCATAACCGGCCATGATTTCAGGTGGGGGTATAGGACCCCTTGAAATCGAAATTTCCTGAGAAATAAAAGATGCAAGACGCTGTTTTGTACTATCAGAGTCGTTATTTTTCGAATTTTCTAATTCTTCTAAAGAAACATTTTTTAAAGCATCATCAAGTGCTTTTTTTATACTTTCTTGAACAGTATCATTTTGTGATATTATGCTATTTTTATTATTTGCTTCTGGTTCGTTCATTAGCGAATTCATCCAGTGCATTTTGTATGTTTAACCCTGTATCAGCCCATGCTTCTGAGGTGATGCGACTAGATGAAGGCATTTTATAATGAGGTGTAGAAAATAACAAAGTCGTGAAAGCACCGAAGCAACTAAACAGATTTGTTAAAATAGTAGAAGAAAAAGTCATCATTGCCTCCTTTCAGTTTAAGGCTTTAGCTTTCAGTTTAAGGCTTTAGTAAGTATCTATCTTTATATAATAACTATACAAGTTACCTTAAAGAGTCACTAACATAGTCAAACAGTGTCATAGCAGTTCATACAGTGTCATATAACGCTATATAACGTCATAACGAACCAAAGTTGCTTCTGTCAACAGGAATGAGTTGTCTGATACTTTATCACTCATATTTCCCTTAAAATGTTCCACAAACGGGTTTGTTGCACATAATGTTCGACAAAACTTCCTCATAAAATAAGCCAGAAATTTAGAATCAACCAACACAGCCCTCTCCGGAGGGCTTTTTTATTGGAAATACCCATGAAAATAGCAAACGATTACGGCCTTGACGTGGGCCAGCTTAAACACGTCATCATTACACCAGCCTTAAAATCCCTTGGGCTAGACGGAGAGGCGGCTGTTAACCTGGTGACAGGAACAGCCTTGGCCGAAAGCCATGCCCGATACGTGCAGCAGATCAACGGGCCCGCTCTGGGTTTGTGGCAGATGGAGCCAGCAACCCATAAGGACATCTGGCAGAATTACCTGCACTACAAGCCTGATCTGGTTGCCAAGCTTACCTTCATTATGAACGGGCAGGAGAGGGAGAGCCAGCTTATGCATAACCTGGCCTATGGGGCAGCTCTATGCCGTATCCTGTATCTACGCTCTAAGGAGCCACTTCCGGATGCCAAGGATGCCGTAGCCCTCAGCGCTTATCACAAGCAGGTTTACAATACACAATTGGGCAAAGCCAATCCTCAAACAAACATTCCCCACTTCGCAGCGGCTATTGCGGCTTAACTAACATATTCCCCGATTTTTGTTAGTTCACGATATCAAACTCACACCTATGAAAGTTAAACTATGAAACCCTCTAAAACTGCTACAACCTACCTGGTGGCAATTCTTGCTGCTCTGGTGAGCGGAGATATGAACCTCATTCCTGCTGATATCTCGCTCTACGCTGCCTTGGTTGTAATCCTGTGCAACTTCATAGCAAGCCACACCAAACCACCCAAGGAAGGCTCCTGGCTCGTGTGGCCATACCGAATCGTAAACTGGCTCGCCGGTAACTTTGGTTGGGCACAGAATAGGGTAGGGAGTAGTGTAACGAAAAAGTGATTACACCAAATTACACCAAACTATATCATAAACTATTGAAATATAAGTGATTATGGCTCCCGAAGTAGGACTCGAACCTACGACCCAGCGATTAACAGTCGCTTGCTCTACCAACTGAGCTATTCGGGAATATCGAAATCTGTATACGTATATTCTTTGTTTTCGTAAAGCCCTTTTTTTTCAAAAAAAGAACCAAAATATAAAAAACCGTTGCAGAGAAAAAGTTTCTGATTGGCCTTATTTGTTTTTGTGTAAAAAT
Organism: Entomobacter blattae; assembly: GCF_014672835.1. Classification (NCBI taxonomy): domain Bacteria; kingdom Pseudomonadati; phylum Pseudomonadota; class Alphaproteobacteria; order Acetobacterales; family Acetobacteraceae; genus Entomobacter; species Entomobacter blattae. The sequence goes on along the minus strand of NZ_CP060244.1, from coordinate 2,330,067 downwards.
AGCCTGACAAATATGGTTGAATCATGTGCTCTTATGATAAAAGATGGCAAGAGCGAAAGATTTTGTATGATGATGGGTATGGGGTTATCCCTTTGGAGCGTATAATTGATGCGTCTCTTACCAAAATTTGCCCGTGATTGTAGAGTTTTGATCCCTTCTCATGTGAATTAAAGGGTGAGGGGGGGATTAAAATATGAAAGGAAAATAAAGAGGTGATAACCCGTAGGCAGTTATGGATTGGGGGTGCCCTGACAACCACCCTTGCTGGAACGGGTTTTGCTTTGTACGAAAGGAAAGGCCCGCATATACCCACCCTTTCTAAAGAGCAGCCTCACCGGGTAATTCGGCTGGCATGGCCTCGTTATGAAGAAGATGCTTTGTGGGTCGTTGCTATGCAAAAAGGGTATTTTTCAAGACATAACCTGGAAGTGCAGATTGTGCCTGGCCTTGATGAGGAAGAAGAGGTGATTGGCGCTTTAAAAGAAAGGCAGGCGGATGCTGCCATTGCCTCTATTTTAAGGTGGGTGCCCGCCCTTTACACGCATAGTCTTTCAGCCAAGCTGGTTACGGGCTTATATGCAGGAACTTTTCGGATTTTTGTTGCAAGGGGAAGTAAAATAGATCGCATTTCTGACCTGCAAAACAAGGTGATCGGTGTTGGGGATTCTTCTCCCAATGGGCTTGACCGGCTTTTTGTCTCGTTAATGCTTCGGCGTAAGGGAATGAACCCCTATAAGGATATAACCTGGCGGCAACTTGATGAAGATGATGTTTTGCCATTGCTGGAAGAAAGAGGGATAGACGCTTACGCTGCCCATGATCCAGATGCCTGGTATTTTATGCAGGAAAATGTTGGGGATATTCAGCAATTATTTAGCTCTATCACGGGGCAGTATGAGGGGCGTGTTAATCGGGTTTTAGGGGTTGATGAAGGCTTTCTGGAGCAGGACCTAACAGGGGTGCAGCTTTTAGTGGCAGCCTTGCAGCAGAGCGTAAAATGGATAAGGGACCACCTAAAAGAAACAAGCGCTTTACTGGAGGGAGTGTTGAAGGAAATGAGCCAAAGAGAGATCTTGCGCATGTTGTATCATGAAAGCCAGGGGATAGCCCCTATTGGGAAAACCCTTATTGTGCAAACGGCGCAGTATATTGATGAATTTAAATTATTAGGCTTGCTGCCCGATACAACAAACTCCTATCGGCTTGCCAAGGATATGTGCCAGAAGATTTTTTAAAATCTTGGGCTTTAGAGGAAGGTGGAGATAGATCAGAATTCTTGACTCGCTAATTTTCAAGAAATTTTTTCAATGTTTGATTTTCTATCCTTAATTGACAGGCATGAATTTTGGGGCATTAATCTCTAATCTCTAATCTCTAATCTCTAATCTCTAATCTCTAATCTCTAATCTCTAATCTCTAATCTCTAATCTCTAATCTCTAATCTCTAATGCTGTGAATGTCTGGAATATGCAGGCAGAAAGCCTTTTAATCCCATAGCTCTTATATAATGCCGTACTAAGTTAAGTCGTTTTCATTTATGAGGAAGAGGGCCTTGGGAGAGTGTTCTTTGGGGGAAATTACATTGAGGGTAAAAAAAATCCATGCCTGAATAGCCCAGCATGGATTAATCTGAAAAGAAGCTTTTACTTAATAAGGGAGAATGGGTTAATTTTTATTTAACAATTCTGATAGCGTGGAAAATTAACATTTCCCAAAGTTTAGGCTGCTTTTTTACGTAAATCTTCATTGCCTTTCCTTAAATGGGGGCGTGCGCGGTCCCATAGCTGTAGGCCGTGCACGGCGAGGTCGGCAATGGCGGGAAGTAGGCGGGGCTGCATGAGGTCTGGATCAAATTCTTTCATGCGGCGAGCATTTTCCCGATAGCAATCCTCAACGAATTGTGCAAAGGAAAAGCCATCCAAAAACACATTCGCCTGGGTCACAGCAAAGTCCCGCCCATCATTGGGGTTCTGGCCCCGTCTGACCATACCGAACAGCCGTTTGCCGGCTCTTCCGTAAAAGCGGAGGGATTTTAGGCTCCGTCTAATGGGGCCAAGGCCTTTCTGGCGCTCTCTCCATGCCATGTAGTTAATGAAGAAAACAATATGGCGCGTTTCTTCAAACATCAACAGGTCAAAAATTTCAAACAAAGGTTCCGGCAAAAATTGGGATTGCCTGGCAGATTTGAATGCCCCAAACCCCAAGAAGGCATCCAGACATTCTCCAAAACCAAAATCAATAAAAGCAGTTTCTAGATCGTCTGGAAGCTTTTCAATGGGCTCTGGGTGGGCATCTAGGCCATATTTCTTAATCATAACAGAAATCAGCTTGGCATGGCGGGCTTCTTCTATGCCCTGGATAGCAAGGGCTTCATGAACATCCTTATCTTGAATTTGTGGCAGGAATTTCTCAATAATAACGCCGGCGCGGCGTTCAGTGTGGTAGACTTCCTGCCAGAAAGGAATACTTCTGAGTTTTTTTAAATCGACCTCTGAAAGCTCTGGCCAGGGGAGGGTTTCGGGGTCAAATTTTTGGTGGGTTTCAACAAATTGCTTGCAAAAGAATTTTTTATGCGCTTCGGAACCGGCCTCTAAATGAGGGCTGGTCTTTTTTTTTCTGAAGAGGGGAAGCACAGCTTTTAAAACAGTGTTGGCGGTTTTTACTGCAAAAGGGGTGGTGATAGGCCGCAATAGCCTTTTATCATACCCTTTGAAGCGGTCTTCATTTTGTTGAAGGCAAATATCGAGAAGCTCTGTAACCTTAACAGGGGCACTAGTCATCTCTTTGGCCCCATTCATGGTAAATTTTGTATCTTCATAAACAGCGTTGCCTTGGGCATCGGTCTCTTTAATAAGGCCGACCCTTTCGTAGAAAAGAAAAAGCCACACCGCCCATACCTTGATTTCAAACAGCACGCGTTCAGCAATGGGTAAGTTCGCTCTATGCCAGGCCAACCAGTTGGCAAAAAGAAGGATGTGGCGGGCTTCTTCCTGCATGACAGGCTCAAACGTATCTGTGAGCTCTTTTGGGAAAAAACCCGATTGACGGGCGAGTTCAAAGAGGCCGAAACCAAAAAAACTATCTACACACTCGCTAAAGCCCGTTACAAGATAGGCCCATTCCGGGTGTTTGGGGTCTTCGTAAACACCTGGGGCCACATCAATACCATAAAATTTTACCATCTCATCTAGCACAACCTTATGGCGTTCTTCTTCCCAGGCATTTTGGGCAATGGCATCGCGCATTTCAGGGTCTTGGATCGTGCGGGCGTAGGAGGCCATGCGAAGATGGGCTTTTCCTTCTGTATGAACGGCAATATTCCATACCGGAAGCGAAGTGACCCGTTTGAATGCCTCATCATCAAGTTTAGGCCATTTAATGACAGAGGGGCGATACGGGTTAAAGGTTTCTTTGAACATGGCGCAGGTTGCATGTTTATGGTCTTGAGAGCCGATCACAAGTGGGCCCGTAATAGGGCTGCTCCAATGGCGGGCATTATAGTCAATTTCTGCCATTGTTTCAGAATTGGGGTTCTCAGGGTAGTCATCAAGGTGTGGAATATTGGCATAAATGCCAGTTTTCATATTTCGTAGGGTTTCCATAGACATGCTAATTTCTCCTTGAAACAATTCATTATATTGGAAATAATTGTAAAATTAAAAATGCTTTAGGGTCTAACATCATATACTCTGCCGGACCAACCAATGAGAAAGGTCAATCCTGGAAGGAGATTTGGATAGGAGAGAGAATAAAAACGTAGGTGTTATATAATGTTTTTTAAAAGTTTTGCCAGATCTTTAACAGGAAAGATCAATCAAAGGTTGTGTCTTAATAAAGCTTGTTTTGTCAAGTTCTGGCAAAATCTGGAAAAAAGACCTTTCTGTGTAGGAAGTTTTATCACCCTTGGTAGAGAAGTTTTTACCTTTGGTGGTCATGCCCCTCAGCAGAAAGCCTCAAGGTTAGGTTTATTCCGGTTCACTGTGTGCCCACCTTGTAACCTTTTGAATGCACATTCAGTGAACCTTCTGTTGACTAACCATATATTTTCGAGCCTGGATTAAACCTCGGTTATCGACTTGATGACCTTGCTAACCAGACCATATTCTATAGCCTCTTTTGCATTCATCCAGTAGTTTCTGTCTGTGTCTTTAACAATTCTCTCAAATGTTTGTCCGGTTTCTTTTGCAAAAAGCTGGTTAAGGCGTTCTTTCATTTTAATGATTTCACGTGCTTCAATATCGATATCTGTTGCAGGGCCACGCACACCACCCATGGGCTGATGAAGGAGAAAGCGGGTATTGGGAAGGCAAAACCGCCTTTTTTTATGACCGGCCACATAAATAAGGGCACCTGCTGAAGCCACCCAACCTGTTCCAATGAGGTTTACCGGGGCTGCAGCATCAACAAAGCGAATCATATCATGGATCGTATCACCACTTTCAACATGCCCACCAGGAGAATTGATATAAACATCAATCGGTTTGTCGGAAGCGCCGGCCAAAGCGAGAAGCTTGCCTGTAACCGCCTTGGCGACCTTATCGTTAATTTCCCCAAAAATCAGGACTTTTCTTTGTTCAAACAGGCGTTTTTCCAGATCACTTCCTGTTGGTTCAGCATTTGGTTCTGGTTGTTGGGCTTTAGAAGGGGTTTCTTCTTCATCCAGTTTATGTTTTTGGCCTGCATCTTGTGGGATGAGGTTTGCCGGTGTGGCATAAGAAATATTGCTTTGCATAATATACCTTGAACGATGGAGTCTGTTTCTTAGAAAATATGTCCTTAAGCTGTAAAAATAAAGAGACAGAACATAATTGGCCTAAAAGTGGTTATGGTTCTATTTTGCTTGTATTTTGATTGTGTGCCAAGAGCCAATTCGTATTTTTAATAAAGCGTTTAGTGTTTAAGGTCTGTTTTTGGGGCCTGTAAGCTTAGGGTGTAACGGTATGAAGGGGGATAAGGGTTGCATTTAATTTTTTTTGGTCCCGTTCTATAGCGGAAAGTGATAAAAGAAACACAGTTACAAAAAAGTAACAGATGATGGATTATTAGCGGGTTTTAAAGGGGATTTGTGGGGGTGTCGCAAAAGGAAGGGCGTTTAGGCATTGAAAAATACCGTGGGAAGATTTAGGCATTCAACATCAGGGGTATAAAGATTAGGAACATACCACTGCCTTGACGGCCAGCGTAAACAAGAGAAGGTGGAAACGAGTAAATGGTGTTACAACGGGATTTAGGGGTTGGGCGTCGTTTGCTGTTGGTCTTTGTTGGGGCTGGCCTTATGGGAGGTTGTAGCGGGGGAGGCGATGAGTCTGGCCCCGTGAGCTGGTGGCACCAGCAAGAAGGGGGGGTGATTGCACAGAATCGTCCACCACCACCTGGTATTAATGATCCCTATCCCTATGTCGGCAATACACCGACCACGATCCCACCGGTTCCTTCTATGGATTATCGTAATAGCCTGACCCAAAGGCTTATTCAGCAGAGAAACCTGCAGGAAAGGTTAAATGCATCTTCTTCCATTGCTGAGGCTGTAGCACAAATCAAGCCTGTGGCTGAAGTGTCTACCCCAGCTTCGAGCCCTTCTGCTATAGCACCAAAGGCTGGAGCTAACAAAACAGCTCCATCAGGAGCGGGATCTTCTTCCGTTTCTATTCAGCCATCACCAGCTTCTTCTGCATCAGGACCTTCTTCTGAGCAGAAAGATACATCATCCGGTGCGGCTACGGTTGTGCCCGCTTCTGGCACTCCAGGTATTGTGTTTGATGCTGCTGATAGGGATAATTCTGAAGAAGATCATGCGCAGGCCGATGAGGGTCATGAAGGCTTAAAAGGTGGAAAAAACCATGGAGCAGCGGAGAAAGAGACAGAACAAGAAATAGCCTTGCCTGATTTCGATCCTTCAATGGCTGGACAAGATGATAAGGGGGTTGCGTTAGCCCAAACATCTGGCCCATTACCTGAAGTGCCGGTTATTCCTCCTGCACCCCCGCGTTTTCCGAATTTTGATATCCCAGCAGATTCTCACTTGCCTGATAGGGCCCTGCCAGCCTACGCCTTAGCAGATCCGCCAGGCCAGTTGGTGCGCTTTCCTGTTGATTCCGATGTGCCTGTCCCGGGGCAGGAGGCCAGTATGACTTCCTTTATTCTCAAGAATACTGGCTATCATATTTTGGTTAATGGCTATGGTGATGCCCGCTCAACAGCCCCGGCAGTGCAGGCCCAAGCCTTGCATGTAGCACTTATGCGGGCCAATGCCGTAGCCAAAATCCTTCAAGAGAAGGGGGTTCCCGCCGAATATATTATGGTGAGTGGTTTTGCATTTGGCCATGGGGTGCGTCTTGTAAGGGGTGGGTGAGGTTCTTGTGATTCCTTAACCCTATTGAAATGCCTTCCCGAAGAGTAATGAATAGGTTGCTAAAATCTCTTCCCCCGATGAGTAAGTCAATTAAAGAGGTAAAATATCCTTTACCAGAAAGACGTTGATTTTATTTAAAAGACGTTGATTTTCCTTAAAGGAGTGAGTTTAATATAACCCGCTTTAAGTAAGAGCCTTATGGGAAAAGCAGTGGGTTGCTTTTTTCTCTTCCTTTCTTGTTTGAGGGTTATATGACTGAAGAATTTCACCGTATTCGCCGCTTGCCGCCCTATGTTTTTGCAGAAGTAAACAAGGCTAAAGCAGCAGCCCGAGCTAGGGGGGAGGATATTATAGATCTGGGGATGGGAAACCCTGATAGCAGCCCGCCAGCCCATGTTGTACAAAAACTGGTGGAAACCCTTAATAACCCCCGTGTGCATGGCTATTCAGTCAGTAAGGGGATTCCAGGGTTACGCAAGGCCTTGGTAGCCTATTATGAACGCCGCTTTGGAGTGGGGCTTAATCCAGAAACTGAGGCGATTGTAACGTTAGGCTCCAAGGAAGGGTTGGCCAATCTGGCCATGGCCATTACCAGCCCTGGAGATACGATTTTGGTTCCCAATCCTTCTTATCCTATTCACCAGTTTGGTTTTATTATTGCGGGGGCTTCGGTGCGTTCAATTCCTGCCACTCCGGATGAGGATATGTTGCGGGCCTTAGAAAGGGCTGTGCGGCACTCCGTTCCTAAACCAACAGCCTTGATTGTGAATTTCCCTTCCAATCCTACAGCCTTTTTGGCTGATCTGGATTTTTATAAAGAGTTGGTCAGCTTTGCCAAGCGCGAAGATATTTGGATCCTTTCAGATTTAGCCTATTCTGAAATTTATTTTGGAGATCGTATTCCTCCCTCTATCCTTCAAATTCCAGGGGCTAAGGATGTGGCTGTGGAGTTTACCTCTTTGTCAAAAACTTATTCCATGGCTGGTTGGCGCATTGGGTTTGCAGCTGGTAACCCACGTTTGATTGGAGCTTTGACCCGCATAAAGTCCTATTTGGATTATGGGGCCTTTACCCCTGTACAGGTTGCTGCAACCGCTGCATTAAATGGCCCACAAGATTATGTTGAAAACTTGCGGGGCATGTATAAGGAGCGGCGTGATGTGTTAATTCGCGGGTTACATAATGCGGGTTGGATGGTTCCCTCTCCAGAGGGGTCCATGTTTGCCTGGGCTCCTCTGCCTGAAAAATTCTCTACCATGGGAAGTGTGGGGTTTGCCAAGCTTTTAATGGAAGAAGCAAAGGTTGCCGTAGCTCCTGGATTGGGGTTTGGGGAATATGGAGAGGGTTTCGTACGAATTGGCCTGGTTGAAAATGTGCAACGTCTCCGCCAGGCTACCAGAGCGATCAAGGCTTTTATGACCGCTCATGGAATAGGCCCTGCCAAAGAGGCCAAGGCGTCTAAAAAATTGGCTCCAAGCCCTGGTATGGTTCAAAACCTCTAGAGTTAAGAGCCCTATTGTCAAGAATCCTATAGTTAAGACCTCTAGAGTTCAGCAGTTTTCTTTACCCCGTTACTGTGGATGCCCACTCCTCTGAAGATTCGCTATTTTGAATGAAAGAAAAAACCATGCCTTTATATGCCCCTCCCAAACGTTCAGCAGAGTCCTCACCTTTGCGTCTCGGCATTGTCGGTTTGGGAACAGTCGGCGTAGGTGTGTTACGCCTGTTGGAGAAAAATGCGGCTGTTATTGCTGCCCGGGCGGGGTGTGCGTTAAAAGTGGTGGCCGTTTCCTCCCGGGATCGCCATCGCAATAGGGGGGTCGATCTTTCGGGTTATCGCTGGTATGAGCAGCCTGAGGCTCTGGTCGATGACCCAGAAGTAGACGTTGTCATAGAGCTGATTGGCGGGGCAGAGGGGGCTGCACGGTCTGTGGTCAAAAAAGCTTTGCAGGCGGTAAAACCTGTTGTTACGGCCAATAAGGCTCTCATTGCCGTACATGGGGTAGAACTGGCCGATATAGCCCAGAAAAACTCTGTGCCGCTCATGTTTGAGGCCGCTGTGGCGGGGGGAATTCCCGTTATTAAGGCCATACGCGAGGGATTGGCTGCAGACCATCTTTACTGGGTAGGCGGGATTTTAAATGGAACGTGCAATTATATTCTTAGTACAATGCGTAAAACAGGGCGAGATTTTGCAGAAATCTTGAAAGAAGCTCAGGCATTGGGCTATGCTGAAGCTGACCCCTCTACCGATATTGATGGGATAGATACAGCTCATAAGCTTTGTATTCTTGCGGCCCTATCCTTTGGAATGCCGGTTGATTTTTCTTCAATCTATATTGAAGGAATTCGCCATATCGGTGCAGATGATCTGCATTTTGCTGAAAAAATGGGGTATAGATTAAAGCTTTTGGGTATTTCCTGCTTGACCCGCAATGGCGAGCTTGAAGCAAGGGTGCATCCGTGTTTGGTGGCAGGTGGCCACCCATTGGGGTATGTGGATGGGGTGTTTAATGCCATTGTGGCAAAAGGGGATTTTATAGGTCAACTCACACTAGAGGGCCCCGGGGCAGGGGCGGGTCCAACGGCTACGGCTGTTGTTGCTGATTTAATAGATGTGGCAAGGGGGAGTACTGTGCCCGTTTGGGGGGCCTATCATTCTGGTGGATCTCCTATTAGAAGTGTCTCGCGCGATATGTTTGAAGGCCCATATTATATTCGGGTAGATGTTAATGATAGGCCTGGCGTTGTTGCCGATATTACGGCATGCCTGCGTGATTGTGGTGTTTCCCTTAAAAGCATGCTGCAGGAGGAAGAGCGTTACGAAACGGAGGGTACTTTTAAGAATGTTCCTCTTGTTTTTATTACCCATTCTACACTGGAAGCTTCGGTGATGCGGGCGATAAGCCTTATTTCTGCATTGCCCCAGGTTGTAGGCCAGCCCGTTATGATCCGGATGATTGGGCATACCTAAATACGTTTTAGCAGCTTATCAATGGTGGGAGAAAGCCGGTGTCGACAAAAATGCTAGGGTGCACCCAATCTCAACAGCAAGAAGGGGGCGGTTCTCGATATGTATTAAATGTTGGTTCCAGTGCTAGTCATCGGCGCTGGCTTTGGCGAAGCTCCTTGCAGGGGGATCATTCAGAGAGTGAGCAGGAAATTGCCCAAAAAGAGCGCTTATCGGCCCGACTTTCCCAGCAATTACAAATTTCTGATTTTTTGGCAGGCCTCATTAGTAGCCGTGGCATTCCCTTTGATGAGGTGGAGGATTATCTTTCCCCTACTTTAAGGAAAACACTGGTCAATCCATTTTTGATGCAGGAAATGGAAAAAGCGGCTAGCCGGCTTGTGCAAGCTATTAAAAATTCTGAGACTGTCGGCATTTTTGCTGATTATGATGTAGATGGCGCTTGTGCAGGAGCTCTTTTGCAGCTTGTTCTTATGGAGTTGGGATGCATGGTTCATATTCATGTCCCCGATCGCATTCAAGAAGGTTATGGTCCCAATAAGGAGGCTATTGAGAACTTGCGGCAAAAGGGTGCCACCCTGATTGTGTGTGTTGATTGTGGGACTGTTGCCGGCCCAATCCTTAATCCCTTATTACAGGGGGGAGATATTGTGGTTTTTGACCATCATAAATCAGAGGAATTGCCGAAGGTTACAGCGGTGGTTAATCCCAACCGCCCTGGTGGTGATAAGCCCATTTTTTCTAATTTATGTGCTGCCGGCGTTGTCTTTATGGGGTGTATAGCCAGCTTTAAACTCTTGAGGGAGGGAGGCTTTTTTAACGCACGAAAAGAGCCAGATCTTAAACACTATCTGGATTTGGTTGCCTTGGCGACTGTATGCGATGTTATGCCCCTTACACACATGAACCGAGCCTTGGTAGCCCAAGGCCTTAAGGTTATCACTGCCCAGGAGAGGGTTGGGTTAAGAATGTTGGGAAAGGTTGCAGGGGTTAAACACCCTTATACGGTAACATCTCTTGGCTTTGCTTTGGGGCCACGTATTAATGCTGGCGGCCGTATAGGGGATTCCTCTTTAGGGGTTAAGCTTTTGACAAGCCGAGATGAAGAAGAGGCCCTTCAGATAGCCTATAAGCTTGACGAGGTTAACAAAAACCGACAGGTAATAGAAGGCGATATTCTCAAATATGCCATGGAACAGGCAGAAAAGCAGGTTAAAAGCGGGTGTGCAACTATTTTGCTTTCTGGCCGGGAGTGGCATCAAGGGGTCGTTGGCATTATTGCTGGCCGTATTAAAGAGGCGTTTAACCGACCTGCTTTGGTTGGGGTTCATTTGGAGGAAGAGGGCCTTATAAAAGGTTCTGCCCGTTCTGTCGTTGGGTTAGATATTGCCTTTCCCATTATGCAGGCTGTTCAAGCGGGTTTACTTAAGGGCGGTGGAGGGCATGCCATGGCTGCTGGCTTTGCCCTTGATGTTGAAAAACAAGAAGTTTTTCATAGTTTTTTAGAAAAAAGCCTGAAAGATGCAGTGGATTTACCCCCCAAACCTGACCTGATTATTGACCGTATCGTTTCCGCACCAGCTCTTACCCTAAATTTGGCAGAAGACTTGGCCGTGATGGCCCCTTTTGGAAATGGGAATGAGGAACCTGTTCTGGCCGTTCCTTATTTGCGGGTGGTCAGGAAAGATAGAATAGGGGATAAAGGAAATACTTTACGGGTTATTTTTTCATCAGAAGGAGGGATCAGGCTTAAGGGGATTTTATTTCAGGCCAGTCATTCTCCTGTGGCGCAGGCTTTAGAAGAGAATTATGAGGGATGGTGGCATGTTGTTGGTCAATTGCGGGCTGAGCATTGGAATGGCCAAAAAAACTTATCTTTTTTTATAAAAGATGCCACAAAAGTATAAAACGCCCCTTGACCATATAAGAAGAGTCATATATCTACCATTTCACCTCTTGTCCCGTTCGTCTAGAGGCCTAGGACATCGCCCTTTCACGGCGGCAACACGGGTTCGAATCCCGTACGGGACGCCATTGATTTATAAGGATATTTTTGGTTATCCACAATGGCGTTTTGGTTCAATTGAACCAGCAGCTTAAATATCCAACGCTTTTGTAAATTTTCTTAGGTATGTTGGGTCGAATTTCCTGTATACTTTTCTAAGTGTTTTTGGGTCGGTTGCTAACCAATCGGCAGCCTGGTCTATTGGTACACCGTCCATAGCCATCCATGAAGCTACGCTGTGTTTAATGTGGTGAGGGGTTGGTATCCAGTCCAATTCTGCTTTTTTACATAACTTCTGGAATGGCCAACGAATCCCACTGCTAACTTTCCTTGAATTATATTCCACAACATAATTACATGTTGAGTATTGATAGGCTTCCTTGAGAATGATCAGTAGGTTTTCATGTATGGGAACGATCGCCCTACGCTTTGCGGTGAGTTGCCTGCCAGGCTCTTGAAAGTCCAGCATGCCATTTTTAAAATCAACCCTATCCCAGGTTAGGGCAAGGATTGCCCCCTTTCTTGATCCGGTATAAAATGCCAGGGAAAGAAAAACCTTTATATGATGTGTTGTGCAGGCATCAAGAAGTTTGCGAGCCTCCTCTTTTGTCAGGTATCGGTTTCTTGGTGCAGTTTCAGAAGGGGGCTGTAGGGGAGGGAGTTTTTGTAAGAAATTTTCTTTTACAGCGAGGTTTAGCGCGGCTTTCAATACATTGAATTCACGCCTCAATGTGCCGCTTGAAACAGGTATTTGTATATCGGCTTTATTTCCCTTTATCCTACCAGGCCTTACAAATCGTTTTGACGAATAATAATCCCACGTATTTTGGTTGATTTGATCAATGCGTAGGTCCCCTATAATTTCAATGATCCTGATTGAGGCTTCCTGAATTCTAGACAATGCCATAACCTTGCCTTTTCTGGCATTAATATAACGTTCTAGAGCGTGAGATACAGTAAACTCGGTAGGTTTATCATTATAGTTTTTAACAAAATCAGTTAATGCCTGGAATGCAGTTTTCTTATCTGGCGTTCCTGTTGAAAGCCTCTTACGGCTGTTGTTTTCATACCATGTGATATACCATTTTCCACGGTAGAGCTTGAGTTCTGGCTGTTTGTCTGACATATATAGTTTTGCATAAAAATGTTCAGGTCATGAGGCGAAACACGGATAAACTTTGGCCCAAGCCTATGCGCTTTCAGTTTGCCATCTCGTATTGCCTTGCGCACGGTTTCAGGAGTGCAGTTAAGGCGTTCTGCAACCATTTTAGGAGTAAGGTAGCGTTCTATCGTTTCACTCATCGCTTTCTCCCTCTTCCAGCCAGTAGGTGAGGTGTTTTATGTGGTTATTTAGGTTGTTTTTGGCTTCTTCCAGACGATCAACGGGGTATTTATACCAACTCGGTTTTTCTTCTTGATCCGGCTTTTCGGGTCTTGGGGCGTATACATTTAAATGCGCCTTGACATATAGCCCAAGGTGATTATTTAAATCTTCATTCCACCGCTTCATTGCTGATTTACTGATCATCTCTACCCTCCTTCATGCGGCGTAGGATTTCTTGTCTGAAAATTCTGCGCTGTGCTCTTACCCCGCCAGCTATGGATTTATATTTTTTCTTTAAATCAGCATTACAATTCTGCATAAACACCGAAACAAGTAAATCATCATCAAAATAAGCGCATTGCTCTCGTGCTGTATTTTTATAACTTTTAATACTATAATCCCGTGCTACCGAACCCATTTTGTCCTCTCTGTGTTTCTGTTAGAGTCGTGGTTTGTTCCCATTCAGCACGATAAACGGGTGCGAGAATGGCCTGGGCTATACACGCTCCCCTCCTTATCACCCGTGTTGTCAGGTTCATGTTTCTGAGTCCTATCAGAATTTCTCCCCTGTAGTCGCTATCAATAGTCCCTGTGCCGTGGGCGATTACCAAACTTCCGAACATACCCATTCCTGAGCGTGACCGTATCTGTAATTCGCAACCCTGCGGTATTTCAATGCAAATTCCTGTAGGGATAATTCCAACAAAACCCGATGGAATGTTAAGTTTTGTAGCGTTTTTATCCCCCTTGGTTTTGGTTTTAATTATGGAATATCCGTTTGCGTTTGATTTTTCGAATAACTCCCGTAACGCTTCTTTTTGGCCTGTATGTAAAGCCGCCCGTAAATCAAACCCTGCCGCGCCCTCTGAGCCGTAAGACGGTAGACCCCAATTATCTAGATCATAGTGTGGGAGTGTTTGTATTTTGAGTTTCATTTTATTATTCATAATTAAAAAAAGCTAACCTTGGTGATAGTTTGGTTTTAGAAAGGTGCTTACTTAAAGCTTTTTTATCTTTCTTCCGTAAAGAAAAGCAAAAATATCGTTCCATTAGTTCTATAACTAAAGGTATGGGAGCATCAAAAGAACCATCATCTTCTCTGCAACGCGCTATATTTTCTAATTCTTTTATGTACTGTTTTTCCAGCCAGTCCACATGTTCTTGTGTGAGTTTCATTTTTAAATACACCTTCTTAGTTGCAGCACTTCTTCATCCGTTAAGTCTGTAACTTCTATAATATTTTCTATAAGGGCTGATGGCACATGCATTTTTCCCCACTCCATTCTGGAAAGCTCTGAGGCGGTTAGTTTTAATGACTTAGCTTGATCGTAAAGAAATATTCTCCTCTTTTTTCGTATGTTTTTCATAATCATTCCGAAATGAGTTCTCATCTCAAACTCTCCATAAATGCCCGTATAACCTGCGCTGCTAGCGGCGGGACGATTGCATTGCCGTAACCCCGCATGAGTGCCACGCGTCCGGAAAGCCCATCAACCAGCAAAGGAATTGTGGGTTCGGCGCGCCTTGTTTTTCCGTCGAGTTTACTTGTGACTGGTACCCAGTTATCCCAGAAGCTGTCATATGTTGTGGCAAATACTTTCCCGTATCCTGCGTCCTGCATGTCCCTTTTCCCCTCTTGCTGTCCGATGCTGTTGCTGTCGGCCATGTCATCAAGGTTGGGAGTGCGTAGCTGTTCCTGCCCATTTGGCTTTTCCCTGAAACATTCTTTGAGTCGTTGACTGTCGGTGTTGGCCATGGCGATCCAGTAGAGGCGGTTTCTGATGTGTGGGGCGTTGACGGCGCAAGACGGAATATCGACCGCCCGGCAGGTGTAGCCTTCTCCCTCCAGATCAGCACAAACTCCGTCGAACCAAGCATAGCCAAGTTTTCCTGCAACCTGCTCACCCATAACGACAGGGGGCCGGTTGGCTTTGATGAGCCTAAATAGGTCTGGCCATAGATGCCTTGTATCATTGTCCCCCTGTTTTTTGCCTGCAACCGAGTAGGGTTGACAGGGGCATGATCCTGTCCAGATTGGCATGTCTTCTGGCCATCCTGCGAGTTGCAGGGCGTATGGCCATCCCCCGATACCGGAGAAGAAATGACATTGTGTGTATCCCGACACCTCGTCAGGGGTAATTTCTGAAATAGATCCCTCATTAATATCTCCGTCTGGCAGTAGATGGTTTTTAATAATCTCTGCCAACCACGCATTGGCGTTCCTGTCCGTATCGTTGTAGAGGTGGGTCATTTCCAACCTTCTCTGAAAACAATTATGATGAGGACGCAGAATACAAAGAAGTCAATAAATGTAATAAAATTTCTAAGAGCAATGGCCTCTCTAGAATTGAAAATTGTGATGATATCCTCCATCATTCCTCCTCCTCATAGCCATCGTAGGGGAGAACGAGACCGGCGCGAATGTCCGCGTGCATTAGGGCCTTAAGTGCGCCTACATCGAAATAACCAAATCCATTTTCAATTTTGTAATTCGTGTGCACAGGGTATTTTTTGTTTTTTAGACGGGCAGCAATACCAAACCCAGCATAAACAAATCTGTGAAGCATATATATTTCTCCTGGCGTAGCATTGTGCATCTCCATATCAAATTTTTCGCTAATATTAATATCGCCAAAACTGCTATCTATTGAGTAGCTATAGAGCCAATTCTCAAACCCTCTACGTTCTATCTCCCCCTGTGTTATTGGCCTGCTATTGGCCTCTAGCTTGTCCAGTATCTGATTTTTAATGGCTTGAATTTTAATCGTGTCGTTAGCCATAATTGCGTAGTGGTATTGGACTAGGAGTTCACCGTGTGACGGCTGGTGTGTGGTGTTCATTTCGTTTCTCTATTTCTTCTGTGACCTCGGCTAGTGCATCTTCACAATTTGGAATATCTGTGAAAAAACGCTGTAGCTGGTCGAGGTCGTCGTTGGTGTAATTACCGTAGTTCCAGGGCATTTATTTTCGGCTCACAAGAGCAATGACCGCGAACATGAGCGCGATCAGCGCGCCTTGGGCTATGAGGCCGTAGAGGAGTTCTGAAGCAAGCAGGTGAGGGGTCATGATGCGGCCTCATCCATTGCCCACTCTGGCTCTTGTGGTTCGGGTTGATAAAGCTGGTTGTGGCGTTCATCAATAAGGGCCTGCACCTGATCAGCTACAGTGTCCGCAATTGGCCGCCCTGCCTGTTCAGCTTTTGTTTTGGTTGCTTCCCATTGGGTAAAAACGCGGTTTACTTCATCGGTATTTCGTGCGTTTTTGAGCCTGCCTTCCATGAGGGAAACATAATCAACCTGCTTGGCTGGCCCGCTATTCTCTTGAACTGGCTTATTCTGGTTTACCCCATTTGACCACTCAAGGAGTGTATTCCCCATATTTTCATCAATGGCGGTTTTGTTGCGGAAAATGGGTTGAAGCTCGTTGGAGAGCTTTTTTGTCAGCTCATAATTTATAACCCCAGGGTTAGCGTCACTGAGGGTGACCGAACCCGTCATTTCATACATGAAGTTTTTTTCACAAATTGGTGTCCATCCGGCGTTTTCGACTAGCGTTTTACCGGTATTCGGGTCTTTGACAATCTTGATTTTTTCCTCTGCACGAAGGCAGAAAATGAGATGTGCTCTTTTTTGTAAAAGCCTGCTCATCATTCTCTTATGCCTTACTTTGGCTTCTGCCCAGGCGACGGTAGAAACGTTGGCCAGCTTGCGCTCATCAAGAACATTTTTATAGATTGCCATTCTCCTGGCCGTTTCGTCATGGATATCAGAACAGCCCCCTTCACCAGCCCATTCATGGGTCATGCTATCGATAACAATAACGTCCGCCCCCGCTTTTTCTGCGGCTTCTATGGCTTCAAGGTAGCGCTCTGGGGTAAAGGGTGGCTCAAGCAGGCCGTGCAGGAACTTGAAATACTGGGCATAATGCGATGCCCTGCCTGCCTCTGTATCGATAACGGCAATCGTTCCACCGTTAGCGAGACCGGTGGCAAGCCGAAGGGCGGAATAGGTTTTTCCCGACCCACTGGAGCCTGCAAGGGCAAACAATAAGGGAATTCTCCCCCTAACCGCGGGTTTAAATGTGATAACACTCATGCGGCAAATCCTTCTTTGTATATAAACCGCTTCTCTTCAGCTTCAGCCATCATCCAGGGCGTTGCCTCAACAGAGCAGACCGTATTGGGATAGGAGGGTAATTTGTTGGTTTTGATGGCTTTCCTCCACCGTTGGATGCCTTCCTCAATCAGGGCATCGGCATATTCCATAAGCGAGGGAGCACACTCAAACACCGAGGTGCAGTAGGGGGCGTAGGTTTCTGTAACGATGAACCTGAAGCCTTTAGGCTTTTCTCCCAAAGCTCGTAATCCCCTTAGATAAAAAGCTGCCTGTGTGGCGTATTCCTTCTGGATTGTTCTTGAGAAGGCAAGGGGGGCGGCGGAAAGAGATGTAAATTTCAAATCTATTGGGATGCCTTTAGGGCTTTCCGGAAGGAAATCCACTCGTGCCCGACAATAGATATCCTTCTCTTTCCAGATCACCGTTGCCTCGGAATGACCATTTTCGAGCGCATCTTTCATATTGAAATGTTCAAGGTTGTTCTTGAAAGCTTCCGCACATTCAACCAGATTTTCATAATCTTTGGCCAGTATTGGAATAAGCCCTGCCTCAATGATTTTGTCACGCTCATTTTGGGCGATTTATGTTTTGTAGTTTTCATGGCGCAAGACATGGGCGGGAAGCGGTGTTCCCAGGCAAAGGGCGATGGATGGGGTGGTGTGTGAGTATACCAAGCCGCCTGTTGTTGAGGGCGAACCGCTGTTGCCTGGACAGATTTATAATTGCCGGTGCTGGCACGAACCTATCCTGAAAAGGAGCCACTATGAAAGATGAATAATATAACCGCTCCTGTAGAAGATGCAGGAATACGCACCTTTGTTTCTGATGAAAAAACAGAAGCGGGTACGTTTTTTATCGCCTATTCCCTGAGCGATCATCGTAAAGTCCTACCTGATGGCTCACTGCTGTGTCTGGGTGTTCCTATTGCGTCACTTGAGCCTATGACATACCGAGGGGTAGAAGTTGTTCCCCTGATGCAGAAATATGGCCTTGCCCCCATGCAGCAAATTACTGCTGTCAGGGAAGAGGGGGATTTGTTTAATGAGGTAACCATCGCCTCGTTAAACACTGCCCCCATTACCCTGGGCCATCCTGCGACTGATGATGTAATCCCTGCCAATTATCAGCAAAACTCTCGTGGTTCTGCAACGAATATCCGCCGTGGCGAGGGAGAGAAATCCTCGTTCCTGATGGCTGACTTGGTGGTGCGTGATGCTGAAGCTATTGCTGCCATAGCAGATGGTAAGGCCGGTTATATCTCCATTGGCTACAGTGCCCAATGGGTGCCTGTAAACGAAACAACATTCAGGCAGGTGGATATTATCGGCAACCATATCGCCCTGGTGGATAATCCACGGGGCGGGCCTTCCCTTAAAATTGGAGACAGAAAACCAATGACACCAACATTAACCAGAAAGGATCGGCGCAGAGGGTTTGTTGAACGCGCTCTATCCTATCTCAAAAGCAATAACAGTACTGCTGGCATGCAGGAATTGCAGAAACTCCAGGACGAGCTAGATGGTGATGATGCACCAGCTTCTGTAACTGTTAATATCAATGGGGCTGAACGCGCAGCAGAGCCGATCCCTCCTGTTATTCCCCAACAGGATGAGGCTTCTCCTGAAGCTGTTGCCCGACAGGCCGGCGAGGCAGCTGCTGCCAAAACCGAAATGAAAGCCGAGCAGTTTGAACAAATCATTTCCCTGCTCCAGGCTTTGGTAGGAAAGCAGGGCGCATCTGCCCCTGCAATCGACGAGTCTGCCCCTTTGGAGCTAACCGAAG
Organism: Entomobacter blattae; assembly: GCF_014672835.1. Taxonomy (NCBI): domain Bacteria; kingdom Pseudomonadati; phylum Pseudomonadota; class Alphaproteobacteria; order Acetobacterales; family Acetobacteraceae; genus Entomobacter; species Entomobacter blattae. The sequence continues at coordinate 2,311,518 of NZ_CP060244.1, read as the reverse complement.
CGCCAGAAATCACCTCATCTGATGACGATATGCCGGATGACGTGGATATGTCTGATATTGCTGATGAAGCGGTTGAAGAGGGGGTGGTTGAGGAAAAAGACAGGGATAAGATCAGCACGAAAGATAGTGCTTTAACGACTGTGGGGGGAATTATTCGTCACACAGCGGCGAGTGCTGTCCTTATTGACAACAAAATTAACCTCTCCAGCATTACGGATTCAGCAGGCACGATTAAAAGCGCACTCCGTAACCTGCACATGTTGCGGTGCCGGGTGATTGATGCTGCCAAATTACGGCCGTATTTATCCTCTGTATTCAGGGATAATGGGTACCGCAGTTTTACCACTAACAAGCTGGGGTTCAGGGAGGCAGGCAGATTGGCCCGTATGGCGATTTCTGCACAGATCGCCCTCAATAACAAATCCGCCGTGCATGATTCCATTTCTGGTCACGTTCTGGTGGATAACCAGACCAAAACCCCATCACAACTCAATAAACTGTTTCGTGAACATTATAGCAGAGGAGGGCAGGCCTGATGGTTGCGCTCGTATCCCAAATTCCCTACGGCCGCCCGGGCCAGCTTGCCCGTGGCGTTCATGACCAGACCACATTGCCTTATACGTTGGATTTAACTGATCGCTCAGTATGGCTTGCCTATGAAATGGGTATGCCCGTTAAGCGGTCTACGGTTGATGCCCAAAAAATTGTTCCCTTTTCAGGTGGAGAAACAGAGGCTGATCTTCTTGGTTTTCTGGTCAGTGCCTATCCTGGTGATGCTGTGGATGTTAACGCCCAAGCAGGCGATGCTGTAAGCCTGCGTTCGCTTGTAAAAGACGTACTTAGGCGTGGGTTTATTCTCGTAGAAACTCAAGGCTCTGGCACTCCAGCAGGGGGTGGGCAGGTGTTTGTTCGCATTGCGGGGGCAACATCAGCGCTCAAAATTGGTGGCATTGAAGCCGCAGCGGATGGCAGCAATACCATTGCGCTCTCAAAGGCATTTTTCTCAGGCAGCCCCGATGCCAACGGCATTGCCTGCATCGAATATAATATTTAAGGGAAGGGTATAGAATGACCAGTTTATTTTTAGGGCAGAACAGCTCTCCCCTTCGCACCCGTCAGGATGCTATAAGAGATGCAGCGGGCAATTTTTTCATTAGCCAGCTAGAGCGGTTAGACCAGAAACTGTATATGCCACTCATGGCGACCAGTTGGCAGAGAGATATTGACTTGCGCGAGGACGTTTCTCTGGGTAATGACGTAAGTTCGTTTATCCAGACCAATATTGGCTCTCTTTCCAGTGCCATGCAGCCTGGTATCAGCTGGATCAAGGATGAAACCACCTCCATTGGTGCGGTGAATCTTGATCAGAACAAGGTTGAAAATCCTCTTCATTTCTGGGGTCAGACCTTGCAATATACGGTGCGGGAACTGGAAAAATCTCTGACTACGGGCCAGCCTATTGATGAAGCCAAGTTTGAGGCGATCCGTCTGAAATATAATATGGATATGGACAGGCTGGTTTATATTGGTGATCCATCGGTTAATACCAAAGGTTTGCTGACTAACGGAAATATTTCTACTGGCAACGCGACGGTATCGTTTACGGATGGAACAGTGCCGGTGGAGAGTATCCTTTCAGACTTCAATAGCTTGCTGAACCGGGCCTGGAAAAACAGTGGTTATGCGGCCATTCCTACCAAGGTGCTGATGTCCCCGAGTGATTTTTCAGCCCTGTCGGGTCGGCTGAACTCACAGGCTGGCAACTCCAACGTTCTGGAATATATTTCACGGAATTGCATTACGGCTACAGAAACAGGCCGACCACTCGAAATCCGTTCTGTGAAATGGTTGGAGAATGCAGGCCCTGCTGTTAATGGGCAACGTAAGAAACGTATGGTGGCCTATACGCAGCGTCCTGATATTGTGCGTATTCCTGTTGTGCCTTTGCAGCGTAGCCCCATGCTGCAGGATCTGGTCTGGTTCAGGGCTGCTTATTATGGGTTAATGGGGGGTGTTGAGTTTGTCTACCCTGAAACCATGGCCTATATGGACACGGTTGATACTGGTTCACTTGGGGCGTTTACCGATTATAACGGTGTCATGAAGGGGACCTGATATGCGTGTTTACATGAGAAGCCCTGTTACCCTCACAAGGGGTAATGGGGAACGGGTGCATTATGCCCAGGGCTGGTGTGAAATTGCTAGAGAGGATGAGAAAAACAGCTATCTCATGGCGTTTGTCGATAAGGTAGAAGTTCCTGTTCCTCAACGAAAAAAACTTGATCCGGCCCCTGACAATAATCCGCCAAACCTTGACAGTGGAGACCCTCCACCGCTTTCTGAAGACCCACCTCAGCCTGATGGTGACGATGGTGGTACAGAAGGAGAGGCGGGAGATAATCAAGAACCTCCATTGGGGAATAAGGGCCAAAGGGGGGGTAAAAAATGAGCATTCTCATGCAACTTGAAACCGCCACTCTGGTTACCCGCCCTGACGGAACCACCAAATCCTACAGGGTGGGGCTGGTGCATATGGAGGAAAGCGATGTTCCCCTTTATCTCAACCAACAGCTTGAGGCGCGGAGCAAAAAACAACAATCTCCATCATCAGCTCAGACACTAAAGACCATTACTTCCGAACCAAAAGCTGAGAAGAAAGAAGCCTGAGAAGATCAAGGCAAAATATTAGGATAAGAGCGTAAGGAGTTTTTCTTTGGTCTCATCAATACTATTCATTGGGGCTTTAGCCTTAAACTCTGCATTGCGTGCTTTCCAATCAAAGCTTTTTACCTGATCAGCGAGAATGGCATTTTGTTTGTCTAGTAATACTTCAAAAGGGTATCCTTTGATTCTACTGGTAATAGGACAGCAGAGCAAAAGATTGGTTTTCTGGTTATAGCGCTTAGGGCTAAGTACAAGAGCTGGTCTTCGCTTTTGTTGTTCATGTCCTTTACTGGGATCAAAGGAAATCCAGATAATATCTCCACATTCTGGGATATAGGATTTTACCATTCTTCATTTCCAACTGGGCCAAAGCTTTCAACTTCATTGTGGCGATTATCTTCTGTTATACCACTTAGAAGGCTATCAAGAGCATATTTTTGCTTCTTAATGGGTTTGATGATGATGGTATCGTCTTTGACTTGCACATCCACAGCTTGGTCAATCTTCATCCCGCTTTCTTTAATAAGAGCAGAGGGGATACGAATAGCAGTGCTGTTTCCCCATTTTTTAATACTGGTTTCCATTTTTTACTCCTTTTTTGTATCTACAATGTAGAAACATTAATAAAAATTATCAAGCCTCTTACTGGAGTTTTTATGACTCAATCCTTAGAAGAAGCTACTTTAACGGAGCCAGAATTCAGGGATCTGTTCCCAGAATTTGAGGATAGTAAGGCTTATCCTGCTAAAATCATTGTAGCGCGGCTAAAGATTATCAATTTACGAATTAATGGCTTTCGGTGGCGTAACCTCTCTGATTATGGGAGGGGGCTGATGCTGGCCCATTATCTGGCTCTGTGGAAATACACCCAGTTGCAGAACAGGGTCGGGGCAGACGGAAAAACGCAGGTCAGTTCCGTGCCGGGCATGGCGGTTGGGGCTGTTAACTCCAAATCGGTTGGCGCCCTGTCTGTGGGTTATGACACGTCCCTGTCTAAACTTGATGATGCGGGGTTCTGGAACCTCACCACCTATGGGCAGGAATTCTGGCAGCTGGTTGGCCTCATCGGTATGCCAGGCCAGCAGTTTTAGGGAGAATAAGCACGAATAAGAGCCGCCAATCATCAAACGCTCTGTTTAACAATTGAGCGTTTTTCTAGAATAGTCTGAAGGGGAGTAATTTGGTTACGTATTGCCTTTTCATGCTGAAGGCGCTCAGTTCTCAGATCATAGATTTTTTGCAGATTAAGCCAGAATTCAGGTGTTGTTTTAAAGAAAATACTCAGCCTTATAGCTGTATCAGCAGTAATGCTACGCCTATTGGATAAAATGGAGGTAATCCTGTTTGTAGGTACACTTAAAGCCTCTGCCAGAGCATTGGCACTTAAGTTATAGGGCTGCATAAATTCTTCCTTGAGAAGAACCCCTGGTGTTACATCATACAGAAGAGAGTTCATGGTTTTTTCCTTAATGATAGTCAACAATTTCAACGTTTTCAGCACCTTTAGCTGTCCAGATAAAGCAGAGGCGGAATTGGTCGTTAATACGAATGGAATACCGTCCTTCGCGGTCTCCTGAAAGTTTTTCAAGTCTATTACCAGGTGGAGCTCGTAAATCATCAACCTGCTCAGCAGCATCAAGCATATAGAGCTTACGAAACGCTACTTTAGCCAGGCTGTTCCATTTGCGGCTTTTGTCGGTTTCATAAAGTGCCTGGGTTTCTTTATCGGCGAAGGACTGTATTGTCATAAGTTATGATATATTACATATTACGTAATATGTAATATATCATACCCCTCTCCGGAGGGCTTTTTTATTGGGGCAGCTAAAGTGAAAAACCCAATGGATTTACTTGAAAAACTAACCCAAAAGCGTATTTTGGTGGGTATTCCTGCTGAAAAGGCTGATCGGCAACATAAGGAAGGATCCCCCCTTAACAATGCCAGTATTGCCTATCTTGTCAATAATGGGAGCCCAGCCAATAATATTCCACCGCGCCCGTTTATGGAAAAGGGGATAAAGGCTGCCAACAAACGCAATGCCAGTTTAGTTGCTGCCATGATGAAGGCTGTTTTTGCCGGGGACGAGGCTGAGGCTGAACAGATTAAGGAGCGAATAGGGCTGAACACCCAAAACGCTATTAAAAGTGAGATTGCTAACGGTTCCTACACCCCTCTTGCTCTCTCAACGATCAGGAACAGGATCAGACGTACACGCAATAAAAACAATACCCCACTTACCCGCCAGCAACGTTCTGAAATCATGAAACAGGAGGCAGCACAAAGATCCGTAGGGGATTTTAGTGGCGTCAAGAATAGCGCAGGAAACCAACTCTACAAACCCCTCCTCGATACCGGAGAAATGGCTGGCAAGATTACCTATGTCATTGAGGAATAGCCTAGGCTGCGGTCAAAGTTTCAATGGTCAAAGTTTCAATATGGGAAACATCAACATTCTGGTCTGCCTTCCAGATATCGTATTCAGCCTGCATTCTAATCCAAAATCCTGTTCCGTTGCCAAACAGTTTACCCAAACGTGCTGCCAGATCTGGACTGACAGCATTCTTTTTGTTCAATACATCGTAAAGCGTTTGTCTGGAAACACCGAGGCGTTTTGCAATTTCTGTTTTACTGCATCCAGAGGCAGGAATAACAATTTCTGTTAGTAATGTTGCTGGCGGAGTGGGTTCTATATTTTTTGCTCTCAGGCTTTGCCTATTTACCATGATAATCCTCCAAATCTAAATCAATGGCATCTGAGTTATGCCATCCAAATGTAATGCGCCAATTTCTTGAGACTGTAATGGCATAACGTCCATTCTTGTCTCCCGTTAACGCATGAAAGCCAAAGCCAATAATATCAAGCTCTTCTGGGGAATGGGCAACTTCAATGGCATCTAAAATAATCTTGATACGAAGCCGCCAGTCAGCACGAAGGCCCTTTTCATCGCCTTTAGTCCAGTAGCGTTTGAGTGCTTTGTTTCTGAAACTTTCGATCATAGTTTATATGTAAATAATAGACTTACAATTGTCAACTATATATTTACAAAAATAAGAGAATAAAAATGGGCCTTTTGGACGTAACAGAATTGCTGTGTGATCCCCTGTTTATAGAGGATTTCACGATTGAACGGCGTATTGTGGAGAATGATGATGAAGGGTTTCAGGATGAAAAGAGCATAATATTTTCTGCCTCTGGCTCTATCCAGGCTGATAGTGGTTTTACGCTCTCCAGGCATCCAGAGCTGGCCCGTATTGAGGGGCAGATGACGGTTTATACAACTTGGGCTCTCACCAATGGTAACGGGTTGATTGATGCGGATATTCTCATTGATAGTAGAGGGCGTAGATTTACTCTGACTGACGTTAAAGATTGGGGGAATTACGGTGCTGGGTATATCCAGGCCACATTAGAGGTGCTAGACGTTGGCAATAACGGGGCAGGAGGCGATGAGAGCTTGCCAGAGGAGGCAGGTGATGACCCGTTCAGCTGATCCCCCTCATGAGCCCATGCCGGAAGATTTCGGATTTAGGGCCCAATCAGGCCAGCAAAATGCGGAGTATGGCCAGTATCTCAACAGGCTTGGTCAATGCATTGTAGCCGGCATTACCGGCCTGCCATTGCGGTATGTACGCCCTCTCTGGTTGCCAAGGCCAGGGCGGCAGCCGGCCTTAACAACCAACTGGTGCGGCGTTGGCTACGGTCTGGTTGAGAACGAGCTGAATCCTGTGCGGTTACACATGTCTTGCAAACCCTATGAGACAGTCGCCCGCCACGAGATACTCCGTTTCAGCACAGTATTTTATGGGTCTGACGCCATGGGCAACGCCAGTAAATTACGGGATGAGCTGGTAGCGGATGTCAATCTTCTGGCCCTTAAACGCATGGGGTTTACCTATCGTGATAGCAGCCCCGTTACGCCTGCCCCTGACCTTGTAAACCAGGTCTGGGTGGAGCGGGCGGATTTCAGCTTTACTGTCAGGCGTCATACCAGGCGGGCCTACACACAAGATGACTATAAGGGTGCAAAAATCGCCCTTTTCTCTCAGACAATATCTCTACAAGAGTGCGCTTCAGAAAGGACTGATTATGGCTCTTCTTCCCCTCAGCGATGTGGTAAATGTCACGGTTCGATTTGAACAGACCGCATCAGTTACTGTTGATTTTCACGCCCTTCTGGTGATTGGAACTACACAGAACGTTATCCCTCCAGAGGAGCAAATGCGCCTTTATACCTCCATGGAGGCGGTTGGGAACGACTACGGCACAACAGACCCGGAGTATCAGGCAGCCTTGGCGTATTTTAGCCAGCAACCTCAACCAACAGTTTTGTATATCGCCCCCATACTGGCCAATGAACCGGCTCTGACGGCCCTGCAAAGACTAATGGAGGCTGGGAACTGAAACGTTGCTTGAGTGCCTTATTGGGGGGTGTTCCTATAGCGTTGGAGCTAATCGATAAGCTTGCCACGGAGGCCAATACAAAAATGTTTAGTGAGGATGTTGATCGGGATGTTGTCAGCACAGCCCTTCGTCAAGTCTCCTTTTTAACTTCTACCGTCTTTCTTTTGGGGGAAGAATGAAATTAACAATAGCGTTTAGTTAAAACGATAACCAATTAATTTTACCAATGTTTTCCATTGGACCGAGGGACAGTCCATAGTGATTGAACAAAGGCAGTATATGAGGAAACAGCATGATAAAAGAAGATTTACTCACTTGGGACAGCTTAATATCGCCTCTATTTTGTCCATGAAATACCAGGAAAATAGTCTCCACCTGTAAAGAGCGGTCATAAAGGCCGTAAGAACACCAAAGCCCAACCATAGATCCCCATTGAGGTAAGGACTCATTTGGGCTGCTTCAAGAAAGAAATAAAAGATGGACTTATATGTTTTAAAGTGGGGGAAAAATGGTATTTGAAGAAAATATAGATGAGTGATTACAAATTAATTATATTTTTTTTGAGATCATTTTGGTCGGATAGCTGTGGAAGATGATCCGTAGGAACCTTTAATTTATTAGAAATTTATTATCTAGTTTGGTATGAAAATTAACCATTAACTATTTTTAATATTCTGTTTGTTGCTGTATTTGATTTGTCTCAAGGAAAAGTAGAAGGGAATTCAATAAAGTAAAAACAGTGATGACTTACACTATTTTAGCCTTATTAAACTCCTGTGCTTTTTTAGTTTAGCAAGAAAATAAACAAGGTCACCCTTAACGGGGTGGCTTTTTTATTAAGTGCTATTTTAGTAAAATGTGCCATCAATGATTGAGTGTTTTCTGCTATTTTGAAAATATGACAGTAAAGTTTCTAGATTATAACGATTATTCTAATTTTTTAGAGGGGATAAGCTGGACAGAGTGAAGAGTGCGATAGGTGATGGTCTCTAGGAAATGGGTAAGGTTTTTTTAGAACTTCAGAAATCCATCCCTTGAAGTAATCCTAGCACGGATCTGCTGAGCGACCGAACAGAAAAATACCAATCTCCGCAGGGTAGGACAGCACCGCAGCGTGGTAGACGAATAACCCCGTACATCATGGTAGAAATATTTGCTGCTCAATGACACCCTAATGTCAAATTGGTGGGTCAGGGCCAGAATTGAGGCTTCCAGTTCTCTATTACGAATGACGCAACCCCAGGCAGAGTAAGAAAGAAAAGAGGAGGGAGGTTAAGTCGTGAAGGGAAATAAGGAGTATAATAGGAAGAAAAAATATAATAGAACAATTTCTCTCTTTTAAGGAAGAATTCTCTAAGTTAAACGGTGTAATAAAAAGAGATAGGGGAGAAAAAGAAGGTATTTAATTTGGATTTATACTTGTCTTACGAGAAAAATATCTACAATTCTTGTTAAAATCCCGAGTGGCAAGCCCTGGTGATAAGAAAGGGTGTTACTTGTTATTAATGGAGTTTTAAAAATTACAGTTCAATAAAGAAAGCCCGTAAATACTCTGTGAATTTTAGAAAAACAAAACCATTGAATATGCTCATCTTGATCTCTTTGGAAACAGAGAATCCGTATTGGTGGTTTTAGCAATTTCTATAAAGGCATTAAGGTAGGGTATTGTTAAGTCGTCTTTACGGGTGCCGAGATAAATACTTTTAAAAATACCATTTTTCCCCAGACGAACAGGTGTAACGGCATATTTGTAGGAATACTCTTGGACTAGCCATAAGGGCATGGCCGAAATACCCCGTTGGTTTTCAACCATTTGGAAAATGATTTCAGTGGTTTCTAGTGTCTTGTGTTCTTTCGGTATAATACCAGCAGGGGTAAGAAAAAGGCTAAAAATATCGAGCCTTTCTTTTTCTACCGGGTAAGTAATAAGTGTTTCTTGGGAAAGTTGTTTTGGAGAAACAGTATTAAATGACGCTAATGGGTGAGAAGATCCCACAACAAGGACTTGCTCATAATCAAATACCGGAAGAAAACTGAGGCGGCTCTTCCATAAGGGGTCGGGAGTTACAAGAAGGTCAATTTCGTAGTTAAGAAGAGCTCCTATACCGCCAAAATTAAATTTCTGTTTGATGTCGATATCAACATCTGACCAGCTTTTCAAATAGGGATTGACCACCTTTTGCAACCATTGATAGCAGGGGTGACATTCTACACCAATTCGTAATATTCCCCGTTTTCCTTGGGCATATTGCTGCATTTGTTCTTCAGCTAACTCCATTTGGGGAACAATTCTTTTCGCCAGGTCACGTAAATATAGGCCTGTCTGGGTTAGGCGTAAACTCCGTCCTTCACGGGTCCAAATGATTGTGCCAGTTAATTGCTCAAGCTTTTTTATGGTGTGGCTTAGAGCAGATTGAGTAAGGCAGAGTTTTTCTGCCGCTGCGGTGAGAGAACCACATTGCTCAATGGCATAGATAATTTCCAGATGAATTCGTTCAAGCATACCAATACATGAATAAAATTAATGATTTTATGATATAATATCATTTTATTTCATAATAAAAAAGGGAATATCCTGCCGATCATCTATCATTACGGCAGGATCTAGAAATGGTCACTACACATAGTTTGGGATTTCCTCGTATTGGGTTAAAGCGTGAATTGAAATTCGCCCTGGAAGCGTACTGGAAGGGGCAGTTATCCCAGTCCGCTTTGGAAGAAATGGGGATACTTCTACGGCAGAGCAATTGGTCATTACAAAATGGGATGGCGTATATTCCATGTGGGGATTTCTCCTATTACGACCATGTTTTGGATATGAGCTTGCTGTTAGGAAATATCCCGCAAAGGATAGTCCAAAAAGGGGGAAGTGATCTTGATAAGTATTTTCTTTTAGCGAGAGGAAAAACAGCAGAAAAAAATGGTCAAACCCAAGAGAGCATTGCCGGTGAGATGACGAAATGGTTTGATACCAACTATCATTATATCGTTCCAGAATTCACCAAAGATTCTTCCTTCCATTTAAACCCTTCTCGCCTCTTGGACCAAATAGAAGAGGCAAAGGTGAGGGGAATATCCGCCAAGCCTGTGATTATTGGCCCTGTTACTTATCTTTGGCTTGGAAAGTCTTGGGATCATAGCGATAAGCTCATTCACTTGGAATCTTTGCTTAAGGTTTATGAAGAGCTGTTTGCCTTATTGGCAGAAAAGGGTCTTGAGTGGGTTCAGGTTGATGAACCAGCGCTCGTCACCCAGCTTTCTAGCGAATGGCAGGAGGCTTATGAAAGGGCTTATCAGTTTTTACAAAACAGCCCGCTGAAAATTATGATAACGACCTATTTCGGGGCCTTACGAGATAATCTTACTTTGGCTTGCCGCTTGCCTGTACAGGGTTTACATGTGGATGCCCTCAACGCTCGGCACGAGATTGACAGTCTGATACAAAATCTTTCTGAGGAGAAAGTGCTTTCGTTAGGGGTCGTAAATGGGCGGAATATCTGGAAGGATAATTTAACCGAAACGCTAGAATGGCTTGAACCCATTTATGCAAAATTGCAAAAAAGATTATGGATTGCGCCATCCTGCTCATTACTGCACGTGCCGTTGGATATTGCGTTTGAAACCGCCATGGATCCTGAAATTGTCACCTGGCTTGCTTTTGCTGTCCAAAAGATTGAAGAAGTTGCCATTTTAGCTCAAGCTTTGAAAAAAGGGCGAAAGGCAGTTTATGCTCAGCTTGAAGACAATAAAAAGGCTATGAATAGCCGTAAAACTTCACAACGTGTTTATAATGCAGCGATAAGAGAAGAAATGGCCAGCGTAACCCCTGAATGGGGAAAAAGGCTTTCGCATTATAAACAGCGTGCTGCTTTGCAGAATACGGTTTTACATTTACCACTTTTTCCAACAACAACCATTGGTTCATTCCCTCAAACTTCTGAAATTCGTCAGGTGCGTATGCGCTATCGTAAAGGAGAAATCCAAAAAGAGGCGTATGATCGTCGTATTCGCCAGGAGATTGCCACCTGTATCACACAGCAAGAATCGCTGGGCCTGGATGTTTTGGTGCATGGTGAAGCAGAACGTAATGATATGGTGGAGTATTTTGGGGAACATTTGCAAGGATATGCGTTAAGCCGTAACGGGTGGGTTCAATCTTATGGGTCTCGTTGTGTAAAACCTCCCATTCTCTACGGGGATGTAGAGCGCTTGGCCCCCATAACGTTAGAATGGGCTATTTATGCCCAAAGTCTTACAGATAGGCCGGTCAAAGGTATGCTAACAGGGCCTGTCACAATGCTGAATTGGTCATTTGTCAGAGATGATCAGCCCCGCTCGCAAACATGCCTAAATTTGGCCATGGCAATCCGTAAAGAGGTTTGTGACCTGGAAACTTCAGGGATTACGATAATACAGATTGACGAACCTGCCTTGCGTGAGGGGCTCCCCCTCCATCAGTCTGAGTGGGATACCTATCTGTCTTGGGCTGTAAACGCCTTTAGGATTGCTGCCAACGGTGTAAAAGATACCACACAGATTCATACCCATATGTGCTATTCAGAATTTAATGATATCCTCGAAGCCATTGCTGGAATGGATGCTGATGTTATAACGATAGAGACATCGCGCTCTAATATGGAGTTGTTACGGGCATTTGAACGCTTTAAATATCCTAATGCTATTGGCCCAGGGGTTTATGATATTCATTCGCCCGCTATTCCCTCTCAGGCACAAATGGTACGGCTGATGGAAAAGGCGATGGAAACCTTACCTATCGACCGGCTTTGGGTTAACCCAGATTGTGGGCTTAAAACAAGGCGGTGGGAAGAGGTTATCCCCTCCTTGCATCATATGGTTCAGGCAGCCATTCAATTGCGCGAGAAGGTTAAGATGCGCTAATTGGCTGACTAAATGCTGAATAGTTAGCTTCATACAATTATCATAAAAATCCGTTCTTAAAAAAGTGCTCCTCATACCTCTTCTTAATAAGGAAGGATTTTGAAGAGCACCTTTTTGCCTTTTGATCTGGTGTTTGGTCGATTTCTCGTTTATCTATCCCTATCCCTATCCCTATCCCTATCCCTATCCCTATCCCTATCCCTATCCCTATAGAAAGGTGGTTCCTTTGTTGGTATGCTCTTTTTTAACTCAGGGGAGTTTTGCCCATAAAAAGAATGGATAAATTTTATAGGGGCTGTGAAGGTCGGTACAATTTTTCTGATATCTCTATTTCTGAGTGTCGGGAGAATATGTGAAGTGTTCTACCTCTATAAGGTCATTGAGGGAGGGGTAACGTAGTGGTAAAAAAGGGGTTCAACTTAGGCGTTTTTCTCATCCAAGAGTTTCGTTTCATGGAAAACGTGATAACGGGTTCGCTCTACGCCTTGTTTAATTTCACTGTTCAATTCTATTTGCCGCATTAACAGCTTTTTTGTAAAAATTGGGGGTGAGGATGTTCAGGTAGACCTAGCGACCCTGATCCATATTGGTATTATTTTATGTGGTATTTCCTGTATTGTCTTTTTTTTCCAAAAAACAATGGCAGCCCCTTAAAGATTTTACTCTAAAAATGGTTACCTTTTTCGTTTTGTCAGGGATGATAACGGGAGCATCGTGGCTATGTTATTTCAGGGCTTTAAAACTTGGCGATGCGGGCCGTGTTTTCTCTATGGATAAGTTGAGTGTCGTTGATGGTTTCTGTATGGGGGGTCGTTTTTCTGCACGAAAATTATTGGCTACAAACTGGGTTGGCTAATCTTAATAGCTCTAGGAGCCTTACTGGTGGTCTATAAATAACATAACAGTAGAAAGCGCCCTATTTTAAACGATTTTAGAGGCCAAATGATATGCCATAAGAGAAGGGTGTCTTCAATTCTGATGAGCGCAGTAGGGATATTTTTAAGATATTCATTATGGATGGAGATTTTCATTGTGCTCTCCGTGAGGGAGAGCACATAGTAAGGGTTGTATCCTCTGTTGTGAAGAAAGGGTAATGAAAGACTTAGCTCTGTTGCAGAATTTATAGAGGTTTTTTATTTTACCTCATTTATTGATCGCCTACACGTCTTTTTGAGCTTTTATGTGTAGCAGGTCTTAAGAAGGGTGGTTTTAGGCATAAAGTTTCTTGTCATGAAAAATGTCTTCCATTGAAGTGTTTTGTGCAAAAATTGTTTCTGGTAAGTTATGTGAAGGGGTTATAGTGTAGCCTGTACCCCCATAATAAAGGTTCTGCCGGGTGCTGTCTCTCTTCCCCATGGACTGGTATCAATGCCACGAAAATAGTAATGCTCGTTGGCAAAATTCAGAATGGAGAAAGATCCCCTAACAGTAGCGCCGTTATTTTGCTCGTAGAAAACATGGCTAGCTTGGGCATTAAAAACAACATAGCTTGGGAGCCGTCCAACAGAGGCAATAGCATTCTCTTGTCTGGTGTTAGCTGCATCCGAATAGGCATTGGAGAAATAATAACCATTAATGTCAAACTCTGTAGAGCGGTCTAACTTATAGCGGATATCTCCCGTGATTTGGTGTTTAGAGGTATAGGGCGTACGTTTACCACTATATTGGCCGTTGAGCTGCTTGGCATCCAGAAAAGCATATGTAGCTTTGAAGGAAAGGTCTGGCACAGCAGGCAGCTGCCATTCTGCACTCAGTTCAATGCCCTGGTTGCGGGTGGAACCTAGGTTAACGTAAGTTCGGCTCGTGTTATCTAGTGTAATTTGGTTGTTAAAGTCAATTCGGTAGAAAGTAAGCCCCAATGTGGTGTTTTTATCGGGGAAATAACGTCCACCAGTCTCGTAGTTCCAGGCCAGTTCTGAGTTGAGGTTGTTACCGTAAATAATCTGGGTCACCTGAGGAGCTCTAAGCGAGCGTTGGGCATCGAAAAAAACCATCCCCGTTTTTCCAATCTTATAGGAAGCCGTTACACCTGGGAGAATATTCCTAATCCCATTTCCTGTTTTTTGGCCATTCATACGATCGTAAAATGAAGAATCAAGATGTTCAAAGCGAAAGCCCGGTGTCAGGGTAAGTGTTTCATCCAGCAGGCCTATTTTATCGCTAATAAAGGTTGCCCAGGCCTTATCGGTAAAATGCCTGTTCTGGATAAGGCTGACAACGTTGGTTTGAAGCTGGGTTCTATTCACAATAAACCCAATATCTTCAAATGTTGCGCGAGCCCCCATGGTAATTTCATGGCTGACATCACCGCTATGGGCCCGTAATGTAAGCTGCGGTTGGGCGCCAAAAACCTGATAGTCTCGTGGGGCCTGCTGCAAGAGTTCTGGGGGAAGATTAGAAAGCCAGGTTTCATTGGCATTAGTGCGCATGCCAACCTTATAGTTTCTATAAGTTGTACTGGCAAACCCTGTCCAGGTGAACTGGCCACCTTCAAAGGGCCCAAGTTCACCAAAGTCATGTTGGACCACAAGATTGCCTCGTACGGTATGGCCTACCACATTATCTAGTGGGCGAGTAGTTTGGTATGGGTCTTGTTTATAGTCATTAGGGGTAAGGGAGCCGGGAAGGTCAATATTAAGGGTATAGTGCTGTATTTCTGCACGGATTCTGGTGTCATCATCGATATCGTATTGTCCACGCAGTCGAAAATTCTTGGTATCAACCTTGTTATGACCATTACGAAATGTGTCGCCGTTTTGAAAATTCGTATCCAGCTGAAGGGCAAAATCATCGGTGACATGCCCGCCAGTGCTTACAAAATTATTAAAAATAACGTTCCCGTTTTGGGCAACCTGGAGTCTGTCTCCAAAGGTGGTTTCCCATTTTTTTGGTATGGGGCGGCTCACAAGGTTTATAACACCACCAACGTTATTGGGCCCATATTGCACAGCTGCCCCCCCTCTGACAATGTCGATCCGGTCAATCATGTCAAGGGTTACAGGAAAGAGGGAAACACTGGTTTGGCCATAGGGGGCCAGAGAGAGGGGAATTCCATCTTGTAAAAGCTGAACTCGCCCACTTCGGCTTTCATAAAGACCCCGTACCATAATTTGGGGCAGGGCGCCGGTGCCGGTTTCATCAAATATCTTTACGCTGGGGACATGCTGAAGGGCATCATCAAGGGACCTGATTCCACCATTTCTCAGCGTATCAGAGGAAATGACACTTCGGCTACCAGCATAATACCGTAAGGCTTTTTTGCTGTTTTCTCCTAGAATGTCTCCCTGAATAACAATTTGTTCATCGGCTGGTTTATCTTGTGGTTTATCTTGTTTTTTTGGAGGTGTTTTTGGTTTATTGCCAGCGGGAGAGTTAGGCTTTAACTCTTGTGAAAAAACTACATTTAATGGGAATATACTCCCAATAAAAACGATTGAAGCCCAAGCAACAGTGGTCTGTAATGCTGAAGAACTAAAGAGTGAATAATGTTTCATGATGAAGAAAGCAGACTTTGTTTTTAATGCAGTGGTTAAGGGGAAGATAAGTTACTTGAGTGTCATAATTTAATATGCAAATAAGAGTCAATATTAATAAAATAGAAAAAATTCACCTTTTTATAAAATTAATTACTGAGCCGTTTCCTTTAAGAAATCTTTATAGTTTGGATTAAGCAAGAGAGCTCCTAAGGAAAAACTTATTATGATTTCGATATAAAAAGGAAATCATTAATTGATAATAATTATTAATATCAAATATAAGAATAAGGCCAACGCCATAATCCCCTCCTCCAGTCTTTCTTGTTGAAGGAAGTGCTCATGCAGAATTTTTCTCCCCTATCTAAGCCCTTTGTCGTGATAAGCCATATAGCGCATAATGCTGTTATTGAAGGGTTTTTGCCATCATTAATCCATAAGGGTCATGCTGTAGTTATTGTAACGGATTACGCACAAGACCATGAAATGCGGCTTACGCATTTGGACAATAAGCCGCAAATTATAGAATGCGATGTTTTTAATCCTCTTTCTGTTTTGTCGGCATTAATAAAAAATAGAATTTCACCTGCAGCTGTGTTTTCTAATAGTGATCATTTACAGGTGGTAACCTCTCTGGTCGCTGAGTATTTTCGATGCCCCTCTAAGAAATGGGAGATCTGCTTTGCTGCCAAAAACAAGGCAGCCTTCAGGGCTCGACAGCAGCAATTAGGGCTTCCCATGCCTTGGTCATTCGTAGTAGGGGCGGGGGCAGAGCTGCCCAGTGCTATTCCTTACCCGGTAGTGGCTAAACCTGTAGAGGGGGTAGCGAGTATGGATGTGCAATTATGTCGAAATGCGGCAGAGCTTAAAGCTTTTTTGCAGAATTTTATGCCCAAACATCAAAAGGGAATAGCCCTTGAAGCCTACCTAGAAGGCACGCTTTTTACGCTAGAAACATTAGGTGATGGCGTAAATATTGCAGCCATAGGAGGTTTTGATGTTTCGCTTTCTCCTCCTCCCTACTTTATTGAGAAAAGTGCGCTGTGGAATGGCCCGGTAGGGATAAAATATCGTACACAAGCTTTAGCTCAGATAGCAGCTTTTGGCGTAGGGTTTGGGGTATGCCATAGTGAATTTATTGCAACTGAAGCAGGCCCCGTTCTGGTTGAAATTAATTATCGAAGTATTGGGGATGGGCGCGAGTTTTTACTTGATCGTCTCTTGGGGCGAAAATGGTTTTCGACCATTCTCAAATTATATCAGGGTGTATCTCTGCCAGAAGCTATGGATGAAGGTATCTTGTTGTATGAAAGCGGTATTGAGGGGGCTGCCCTTCCTGTTGCAGGAATTTTTTATGGTGTTGCAGACCATGGCGGCATCCTGACTGAGGTATCTCCTTCCATAACGCAGGAGGATGATGATGGGTGGTGGATGTATCGTGCACTTCGTAAGGTGGGCGATAGAATTGTCGTAACCCATTCAAACAAGGATTATATAGGCATTTTGCAAATTATCGCCCCTACTCAGGAAGATTTGTGGGTCCAAAAACAGGTGCTTGAGAAAAAGTTTGGATTTACTGTAAAAGAAGAGGTGAGCGCATGAATAATTATAGTGCACTTAAGGCAGATTATGCCCCCATATCATCAGCAGAACGCTATATTCTCCTGCGTATTATGGATACGGTTTTAAGAGAAGATCTATTTGGAATATCGTCCCAAGGGATACTGGATCAGGAGATGCTGGATACGGAGCGTTCTCTTCTCCCTCATCAACAATGGCTTAAAGCTGTATTGAAAGATGGAAGTGTCCTTTGGCTTGCTGTTGAGCCGGCCAAAATCTTGCAGCGTTATAAGGCTGCCTCTGCTACTTGGTATTATCAGGCTTTAGGGCAGGAACGAACGCAGGCAAGTGGAATTGAAAATTTTCTACGATGTTTGGCAAGTGGGCAGGATGGCGCCATTCGTAGACTATTTCACCTCTTTCAGGAGGAAGCCCTTCTTGCGCTCAACCATACAGAAATATGCAGGGCAGAATATGAAGCCCAAAAACACAAATTCCAGCAAGTTATGAGCCTTTCTTCTTGGCATGAAAGATTGCTGGGGATGGATTGGATTGCCAGTTTTTCTGATCATCCATTTTATCCGACTGCCAGAGCCAAAGTGGGGTTTGATCATAAAAGCCTACAGGCCTACGCTCCCGAATTTTCTCCCCATTTTAAATTGAGGTGGATAGCTCTACCCACCGAACTTCTTATTCAACCCTTTCTTCCGCCAGAAGATATTTGGCCCACAATGAAGCAGCTTGGTTTGCCACAAGAATTGGAGAAAACCCATCAGGTTATTCCCGTCCACCCTTTAACGTGGCCCCATATTCTCTCAGAACTGCCGGTGGGTGCTGTTGCGGCCCCTATGGCATTTTGTACTGTTAGGCCCACCCTTTCTGTCAGAACTGTCGCTTGTGTTGAAAATTTACGGTTTCATATAAAATTACCGCTCTATATGCGTACATTAGGGAATAGAAACTTAAGGTTAATAAAGCCGAGTACTGTTCATGACGGTTATTCTTTCCAGAAAATTCTTGAAAATATTGCTGCTAGTGACCCCATGCTGGGATCAAAAATTGTGCATGTCGATGAACGGCGTGGCGGTTACGTTCAGGAAAGAGCAGACCTAGCTTATATTTTGCGGGAATATCCATTAGGGAGTGAAGGAGAACTCGCCGTACCTGTTGCAGCTTTGGTAACCCTTATGGGAGATGGGCGCCCCCTGATGCTGCACCTTGCAGACCACTTCTATGAAGGAGATATTTTAGCATGGGCTAAGGCCCATCTGGATGTTTTTTTAGGGGTGCATCTGCGGCTTTGGTTACAATATGGCATTGCCTTGGAAGCAAATCAGCAGAATGCCATCCTTCTTTATCAAAAAGAGAATGTACGATTGTTAATGAAGGATAATGATTCTGCAAGGCTGTACGAACCATTATTGCTTGCGGCCAAACCGGAACTGGCAGAGATTGTCAATGCAATACAGGATGGGCGTATTAAGGCTAAACGGCCAGAGGAACTCATGGAAATGCTGTGCACTATCACTTTGCAGCTTTGTATTATGGCGCCCTTCGAAGAGCTTGTTGCTTTGAGGGTTGTAAAAAGAAAAGCCTTGTATGGGCTCTTACGGGAAGTTTTTCTCAATATATTGAACGTTCTTTCCAATGAGGGAATAGAAACAGCGCCTGCCCGGTTTTTTATGGCTGATGCTACTATGCCCGTAAAATACTTGCTTACAGCCGGTACTCTTTTACCAAAAGATTATACCGATGCGGCCGATATTAATAAATATTACGGGTGGACATCTCCCAATATCTTTATGGATGAAAATGAGCCCATTACTGTGGAATAAACCTGAAAGATAGAGAGAGTTAGCAAAAGGAATACGGTATTATGATAGTTAACCTTCTTTCAAAAGGGTATTGTCGACGCTATCTTTACTCTCTTTTTTACAAAACTCATAAACAGCAGCCTGCTGAGCCAAGAAGGGAAAATTCTGATGGCCAGCTTCTTATGGAAGAATATATGTGGCCACTTTTAACACCGGGAATGTTATTGAACATTCTGACAACCTATGGGGAGGTGCCAGGATATCATGAATTATCAGCTCTGATGTTGGCCTATCAGGATGATAGGCTACCAGGTGGCCAGTTAACAGAAAGGCAAGACTCTCCATGAGGCCCGTATCAGTGCGGACGATTGTCGGTATTGTTTTGATGGGGCATTATTTGTCTGCCTTTACAGTGCTGGGGTTGCCGTTATTTCTTCCATTGTTTTTATCGTCTTTGATTACGGCTGTACCCGCATGGATGTATGGGGTTTTCTATATCATCCCAACCTTGCTCACAGCTGTTTTTACACCTTGGTGGGGGCGTATGGCAGATCGATATGGATATCGCCTCTCCTTGCAAAGAGCGTATGGAGGGTTAGCTATAGGTTTTTTTCTGGCAGGGGTAAGCCAATCGATAGGGTTGTTTTTGTTGGCCCTTTTCATTCAAGGGATATGCGGGGGTGCCATGGGGGCCTCTAACGCCTATTTAGGAAGTTTTCTTGATAGGGCTCAATTAAGGGTTGCCCTCAACTGGACACAGTTTTCCGCACGGCTGGCTATGGTGACAGCCCCTTGGGTGATTGGTTTGGTAATGGATTACAAACCTGGGCTTTATATTTATAGCCTATTATCTCTTTTCCCATTATCGGCCTTTTTTTTAAGCTTTCTTTTGCCCATTACCGATAAAAAACCTGAGAGCAACGCCTCGATTACAGGAAAAAATGGCTTGATGCCCTTAGATGCTGAAAGTATGCCACCCATTAAGTTACCCTTACTTCTTGGGTTGCAGGCGGTCTATAGCTTTTCCATGGTTGTAACATTTCCCTATTTTGTTTTATACGCCCATAAGTTGGGTTTAAAATCAAATGGGGTGATTGGGTTTTTCTATGGTTTCCCTCATCTTGTCTATCTTATGGGTATGCCTGCATTAAAAAAATATAGGCCCCCTAACGCCCTCTTTAATGGGTTATTCTTGTTTGCCGTTTCGGTTTTATTCCAAGGCTATAGTCCTACGATTGGCTCCCTTGTTCTGTTTCGTCTGCTGATGGGAGTAGGTATTATATTAACGTATTGTGGCTTACATGATGTTTTAAGCCATTGGGCAAAGGCAGCCAATTCGGGGGCTATTTTTGGTCAGTTTGATTCTGCTGGAAAGTTTTCAGGGGCATTTGCGGGCCTTGCTGCTGGCTTTCTTGTGCAGAATGGGAATGTTTTTTCTCCGTTTTATGTTGCTGCCGTGGCAAGTTTTGCGGCAGCTTTTTTTATTTTACCGTATATGAAAGCGGTTGAAGGATCAGCATGAGTTATATCCATCAGAATTTACAAGCTCACCAGTCCGTGATTGAGAAGAAAAGTGAAATGTTTTCGATAGAGTGTTTGTTGAATTGTTATATACGAGAACAGGCCCTTTTGACCGGTGATGTGGATTTTAATTATGGGGGAGATCACCCCTTTGGTACCTTGCTTACTACCATAGATCCTCCTGCATATATTGTTAGTGTGTGGGTTGGCTCAGTTCAGATCATTATTGCAGCGAGCAGTGTCAGTGCATTACGGCGCTGCCATTTTACAAGTTGGCCATTTATAAAAACAAAAGAAGGCTGGACTCCTCTGGGAATAACAAGTTTGGCAGAATTATTATTTGCCTCTTACCCAGAGGCTGGTTATGGCGCTTCCCTTATAGGGCAGATCCATAACAGTATTGAGAATATCCAGACATTTCTTGGTGCCCAATTTGAAAAAATCACTACAGCAAAGGCAGTATCTCAGGATCGGCTGGCTCCTAATACGGATACGCTTCTGGCTTCAGAGCAAAATCTTGTGTGGGGGCATGCCCTTCACCCTGCGCCTAAAAGCAGGGAAGGGGTGAGCAGAGATCTATTGATTCAATGTTCGCCTGAAGTAGGGGCTTCGTTTCAGCTATTTTGGTTTGAAGTGAACCCAGAGGTAATTCGCTGCCTTGGCGCTCCTAAGATGGAGTTATTAGAGCAGATCTCAGGAGAAAAAAACCTTTATCCATGCCATCCGTGGGAGGTTGACTATATTCATAATTTACCTCTCTTCCAAAAGGCTGTACAAAATGAGGTTATTCAACCTGTTGGGTTTAAGGGGGAGCGTTTATATCCAACTTCATCTGTTCGAACTTTATACCACCCCGAGCTTGAAAGTTTTCTTAAATTTTCCATTCATACTAGACTTACAAATTGCGTGCGTAAAAATGCCTGGTATGAGCTTGAAAGTGCTGTCGCTTTAACGGAATTATTGCAACCAACGATTAAGGTTCTTTCTCAAATATGCCCTGGTTTTGCCTTTATGCCAGAACCGGCAGCCACAACAGTGAGTCTGGCAACCCTTGGCACAGAGGAAGAGAATATTCCCATGACGGAAAGCTTTGGCCTTCTCTATCGAGATACGATCAGCCGAGAAGAGCGTGCTTATTTACGGCCTGAAGTGGCTATGTCTCTTTTTACCTGGGGTGTTGGCCTAAAGGAAAAATCAAACTGTACCGTAATGTTAGAAGAGCTGGCTTATCTGCATAATCAAGGGTTTGAGCAGGTTGCTTGTGAATGGATGCGCCGTTACGCGGCTATTCTTTGTGAGGGTGTGTTACGGTGCCATTTAGAATATGGGATCGTGTTAGAGCCGCATCTGCAGAACACCATAATAGGTTTTGATCAACAAGGTTGGCCGGTTCGTGTATGGGTGCGTGATTTGGAAGGCACAAAACTTTTAATGTCTCATTGGCCAGAAGAACAGCTAAAGGGAATGCAGCCATTAACGCGCCATTCTGTATGGTATTCAGCTGATAAAGGCTGGAAACGTACGGTTTATTGTTTAATTGTCAATAACCTTTCTGAAGCCATTTTTCATTTTTCGCTTCATTCTAGCAAGTTAGAAAAACAGTTATGGCAAGAAGTTCAGACTATTTTAGAAGATATTGCCAGCCGGGTGACTGATACACAAGGTGATGGAAACGACCGTTTGCATCGCTTGGTTACAGGGGTAGGGTTACCAGCAAAATCGAACCTGATGACCCGTTTAAGGAAGCTTCCCGATCGTGATGCCGGGTATGTTACGTTAAAGAGTCCCTTCTCACCCTACTTTTTTTCAGGAGAGCGCGCGTAATGTCTCTGTCACCAGTTCCAGAAAATCAGGCGATCCAGGCACAATTTGGTAAGATAACCCCAGCGATGGAAAAAGGCATAGCGTATTTACGTTCGTTACAGTCGGAAGACAATCAGGCGATCGAAGACCCACTTTGTGCTTTTCTGTATGATTTGACAGCCCTGGAAGCGCACGCCAAAGCTATGCAGGAAGGCCTGCCAGAAAATTGCAGTATCTTTTTTGCCGTCAAAGCCAATAACGAAATCCCTATTCTTAAAACGTTGTCCCGTCATGTGGATGGGTTTGAAGTGGCTTCTATCGGCGAGCTGGTATGGATACAAAACCATGTTCCTCATCATCGTATCCTTTTTGGTGGGCCAGGAAAAACACCAACTGAGCTCCGTGCTGCCCTGGAGGCTAATGTAGAAGCGCTGCATGTTGAAAGCCTGTTAGAACTTCAACGCTTGGCAAAAATATCGCAAAATCTGGGGCGTGTTGCGCCGGTTATGTTGCGGTTGAACCTGCAGATGGAGGGAGAGATAAAGAGTTCCCTTATGATGAGTGGAAAACCCAGCCAGTTCGGTATGGATAATGAAATGGTCGAGCTGGCCCTGCTTTATATTGTCCAAACCCCTAGCCTAAAGCTTGTGGGGCTGCATGCTCATACACTTTCCCATCATACCGATACAATGGCCCATCTAGAGTTGGTTCACCAGCATATCCGCTCTTTTCACCGTCTTCGTGAGAAATTTAATCTTCAAATTGATCTTATGAATTGTGGGGGTGGGATGGGGATTAACTATCAGGATGCCCAAAACTCGTTTAATTGGTCTTTCTTTTGCGAGGGTTTGCAGAAGATTCTTAAAGAGGAAGGCAAAGGAATCAAGTTGCGTTTTGAAATAGGCCGTTATCTGACTGCTGGTTGCGGTATTTATATTATGGAGGTTATGGATATTAAAAAAAGCCATGGGAAATGGTTTGCTATAGGCAGGGGGGGAACACATCATTTCCGGCTCCCCTCAGCACTTGGCCATGATCATCCCATCATAATTTCTTCCGGGGGAGAAAGTCCAGTGGTAACCAATGCGCCTGTTAGTATGGTAGGCCAGCTTTGTACCCCGAAAGATATCTTGGCACGAGATGTTCCTGTCAAGCAGTTAGCTATTGGTGATTTTGTGATTTATCCGCTGGCGGGTGCTTATGGATGGGGGATATCCCATCATGATTTTTTAATGCATCCTCCACCACTGGTTTATTTTTTAACGCCTGCGGGAATAATGGAAAAGGGTTCTCTCTTAACAGAGACCAATAAGAAGGTTTTTGAGCCTTCCCTGTAATTTATTTCCCTGTAATTTATGAGGTTTCTGTAAGCTGTAATTTTTCTTAATTAAAAAGTATAGTAATACCGTTTGGTATTATGAAAGGAATACGGTGTTTTCATCCCTCTCTGTGCTGAGTAAAAGCAGGGAAGGAAAAGAGGTGGTGGGTTTTCTCAACTCTCTTCCTTCTTCCCTTTTATGTGAAATGGCAGGAAAAGCAGGCTATGACTTTGTGATTCTGGATATGGAGCATCTCCTGAGAGAAGAAAGGGATGTTTTGGACTGTATTCGCAGCTGTGAGCTAGCAGGTGTTGAGCCTTGGGTGCGAGTGCCCGGGGTTGATCCAAAGCGTATTGGGCGACTGTTGGATAATGGGGCTCGTGCCATTGTCCTCCCTAAGGTAGAAAGTCGTGAAGAGGTTCGTAAAGCTGTAGAGGCAGCATGGTTTCCCCCACAGGGGCAGCGTACCATAACGGGGGGACGAATAACCGGGTTTGGTACTTTGCCTATAGCAGAATATGTAAAGCAAGTGAATAAAAGTGCATTTATTGTGCCTATGATAGAAAGCAAGAAGGGGGCAGCGCTTTTTTCAGATATTCTCTCTCAAAATGGGATTCTGGCTGCTATGGATGGCGCATTAGACCTTGCTGTAGATATAGGCGTGGGAGCAGACCCAACCGATGAAGCTGTTCAGGATGTGGTTAAATCGATAGCTCTTTATTGTATAAAAAAGAACATTCCATTTTGTGCTAATCCTCGAACCCCACAGCAAAAGGAATTGTTAGAAAAATTGGGGATTAAATGTTTCCTAGCTGGAGAAGATAGGGGGATTATTCTTTCAGCATTG
The DNA here is from genome assembly GCF_014672835.1 of Entomobacter blattae. Taxonomy (NCBI): domain Bacteria; kingdom Pseudomonadati; phylum Pseudomonadota; class Alphaproteobacteria; order Acetobacterales; family Acetobacteraceae; genus Entomobacter; species Entomobacter blattae. Next base: position 2,287,215 of record NZ_CP060244.1, on the reverse strand, counting down.
AAAGAAAGGCGTGCACAATTTACCCTCCTCCCTTAGGGGTTAGGGGTTAGGGGTTAGGGGTTAGGGGTTACACTTATCAAATTTTAGGAGTATGGAGGGCTGTAAGGAGAAGTTGTTTTGCATTTATATGTCTCTTATTCATCTGCCTTAAGGGAAAGGTTTAAAGCGGGCAAAGTTCTCTTTGCTTAAATATTTCTTCACGTTTGTCGATCAGTATTTCCCCACCTATAAAAACCTGTTTTATAGGCTGTGCCGTCTTTTGGATGCATCCTTTGAACTATTGAACCGTTATAGTCTTCAGCTTTATAGTGATCGGTTTGAAGCAGAATGTATTGATCTACGATGCCAACAGTAGAAAATCTTTTTGGAGGAAAAAGATAATCTTCTTGGGCTTGGCAGTGCAACCACCGCGTAGAACGTTGTGGATGATCGGAATATAAGGGATCATTCTTAAATAATGCCCTATAGAGTTTTACTGCTCATAAGGGTGTTATACTCATATTGGTTCTTTTGCATTTGAAGAAAAACAGAATATTTTCTTGTATGATATTGGAGGAGGGAAGCCTCACCGGGTTCAATCACATGCCCTATATGGCTCATGGCGGCCATTGCTGCGGGAATAGACGGGTATACCCCTCCTGCAACAGCCCCTAATATAGCCGATCCCAGCAGAACAGCGTCCTGCTCTTTGGGGAGAACAATGCGGCATTGTGTGGCATTGGCGTGCTCTTGTAAAAAAAGAGGATTCTTTGTCTGCCCACCGGAAACCATAACTGTATCGATATGATAGCCTTTTTTATTCAGGGTTTCAATAATTTGGCGGGTACCATAAGCCAACCCTTGTAGGGTTGCGAGATAGAGGAGTGTAAGCTCATCAAGTCCAGAATGAAGCGTGAGGCCAGAGATCATTCCACGGACTTCCGGATCGGCCAATGGTGATCGGTTACCATGAAAATCTGGCATAATATGGAGTTTTTTCGTAAGATAGCTATAGCTGGGTAGAGAAGAAGATAAATGCTCAATTTGGGTGTTGAGGTAATCGTAGGGGGTTATTCCTTGTTGGATGGCCTTTTCTTTTAGGAGTGAATAGGCATGGTGGGTCGTGATAATATGGTCAATCAGGCTACCCGTTGCAGACTGACCTCCCTCGTTGAGCCACATGTTGGGGAGCATGGCCCCATAATAGGGGCCCCATATTCCTGAAACAAAATGGGGTTGGGGAGATATGGCCATATGGCAGCTTGAGGTACCGGCAATAAGGGCAATACGGCGAGAGAAAATATCAGGTACCGCCATAGGGGCTTGCAGGGAAGTTTTGGCAGGGTTGCTTGAACCAGCCATGGCTCCAATAGTGCCAATACCGCCAGCATGGGCATCGATTGCTGAGGCACTTACCGGAATATTGGCTGGTAAACCTAACTCCCTTGCTGCCTCTGCCGAGAGGAGCCCTACTGGGGCACCAGGAGGGAGGATATGTTGGCCAATACGCTGGAATTTTTCTTCAACAATATCGCTCAAGCCGATTGCTTGAAAATATGCGGCATCCCACATTTTCTTATGGCCAAGATAGGTCCATTTGCAGGTGGTAGAACATAATGAGCGTGTGGTCTTACCGGTGGCTTTCCATGTAAGGAAGTCTGGAAGATCAAAAAAATGGGCGGCTTTCTGCCAGGTGTCGGTCCTGTGTCTACGAAGCCAAAGAAGCTTGGGAGTTTGCATTTCAAGAGACATGCGCCCGCCAATATAGTCAAGAACAGAGAATTGCTGGGCATTAATTTCTTCTGTTTCTGCCTGGGCACGGTGGTCCATCCAAACAATAACGTTGGGAATTTCTTCAGGGATTTCTAGCGATGTGCTGTGGGAGTATTGAGAGGCAACAAGAGGGCTTACAGAAAGGGGATCGCCCTTGGCGTTTACCACCACGAGAGAACAGGTGGCATCAAAACCAATACCTGCAATGGGTTGGGGAGGAATAGCGGCATAGGCTGTTTTTGTGGCCTGGCATACAGCATGCCATATATTGGTAGAGGATTGCTCAACGAAAGAGTCTTGAGGGTACCATATTTTTATGGGACAGCTACTTTGAGCGAGGAGAAGCCCATCAACGCTGAAAAAACCAGCACGAGCACTTCCTGTTCCAACATCAATACCTAAGAAGATGGGGGCATCTGTATTCATAACGTTGAATGCTTAAAAAGAATGACAAAAAAGAAATACCAGATATTTTAACGAATAAAGGTGTCTGTTCTATGAGGTATTTATCACCCGGCAAGTATAGCAAATATGACTTGAACAGCATAAAGAGAAATGCATTTCTTATCATGTAAGGGTGGTAAATTTTATTTGTTCATACTTATATTTTTATTTTGTCATTTTAATATTTTGCCTTTTAATAAGGGATGATCCTATTTCCATGGAGAATTTTATGATTGTGAGTGGTTTTTCAACGATCTATTGAATATTCGTAAGCATGATATGCTCTCTAACGATAGAGCTATGATCTATGATAGGATTGTTAACGTATAGAGATTTTATGGGTCTGAATTCACTGTACCGTTTTTGGAAAAGTTATTCAGATGAAAAAATGATTTTGGCGGCTTTTTTATGTTTGTGTCTACAGCCCTACTTTGGCTGCACTACAAACAGATTTGATGGAGACTGCTCGCTATGGATCAGAAAGTGCGACATCCATTGGAAAAACAGCATACTATTTCCAAGGGTTTAATGTTGTCCTGTTCAACCTTGGAAAGAAAAAGTTGATCTCTCAAAAAGGTGTTTTAAAGAGTTTGATCCGGCAGGACACGAATATAAAACCGATATAATAGATACAGCGCTTTCTACAGATATAGCAGAGCCGAAAGGGACAAAAAAGGAATAATAGAGTTTGCCAGTGATCGTGCGGGTGTATATGGCATAAAGCTAGTTCGTTTTCAGGAAAATTGTCATTATAGAGTCAAAGAGAAAAGCTGGTATAGGGTTTTGGATAATAAAAGCCTATACTCCTAAGGTTTAGAGGTAAGGCGTAGAGGATTTTTGAAGTGGTTTATTGGTGGAAAGAGCTGAATGGCCTATATTAGCAATGCGGTTGAATATGGGTTGCACTGTTTATTATATCTCTCTGAGAGTCCCACGGGAAGGGAAGGGTACACCGTTCGTTCTTTGGCGGCTTTTCAAGGAGTGCCGAAAGATTATTTGGCCAAGATCTTTACAAAGCTCCATAAGGCAGGGCTTGTTATTGCCACAGAAGGGGTAACTGGGGGGTTTGTTCTGGCACGACCTGCAGAAGAAATTTCTGTGCTTGATGTTATAGAAGCCATTGATGCTCATAAGCCTTTTTTTGAGTGCCGAGATATAAGAGAAAAATGTGCTTTGTTTGAAGAAGGGGCCTCTCCTCAATGGGCTACTGATGGTGTGTGTGCCATTCATGCGGTTATGCTTGAAGTAGAGAAAAAAATGAAGCAGGAGTTAGACCGTTATACCCTTTCAAGTTTAAAAAAAGCCTTTGTTAAAAAAGCACCAGATGAGTTTTTAGACCAAATGGACAAATGGTTTCATATGTTTTCTCCTCAGGGAAAGATGAGATAAGAAACGCAGGAATTGATAAAGACTGTGTTTAAGGAATTGACACTTTCTTAACTTAGATACATTAAGTCTAAGTTATCATTTTTAAAGAGAATCCCATGAAAATTTTCCATATCGATGCCAGTTCAAAATTTCATCAATGGTCTAATTCCCGATTGTTAGGAAAGTATTTTTTGGAAAGGCTCCATGAAAAACAGCCGCAGATCATCATAGACTATATTGATGTTACAGAAGATGTACAACCCCATGTTACTGCCGAATATGCGCAAGCCATCTATACCCTAGAGGCAGAACGGACAGAACAAATGCGTCAAGTATTAAAGCATTCTGATGCAATGTGTAAAAGAGTTCTGCAAGCAGATGCCCTGGTGTGTGCTATGCCTATGTATAATTGGACCATTCCTTCTACCTTTAAAACATTTATTGACTGTATTACCCGAATGGGCATGACTTACGATGCAAAGCCAGGGGAGAGAAGCCAAGGTAAACTTAGTGATAAGAAAGTTTTGTTTATTACAACCAGAGGGGCAGATTTACGCCCAGGTGGTTTGTATGAGGGGATGGATGCGATGACACCCGTTTTAAAGAATTCTTTCTTGTTTCTAGGGATTGAAGAGCAGAAATTTGTTAATGCCCAGCCCTTGCAATTTGCTGATCAGGCCGCAAGGGTGGCAGCGCTTTTGCGCGCTAAGAAAGAGCTTGATCAGGTGGCCATAGAATGGTCGCTATCTACTTAATTTTCGAAGTTTATTAAAGGGAGTTTTAAAATGAGTTTTCATCAAAAAATGTTTCTGCCATCTGCGGTAGCTTTGAGTGTATTTTTTGCAGGAAGTAGCGTTTTTTCTACGGCCTATTCTCAAGAGAGAAAAGCTGCTGCGGAAAAACAGACCATAGAACAGGTTTTTCAATATAGTATTCCGCAGGTTTCGGCCCAACAAGTCACAGCATTAGAGGTGACATACCCACCAGGTGGTTTTACCGCACCGCATCTTCACGGGAAAAACTTTGTTGTGGCTTATGTCATGGAAGGTGAAATTCGAAGCCAGCTGGATGATGGCAAGGTGCAGATCTATAAGGCTGGTCAAAGTTGGAGCGAACAACCTGGAACGCATCATCGTATAAGCGCCAATAATAGTGCAACAAAACCAGCGCGCCTCCTGGCTATTTTTATTGGGCCAAAGAACGATTCCCACCTGGTTGTTTTTGAAAAAAATCCTCCAAAAGAATAGTCTTTTGTTGGTTTTACAAAATTATTTTCACTACTTGTTCTATTTATGTTCCAATTTTTTATAAAATAGAGTATATCACAGTATATAATGGGGAGTTTTATATTTTCCTGTTATGGAATTGGCCCTTTCTTTGGAAAGGGCTTTTTTATTTGAAAGGATTATAATGTCTATTACAACATATTCACGCCTAGATATTGATAAAGCAGCTGTGCTTTTTGTAGACCATCAGTCTGGTTTACTATCTCTTGTGAATGATATTGCTCCAGATGAGTTTCGTAATAATGTATCAGCTCTTGTGAGCATCACCAATTTTTTTAAATTGCCTACTGTATTAACAAGTAGCATGGAATCAGGGCCTAATGGACCAATTCTTCCCTATATAAAAGATAACCTCTCACCTTATGCTTATGTTCAGCGCGATGGGGAAATCAATGCGTGGGATAATGAAAAGTTCCGGAATGCCATTTATGATTTGGTTAAAAAAGAGAAGAGAACACAGTTTATTCTCGCTGGTGTGGTCACAGAAGTCTGCGTAGGTTTTGTAGCCCTTTCTCTATTGCATGAGAAACAATATAATCCACTCATGAAGGATATTGAAGTTTTTGTAGCTGTTGATGCTTCTGGAACAAGTAGCACCCTCGTAAGGGATGCTGTGTGGAATAGAATAACAAAAGCTGGCGCTCAAGGTGCCGAACTTATGACATGGTTTGGTATTGCTTGTGAATTACGCCGCAATTGGCATCCAGAAGAAGATAATCATAATGTTGCCATGGCAGGCTTTGCACAGTTGGTTGCAGACCATTCTACACAATACACGAATGTTATGAGCAGTTATAATGCGGCCAAAAATATTGGCTGACTTCTCCGGAAGAGGCTTGCCATTTTTGATGGTCGAAAAGTCTGTGGTAAAGCTCTATTTCTACAAGCCTCTATTTTAAAAATGAGGGTTTGGAGGCGTTTATTTTCCAACCTTCAACGATATTATTCAAAGCATAGAGGTGATGTAAAAACTATAAAGGTAGGACTTAGCGTAAGTCTTATTTATAATCGTCTTAAAGAGGTAGGTATATATACCGTTAAAAAGCTTCTGCCTTGATAACCCTTAAGAGGGGCCATAAGGGGGAAAAATGAAAACAAGATAGAGGAAATAGGCATTTTCTCTATCTTGTTTAACCTTCCTTAAGAGGCTTGTTGTTCATAATAGGAAATTTTGTTGACTTTTGGGGTAGAGCTCCCCTCTTGGAAGTCTGAATCGAGCCAAGTACCAAGAATGGATTTGGCCAACTCTATTCCGATTATCCGTGCTCCTATGGTAATAATTTGTGCATTATTACTTTTTCGTGCCCGCTCGGCTGAATAGGAGTCATGGCATTGAGCCGCCCTTATTCCTGGCACTTTATTGGCCACTATGCACATTCCAATCCCCGTTCCACATAAAAGTATGCCTCTTTCATGTTTCCCCGCTTTAATGGCTTGGGCAACAGTCCATGCGACATCGGGGTAACTTTCTAGGTTACTGTTCTTGTCCATGCTGTAGTCGATATAGGGAATTCCCTTTTTGGCTAACCATCTAATAATTTCATCTTTAAGAGTGAAAGCGGCATCGTCTGCGCCAATAGCGATAGGAAGAGTCATATCTGGATCCTTTTTCATGTGTTTGCTCCTCATCAGAGGTGTGAAGGAGAGGGAGATAGCCTTGTTTTTCAAAAATTTTCGACATTTGATAAAGACGTTATAACATTTGTTTATTACAATATCAAAAGATCAAAAAAAATGAAATTCCTTTTTAAAATAGAGAGAAACACAAAAATGTGTAAAATCTTTATAAATAAAAAAATGAGACAATAAACCGTTATTTCTCATGGTTTTTAAGAGGATAGAAGAAAAAGCAAGAGTAATCCCCTATCAATATTCACGTAAATGTTATTGTTCAATTGTAAATTTATTGAACTAATGTTCTATTACGCAAGATTGTTTCAAAAGGTGCTCTTATGAATATTGATGTTGATGTCGTAGACAGAAAAAATAAAAATTTTACAATTCCTAGCATGATGAAAGCTGTTGTAGCTTACGCCCCTGGTGATTACAGGTTGGAGGAGGTTCCAGTTCCTACTATTACGGCCGATGAAATTCTCATGAAGGTAGAAGCCTGTGGAATTTGTGCCGGAGATATCAAGTCGTTTGATGGTGCTCCCAGTTTCTGGGGGGATGAAACACAGCCTGCTTATATTAAGGCCCCCATGATTCCTGGCCACGAATTTATTGGTCATGCTGTTGCTGTGGGAGAAAATGTTAAAGGCTTTAAAGTGGGGGATAGAATGACCTCTGAGCAGATTGTACCCTGCTGGGAGTGTCGTTTTTGCAAACGTGGCCAATACTGGATGTGTGAGAAACACGACCTTTATGGTTTTCAAAACAACGTCAATGGCGCCATGGCCGAATATATTAAAATTCCCAAAGAGGGGATAAACCATCATGTGCCAGACGATATTCCCATGAAGAAGGCAGTTTTGATAGAGCCTTATGCTTGTTCTCTTCATGCGGTTCAGCGTGCGAGTATCCAGTTGGGAGATATCGTGGTTCTTGCAGGGGCAGGTACTTTGGGCTTGGGTATGATTGGGCCCATTAAAAAATCTGGGCCAGGAAAGCTTGTGGTGCTAGATATGAGTGATGACAGGTTGGCTTTGGCAAAAAAATTTGGTGCTGATTTGGTAATCAATCCTGGAAAAGACGATGCTATAAAGATTATCAAAGACATGACAGAAGGATATGGCTGTGATGTTTACATTGAAGCCACAGGGGCTGCAAAATCAGTGCAGCAGGGGCTGTCAATGATTCGTAAACTGGGGCGTTTTGTAGAGTTTTCGGTTTTTAAAGACCCAGTCACAGTGGATTGGAGCATTATAAGCGATAGAAAAGAGCTCGATGTTTTGGGTTCTCACCTAGGTCCTTATTGTTATCCATTGGTGATAGAAGGGGTTCAGAATGGTGATTTTCCCACAGAGGGTGTCGTAACACATATCCTTCCCTTGGAAAAATTTTCTGAAGGATTTGCCATGATGAAAAAAGGTGTGGGCTCCCTGAAGATAGTTCTTGATCCAAATATGAAAGCTTAAAAATCCTATTTGGTAGAGGAGATACCGTGGTGGAAAATTTTATCAATAAAATCTTCATTTCCCCTAAACTAATGCTTGGCTATGCTGGGGTTATGGTATTTATGATGGGTGAAGGGCTGGAGCAGGGGTGGCTTTCACCTTATCTGATTAAAAATGGGCTTACCATTCAGGATGCAGCGCTGCTTTTTAGCATTTACGGCCTTATGGCAGCGATAGCATCGTGGTTTTCTGGTGTGTTAGCAGAAGTATTTGGGGCCAGGCCCGTGATGCTGGTGGGGTTATCTCTTTTTTTAGTGGGGTCAGCGTTATTTCTTTCTATAGGTTTACCCACAAATAATTTGTCCATGATGTTACCCACCTATGCTTTAAGAGGCTTGGGGTACCCGTTATTTGCCTATGGTTTCTTGGTTTGGGTGGCTTATGAAGCCCCTACCGAACGGCTTGGTTCGGCAGTGGGTATGTTCTGGTTTGTCTATAGTGGTGGCTTAAGCGTTCTGGGTGTTTTATATTCCAGTATTGCGTTACCGTTTTTGGGCGAAATTGCCACATTATGGAGCGCTCTCGTTTTTGTCGCTCTGGGCGCTGTCATAGCCTTATATCTGAACCGTGGGGGGAAAAAGACAGATCAGGAAGAGAAAAAGGCCTCATTCTCCTATTTGTTTAAAGGGATTACCATTGCTTTTGAATATCCAAAGGTGGGGCTTGGAGGAATTGTCAGAACAATCAATACCTCTGCAGCTTATGGTTTTGTGGTGTTTATGCCTACGGTTATGATGAATATCGGTTATAGCCGAACAGACTGGCTACATATGTATGCCACCTTATGGTTTGTTAATATCGTTTTTAACCTGTTGTTTGGCATTATAAGCGATAAAGTAGGTTGGCGTAATATTGTTATGTGGTTTGGGTGTGTGGGGTGTGCCATTACGACTGTTTTATTCTATTATGTCCCGCAATATTTTCCTCAAAGCCATATTCCTGCTCTTATAGCTTCTGGTGCTTATGGCGCTTGCCTTGCTGCTTTTGTTCCCCTTTCTGCCATTATGCCCTCTTTGGCACCAGACAATAAAGGGGCAGCTATGTCTATCCTTAACCTGGGGGCAGGGCTGAGTACATTTGTAGGGCCTGCTATCGTCGGTATCTTTATTGCCTCCCTTGGGGCCACCGGGGTGATCTGGATTTATACGGGCATGTATCTTTTTGCTGCAGTTCTTATGATATTTATAACAGTGCCTGCCACCTTACAACGGTCTCCTTCTTTTGGGCAATCTTCTGTTATGCCCACGTCAGGTCGTAATACGGAAATGTTAAGAGGATAATATGAGTGAAAATACTTTTTGTGACCTTTCTGGGCGTGTTGCGGTGATCACTGGCGGAGGGGCCGGAATAGGGTTTGAGATTGCCAAAACATTTTTGCAGCAGAATGCAAAGGTCGTTTTGGTAGATGTCTTGGACGATATTGATCAAATTGCAAAGAACCTAAGCCCAGAAAATGCCTTTGGAATAAGGTTAGATGTAACAAGTTCAGTTTCTGTTAACGCTGTGATTGGTAAAATTGCTGCGCAATGGGGTAAAATAGATATCGCTGTGAATTGTGCAGGAGTGGCCCTGTTATCGAAAGCTGAAGAAATGTCGGAAGATTTGTGGGATAAAACACTCACTATCAATTTAAAAGGTACATTTCTTGTTTCCCAGGCTGTAGGCCGTATTATGCTGAAGCATAAATATGGGCGCATTATTAACATGGCCTCTCAGGCTGCTGTGATCGCGCTTCCACAGCATTTGGCTTATTGTGCCAGCAAGGCTGGTGTGATTGGTTTAACCCAGGTGCTTGCCCTGGAGTGGGGTCCCGTAGGCATTACAGTCAATGCCATTTCTCCAACAATTGTGATGACTGAGTTAGGGAAAAAGGTGTGGTCTGGAACGAAAGGCGATGAGATGAAGCAGCAAATTCCCGTAAGGAAATTTGCTGAGCCCCATCATATTGCTGCAGCAGCTTTGTATTTGGCAAGCGAAGAGGCTGCCATGGTGAATGGGTCTAATCTGGTTGTGGATGGCGGGTATTCTATCCAGTAAATTATAAAAGAATAAAATTCAGGAGTGATGGTAAAGTGAAGCGGATAGTAAATGATCCCGATAGATTGGTAGAAGATGGTATTGAAGGGTATTTGGCAGCTTATCCTCAGTTTTATGAAAAAACAGAAAACCCACGAACCCTTAAACGGCCTCAAGCGCCTGTAAAAGGTAAGGTTGGTGTTGTAACTGGTGGAGGCTCTGGTCATGAGCCAGCCTTCTTGGGTTATGTGGGGGAAGGGCTTTTGGACGCGGTAGCGATAGGAGAAGTGTTTTCTTCGCCCACGGCAGGGGCTTTTCTTGATGCGATTAAAGCCGCAGAGAGTGGTGCCGGTGTTGTGTGTTTATACGGGAATTATGCTGGCGATAACATGAATGTAAAGATGGCCATTAAAAAGGCCAAGGCTGCCAATATTGCCGTTAAGACTGTTATGGCTAATGACGACGTAGCATCTGCCCCTAAAACAGAGCGAGAAAAGCGCCGTGGTGTTGCTGGCGAAATCTTGATGTGGAAGGTTGGAGGTGCAGCAGCTGCTATGGGCTATGATTTGGATGGGGTCGCTCAAATCTCCCAGAAGGCTATAGATATGTGCCGTTCAATAGGTGTGGGGCTCAGTGCGTGCACAATTCCTGCTGTTGGCAAGCCGAACTTTACCATTGCAGACGGAAAGATGGAAATTGGTATTGGCCATCACGGTGAACCAGGCGTTGATATAACAGACTGGAAGCCAGCCCATGAAACAGCAAAAATCATGCTGGAGCATGTTGTGGAAGATAAGCCCTTTGAAAGGGGAGAAGAGGTTGTTGTTCTGGTTTCTGGATTGGGATCAACCCCAGTCATTGAACTGTATGTTTACTATGCCGAAATTGCAAAACTCCTCAAAGAGAAGGGGATTATTGTCCATAAATGCTATGTGGGAAATTATTTTACCTCTTTAGACATGATGGGTGTTACCCTAACCATTATGGGGTTAGATGAAGAACTGAAAAAAATGGTGGATTATCCCGTAAATTCCTTAGCTTTAGTGCAAAAATAGGGCGTGGAGAACGGTAGAAGGAAAAGAGGAGAAGCTTGGTATGACACAATATTTTTCAAGTCAAAGTGGCGTTACGATTGTGCAGGACATGGCAGATATCATTATTGCAAATCGTAACTATCTTAGCGAGATTGACGGGGCTATTGGAGATGGTGACCATGGTATCAATATGGCCAAGGGGTTTTCCATCTGTAAGGAAAAAATAGCAGGTCAGGAGATGACTTTAGATAAAGCGTTGGACCAATTATCCGATACCCTTATGGAGGGGATTGGGGGCTCTATGGGGCCCTTATATGGAAGCCTGTTTTTTGGATGGGCTGAAGGGATAAAGGGTAAAGAGAAAATTACAGCACAAGATTTTGCTCGTATGCTACAAAAAGGCCTTGATGAGCTAAGAGAGATCAGCGATGCCCAGCAAGGCGATAAATGCCTTATGGATGCGCTGATACCAGCTGTAGAAACATTTAGTCATGCGGTAACGCAGGGAAAAACTTTTCAGAAAGCTTTGGAAGAGATGAAAAAGGCTGCAGAGTCTGGCAGAGATTCCACCAAAGATATGGTCGCAAAGATTGGCCGTGCCAGCCGTTTGGGAGAACGCTCCCGGGGTGTTTTAGATGCAGGTGCAGCCTCGTGCTGTCTGTTATTAGGACAGCTTGCCGAAAGTATAGATAGGCAATTGCACTTATAAAAAGTTTTTTGGAAAAACAGCTTTACCAATTTTATCATTCATGTGGGAAGATACACTTGGCAATCTAGCTTTGTCAGGTGTATTTTTATAAAGAGAAAGAAGCGTTTTGTTAGTAAGGCATGGTTTATGAGTGGATGGGAGAAAAGACTTCTTACGGAAATGGCGGTTGATTACTATCTTAACGAAATTACACAAGAAGAAATTGCCAAAAAATTCGGAATATCGCGTATTAAAGTAGGAAGGCTTTTAAAGCAAGCGCGTCAGGAGGGAATAGTTGAAATATCTATTCCTAATCATTCCATTTTGAATGTTGAGCTCGAGCAGAAAATGCTAGAGCTTTTTTCCATTCAGCGCGTGCTGATTGCCCAGGACCACCCTGATGAAGATGAACAACGCAAAAGGGTGGCCTCTTTAGTTTCAAAATGGCTTTCGCAGCATATAAAAGATCAAATGGTTATTGCTGTGGGTCAGGGGCGCAATATTTCCGCGGTAGCAGATCATGCCAGTGTAACAGTAGAGCGAGAATGCCATTTTATAAGCTGTATTGGTGGCAGCCATAGAACCGGGGATTTTTTAAATGCCGATCATATTTGTAGGCGTCTGGCCAAAAAATATGGCGGTACTAGCGAAACATTATATGCTCCAGCCTATGTAGAAAAGCGCAGCCTTAAAGAAGCACTCATGAAAAACCAGACTGTTAAGGCCACTTTTGATAGGGCCTGTCGTGCCGACATTGCTCTTGTAGGAATAGGCGATATTAATGATGGAAACTATATGGTGAAGCTAGGGTGGTTTACCCGGCAAGAGCTGAAAGATGCTAGCCAACAGCAAGGTGTTATTGGGGATATTGCAGGCTATGACTTTTTTAATACGCACGGAAAGCATGTGGATACTGTGATGAATGACAGAGTCATAGGAATTGGCATGGAAGAGCTTCGGCATATCCCTTATGTTATTGGTATTGCAGCTGAGCATACCAAAAGCCTGGCGATATTGGGGGCCTTAAGGAGTGGGGTCATTGATGTTATTGCAACGAGTGCTCTTAATATTCGTAATATTCTAAATTTGGTTTCCCAGTAATTTCTATTAAAAATCCTTTATCACTCCAGGACTATCTTAGTTATTCACGTCACGCATACACGTTATGCATAGAAGCTATGAAAGAAATGGTTTTTTTTAATATAACGATAATATATATTTTAAAGACAAAATAGAAACCTTTAATAGGTTTTCAAGTTTTTACATTGGACTTTATAGTAGATTTTACTAGAGTTTCCACTCATAATAAATGAATAAAAAAAAACAAAAATTTTTTAAGGTTAAGAGTTGGAGGTAACAAAAAATGTTAGAGAAAGTGGCTGCTGGCCTTATCACCATGTGGTTTGCCATGGCGTACGTGGCGTTTCATCTTCCCTAAGGTTCTCAGTTCATTTAGGCCTGAGAGCAAAGGTTTGATGGCATTCCCTTTTCTATTTCATTTCATCTCATTTTCTTACATTACATAATATTAAGAGATTTGCAAAAATTTCTTAATAGGGTTACCTATTTATCCAGCATCTTGTATGAATGATAGGTTTAAAAGCCAAAGTGTAATGATATAAGGGTGCTTATTTGGAATATAGAAAAGGGAATATTTATGATATCTTCAACCTATAAAAGATTAGATATTAACAAGGCCGCCACTTTATTTATTGATCATCAGTCAGGCCTTATGGCACTTGCCACAGATATTGCTCCAGATGAATACGCTAATAATATTTCCGCCTTGGTGGGAATAACAAATTTATTTGGTCTTCCTTGCGTTTTAACCAGCAGCATGGAAAAAGGCCCTAATGGTCCAATTGTTCCCTGTGTAAAGGATAATATCAAACCTGATGCCTATATCCAGCGTGATGGCCAGATTAATGCTTGGGATAATGAAGAGTTCAGACAAGCGGTCTATGATCTGGTTAAAAAGGGACGGACTCAGTTTATTCTTTCAGGTATCGTCACAGATGTGTGTGTGGCTTTTGTAGCATTGTCCTTACTTCATGAAAAAGCCCATAACCCACAAATGAAAGACATCCAGGTCTTTATAGCAACAGATTCTTCGGGGACTAATTCACAGTTTATCCGTGAGGCTTCCTGGGATAGAATGTCTAAAGCTGGGGCAGAGCTGATGACATGGTTTGCCATAGCCTGTGAACTTCGTATTAACTGGCACCCACTGCCTGAGAATAAGCAAATTCCGATGGATGATTTTGCTCAGCTGGTCATTGCCCACTCCCGTCCTTATGCTTCTGTCTGGACAAGCTATCAGGCCAACAAAAAATAACAAGAGTACTGTAAAGGCAATTTTAAATTTTATAGGGCGAGCCCAATTTTACAAAAGAGCATCTTTGATGCTCTTTTTTTTACTCTTTTCAAAAGCTTTCATACAACTTGTTCAAAATTTGGAGGTTGATCTCTTTTTAAGAGGAGCACTAGCCTAGTTTTGGGCTGTATCTTATCAGGTTCTTATAAGGGAGTTGACAAAAAAAACTCCTGTAAAACACAGGAGCTAAAGTTTAAGGTTAATAGTGGCGTGATATAAGGAGAAGGCTCCTTATTCCTCACTTATAAACTAAAAAAAATTTTAAGTTAAGAAGAAAATGAAATATTATATAAAATTATTGAAGTATTAACTTTTTTAATAACTTTAAATTCTTATAATATAACTTATGAATAATAATAAGTTTTATAATTAAGAAAGTTTTATTCTATTTATTAAAAATTATTTCTTTCCTATTAACCAATAAGAGTACTATTTTAGTATTGATTTTTGAAAAAAAATAGGATATCTCATCAGTCAACTCACAAGTCATTCCCTTTTAATGTGGAGCTTGAGTTTAAGGTTTTTAGTAAAAAAACTTAAAAAAATAATGTGGCGAAAAAAGATGAAAACCCAGTTTTCTGGTGTTTTCGTCTTTTTTAATAAAGCTAGCTTTATTGTCTTTCATAGTTCTTACGGTTATTGAGAGCAGCCTCTGTGAAGGTATTTTGAAAAGAAAAAGGGCAAGGTTTTTACAACTGAGAGCCGCTTAACATGCGGTACAATATGAATATTAAGGGTACATTTTTACCAGGACTTTTCCAAATGAGGATCATAGAGGTGCATATTTGATAAAAACGGCCTTAAAAGAGCTGAAAATCATTCTCTTATTTTTTCGATTTTAACAAATTTACGTATGAGTTTTAATAGTTCTGAGTCAAGATAGCTTTGTTTTAAATCATAATTTTATGAGCAATAATGAGGTATTTTACGTACCTTACCCTAAAAAATAATTGCCTTAACAATTGAATTGAGAGCAATAAAATATTCCTTATAACCTTCGTTGCTTTAAATCTTCCAAACGATATGGGGATATAAGGCAAAAAATATTTATTTACTTATGAAACATTGTCGCAAAAGAAGTGCAGCTGTGATTCTAAAAAGGTGAGGCAGAAAGAATAAAGAATGAAAAGAGACCTGCTAAAGAGCATGAAGGATAAAAAATAGCCCTTTAAAAGGGCTATTTCGAGTTATTTGAAAAATAAAAAAATCCAAAAAAAGAGAAAATCCTAAGAAAAAGGATTTTGCCCCTGAAGATCTACCCCCAAGAAGGTAATATTATTGCCAGAACTAAGGGAGTAAGTAGAATTCCCGCCAGAAAAATCAGAACCGGTAATACTCTGTCCACTGCCGAGATAGATATGGCGATTGGTAATGGAGAGGTCAATGCCGGCAGAAGTTGTAAAACCTCTAATAATCTCATTCCCTAACCCTGTGGTAATGCTATAACCGTTCTGAAGAGGGGCAACATTAATGTCAGCCTTTCCTTGCCCGAGTGTAGCACTCAGATAGCCAGAAAGGGAAGAGGCTGTAAAGTTTTCTAGTTCCTGGGTATAGGTTGTCGTTCCATTGGTGTTATCTACCCCATTAACCACAACTGAACCTCCATATCCCCCTGTATCTCCATGAATGTTCAGTTCACCATTTCCAGAAAGAGTAATAGTATTGTTGCCAGAGCGAATAGTCGCGTTGGTGTTCCCATCACCAGATAATACAGTATCATTGCCCCGTAAGGTCAGGTTGGCCGAGGTATGACTGTTATAACCATTAAGAACGATTGTGGCGTTATATCCCTCATATTGGAGCGAGCCTGATCTTTGGGAAATATTGGAGGTTCCATTCTCATCCGTGCTTACAGTATAAGCAGGGTTTGCATTAGCCTCCACGTAATCAACGATATCAAGAATCAAATTAACATGGTTATGGGTGCCTTTATCTCCCCTAATGTCAAAAAAGCCTGAGCTGTCGGAGGCATAAACACGTGAGGTGGAATCAGAGGACTGGTCATTACTGTTGGCAAGGGTAAGGGTTACTTTACTACTTCCTGCCCAAATGTCATTTCCTCCTCGATCATAAATCACGCTAGAGCTCGTTTCGACGGTGGGGTTTAATATGGCGAGGGTATTTTTAATACTGGCATCCATGCCCACATAAGGTGAGGCTTGGGAGATATTATCAGCAAATAGTTTAACCTGGTTTGTCGGTGATGCGCCATTAACAGTGAGTGGATTAAGGCGCGCCTCTACGAAGGATGAAGTTCCAAGATTATTGACATATAATTGGTTGAAGGCAATGATTCCGTTATCTATACCAATTTTGTCATTCGAGTTGCCATTAATGGTCAGCGTTCCGCCTACAGGCAGGCTCTGTCCGGCTTGTACAAGCTGTTGTTGCTCAGGAGTAATGGAAGAGAGTATGCTTCCTTCAGAGCCTGTTGGAATATTAACAACAACATCCTGTCTTTCCCCAGGAATAATATTGGCTACCGGGGGGGTAAAGGTAATGTATTCTGTCATTTTGCTTCTTTCTTCCTTTATTTACAAACGGGGAACTCACCCTTCAAACCTGAAGGCTAGGAGATCAAATTTATTTTCATAAGAGATGTGATCATTATAGTTTAAAATGAATCCTATTACAGAGAAATAATTTAGAAAAAATCATAGAGGAAAAAACGCAAAAGATGCTACGGAATAAAGTCAATACCAAGAAAGAAAATCTTGTTCTTAACGTTCAGTCTATAATAGGAGTTTTATGGGAGCATAAAACAAAAATATTTTAAAATCCTCTTATGGAGAATTGAAAATCAATCCGAAAAATTAAGGGTCAGAGGGGTTTCTAAAAGAGATTTTTCTGCGCATTCCCCATTCGTGGGGCTCTTTCAATATGGATTTCTGGTAGGCAATTTTGTAGCGTTCATAAGCGGCTTTCCAAGAGGGTAGGTCTCTATCGTCGGAAATAACAACACTATCGATCCCGCATCGAAGCATAAAATCGTAGTGGTCGGGTAGGGTGCGCCCTGTTAGGAGAATCTTTCCATTGTAACGCAGATGCTCTTTCAGGGCGCGGGCCTGTGTAAAGGCTCTTCCATCTTTAAAGTTAGGGATATTGAGTGCAATAACGGGCAGATGTTCTAAAAAAGGCTCCAAAACCTTCACGTCTGTATCAGGGGATATATAAACCCCTACCTTGCCAGAGTTCCGACTAAGGAGTTCAGGTGTAAGTCTTTCAGGCGTCACCAAGATCCTGTCATTCTCAGGCAAAGGGGCATCGTCTTCCACGATATGCCATTTTTCATCGACCGGAATCCCATGCTCAAGCTGTAGCATAGACAGCCTCCTTAAAGGGGTTGGCCCCTATGCGTTTATAGGTATCAATAAATTTTTCGTTGGTTTTTCGATGAGAAAGATAGGTATCGATAATACGGCTAATCGCTGTTACGGCTTCATCTTCAGGAAGAGAGGCCCCAAGGATTTGGCCAACAGCAGCATCATTATCGGCAGCACCTCCTAGGGTTAGCTGAAAATATTCAACGCCCTTTTTATCAACTCCTAAAATACCAATATTTCCAGCATGGTGGTGTCCACAGGCGTTGATACAGCCCGAGATATTCACACTGATCGGGCCGATTGTCTTTTGAAGCTCCACATTACTGAAATGTTGGCTGATCTTTTTGGCAATAGGAATAGAACGAGCGTTCGCCAGAACACAATAATCCAAACCAGGGCAGCAAATAATATCTCCAATAAGACCAATATTGGGGGTATCAAGCTTATACTGGGCAAGGGTTTTCCAAACGGTATAGAGCTGATCTTGGCGAACATGGCCGAGTACAACATTTTGCATATGGGTGACTCGAAGCTCACCAAACGAATAAGTCTCAGCCAGATCAGCCAGTATATCGGCTTGCTCACTGGTCACATCGCCAGGAATTCCATTGGTGGGTTTAAGAGAAATAACAGCAGAAATACGCCCAGGTGCATGATGGGGGTGGGTGTTGGTTTCTACCCATAAAGCAAAGGCGGGATCTTTTGCCATATCCTTTTTAAGCTGTTGGGGAGCTTCTTCTGGTGCTGTAAGGTCAGGTGTGCCGAAACGAGAGCGAATGGCTTCAACAATTTCAACCGGGAGAACGTATTCATCAAGAGCCATTTGTGAGAATTCCTGATGAACGGCTTCCCTGAATTTTTCAGCACCCAATGCTTGAACCAGTATTTTTAGGCGGGCCTTAAAGGCATTATCGCGCCTGCCATAGGCATTGTAGACACGAACAATAGCTTCCAGATAGGCGAGAAGATGGGCTTCCGGAAGGTCATCGCGCATTTTAATGCCCAGCAAGGGTGTGCGGCCCATGCCACCGCCAGCATGAATGGAGAAAATGGGCCTGCCCCCATTTGGATTTGGGCGAGCAACAATGCCGATATCATGAAAACGAGCAGCGACCCGGTCGTTAGGGCTACCTGAGATGGCAATTTTAAATTTGCGAGGTAGAAACGAAAACTCAGGATGCAGGGTAGACCATTGGCGCAGGATTTCGGCATGAACACGAGGATCAATGAGTTCATCAGCCGCAGCCCCAGCGAATTCATCACTTGTTACATTACGAATGCAGTTTCCACTTGTTTGAATGGTATGAAGATTGGTTTCTGCCAGTTTTTCCAAAATTTCAGGGATATCGTCTAGGCTGATCCAGTTGAATTGAACATTCTGGCGGGTTGTAAAGTGAAAATAGTCGCGATCATAATGGCGGGCAATGTAAGCCAGAACCCGGAGCTGGTCGCTATCCATCACCCCATAGGGCACTCCAATACGAAGCATATAGGCGTGAAGCTGTAGGTAAACCCCGTTCATCTGACGCAGAAGCTTGAACTCATCCTCGTTAACGGTACCAGAAAAACGCCGCTGTACTAAATCCCGAAACTGGTTAATTCTCTCATAAAGGAAGGCTCTGTCCACAGTATCATACTGGTAGTGGCCAACTTTTAAAGGGCCGACAGGCTGGGGAGAATGGGGCGAAGGAGAGGGTGTTGTAGACATGGTATATTAAAGGCTTTCTGCTGCTTTGGTCGCAAATTCTGGGTGAATGGTAGGGCCAAAAGCCCTTATACGCTCACGTATGGTGCGCGGTGTAGGCTGTGAGGTCCCTTCTTGAAGTTCCACTCCATATACATAGGCAACAATATGTTTTTTTTCATCCTCTTTTACGGCTTCAATGGCAAAAACAACCTCCGAATTTGTAAAAATTTTTGCAGACCTGAAATTCTCAGCCCACGTATTTTCTGCAGTGAACCAAACAATTCTTCCATCGTGCAAGCGCGTTGCCGTAATAACGCTATGCCCATTTTCCTCACGGCGGTTGTTTCTGGCATCCATATTCTCACGGCCTCCTTTCTGAGTGTCGCGTATAAGAAATAGTAACAATTTTAAATACTGTAAACAAGCGTGTTCCCTGTTTGCGAAGTTTCTTCTAGATAGTGGCCATTTCGA
Organism: Entomobacter blattae; assembly: GCF_014672835.1. Classification (NCBI taxonomy): domain Bacteria; kingdom Pseudomonadati; phylum Pseudomonadota; class Alphaproteobacteria; order Acetobacterales; family Acetobacteraceae; genus Entomobacter; species Entomobacter blattae. The sequence goes on along the minus strand of NZ_CP060244.1, from coordinate 2,267,656 downwards.
AAAAGTCTGGCAGAGGAAATATCAATGCCAATGGGGCCAGAAGGCAAGGTTTGAGCGGTATAGGGAATACGGATGGAAAGAGGATCTTTTTCCGTTTCTATTTCCAGATAAAGATGCTCCCCCCGGTGCTCATAACGGGAAATTCTAGCTTGCCCTTCTCCAGGGACTAGGGCAATTTCATAAGGGCGTATCATCGCTTCGGCAGGGCCTTCAGGTACGGCAGCAGCAAAGGGAAGAAGGCTGGGATTATTGGGAACAACCAGGTTGTGCTTAATGGAGCAGGGAAAAGTTAAGGTCTCCCCCATAAACTCCATTATAAAGGTGGTGGCGGGTTTTGTATCCAAAAGATGAGGATGGCCTGTTTGGGTGATTTTACCATTTTGCATCACCACAAGCCGATCGGCTATCTCAATCGCTTCACTCTGGTCATGGGTTACCAAGATAGTAGTAAGCCCGAGTTCTGTATGCAAGTTACGCAGCCATCGGCGGATATTTTTTCTCACCAGAGGGTCTAGGGCTGCAAACGGCTCATCGAGGAGTAAAACTTTAGGTTGGGTAGCTAATGCCCTAGCTAAGGCAACCCGTTGTTTTTGGCCGCCTGATAACCTGTGGGGGTAGCTATCAGCAATATGCGGCAAATGCATCAGTTCTAGCAACTTCAGAACTTTTTGATTGATTTCCTTTTTACTGGGTCGGCTTCGGGCTGGGAGGAGGCGCAGCCCAAATGAGATGTTATCTGCAACATTCATATGAGGAAATAAGGCATAGTTTTGGAATACAAAGCCAATATTGCGTTCCTGGGGGGGCAGCGCTTCAACATGCTGCCCATCAAAACTAATCTCTCCTTTCTCAATTTGGTCAAGGCCCGCAATAACCCTGAGCAGCGATGTTTTCCCTGCTCCCGAGGGCCCAATCAGGGCAACAAACTCTCCTTCCTCCACTGTGAGGGAGATAGCATCGAGAATGTGTTTATGCCCACTCTGGTCAAGGCGGGTAATGTGGCTGATGTGAATACTCATGGTAAATTCCCCTGATAAGACTGACCTTGTTGGGAAAAGCGGCGAAGAAGCACAATGCCTAACGAAAGAACGACCAAAACAATGGCTAATGAAAATGCGGCAGTGGTCTCGTAGCTATTATAAAGTGTTTCTATTTGTAAGGGCACTGTTTCAGTAAAGCCAGGAATATGGCCTGAAACGACAACAACTGCACCGAACTCTCCCAAGGCCCGAGCTGTGGTAAGGAGCACACCAGAGAGCAATGCAGAACCAGCCTGGGGGAGGGTGACTTTAAACAGGATAGTCGTAAAGCCTGCACCTAACAGCAGGGCAGATTCTTCCATATCTCTTTGGGTAGTCTGCATAATCGGCAGCAAAGTTCGGGCCACAAAGGGAAAAGTCACAAAAAGGGTCGCTAGCAATACTCCATAAGGGGTATAGATAATATGCACCCCTATCTGGGCCAGTGCTTTTCCAAACCAACCTTTTTCTCCAAAGACCAGTAGCCAGACCATGCCAGCAATAACAGGCGATGTTGCTAAGGGAATATCAATAAGGGCAATGAGGATTTTTTTGCCAAAAAATTCAAATTTGGTGAGGCACCATGCGCCCATAATCCCGAAAAAACTATTGATCAGGATAGAGATCATCGTAACGGCCAAGGTGAGCTGGATGGCTGAAACGGCCTCTGGTTGGGAGATGTTTGAAAAAAATGCCCCTATTCCATCGCCAAAAGCTTGCAGACAGACAAATAAAGCCGGCAGGAAGAGGAGGATTAGGGCAATGGCATAGGCACCCAAGGCTAGGCTTACGGAATATTTTTTGTTTCGGGAGATTCTGTTCTGGGAGGAAGACAATATAGGGGGGGGTAAAGCATCGGTTTTAGTGTTCATGGGCATGCTCACTTTCAGGCTTTACGATTTTCCATGCTGCTGGTTCATTGGAGGTAATAAAGCGCTGGCGGTAAATGGCGATAAGCAGAAAACAAGTAAATGAGAATCCCAAGGTGATAACACCAATGGCGGCGGCACCTGTATAGTCAAACCGTTCAAGATGGATGACAATTAATAAGGAAAGAACCTCTGTATAATGGGGCAGGTTTCCCGCAATGAAGATAACAGAGCCGTATTCTCCCACCCCGCGGGCAAAGGCCAAGCTAAACGCGGTAATAAAGGACGGCATAAGGCTGGGAAGGATTACGTGGCGAATAATCTGGCCATGGGAGGCTCCTAAGGTGGCAGCTGTTTCTTCAATTTCAACAGGCAGACTTTTGAGAGCTGGTTCCATGGTTCTCACTACAAAGGGCAGACCAACAAAAACCAGGGCCAGAATAATCCCTATAGGTGTAAAAATGACATGAATGTGAAACTTAGACAGGATATGCCCAATCCACCCATGAGGGCCATAAAGGGTTGCCATGGTAATACCCGCAATGGCTGTAGGAAGGGCAAAGGGGAGGTCTACAATCACATCAAGAATATGAAGCCCAGGCATATGCTGGTTTCGTGCCAGGGCCCAGGCAAGGATTGTTCCTAAAAGCACACAAATCCAGGCGGCACAAAAGGCCGTGCCAAAACTTAGGGCTAAGGCTGATAAGATCCGAGAGCTGGTAAAAAGAGTATAAAAGGTTGAAAACCCGTTATGGAATGAAGCCATAATCAAGGCGGTAATAGGAAGGATGACCAAAACACCCACCCATAACAACGTCAGGATGAGGCTCGTTCGGAAGCCAGGAAGAATAAAACGTTTATGCCGTTTGGTACAAAAAATAGGGCGGTCTATACCAGAAAAGACAGATTGGTTCATGTTCGCCCCCCTGCCTGGATTTGGTCAAAAAGGGCGTTTGGTGCAAAATGCTCTTTGGTGAGCTCGGCCATGCTGCCTAAATCAGAAAGGGAAAAGAGTGATATATCGGCAAATATTTTCTGGATAAGAGGCTTCATGGCGGGGTCAGAGGGGCGAAAAAAATTATGGGCACTAATCGTTTGCCCTTCCGGGGTATAAAGGAATTCCAGATAATGGCGGCCAGCCTTGGTAAGACCATGGCGTTGAGTATAATGCTCAACAATGGCCACAGAGGGTTGGGCCAATATGCTGCGAGAGGGAATGACGATATCAAAGAGGCCTTTTCCCGTTTCCTGAGTGCTCAGCATGGCATCTGTCTCCCAGGCCAGGAGCACATCGCCAATTTCACGCCGTACAAAGGTGTTGGTAGAGCTGCGGGCAGAAGTGTCGAAAACAGGTACGTGCGAAAAAACATTTTTCATATAGTTTCGGGCTTGTTCGGGGGCATGGGGCCATTGGTGAATAGCCCACCCCCATGCGGCCAGATAATTCCATTTAGCTCCGCTGGAGGTTTTGGGGTTAGGAGTTATAATCTCAATATCGGATCGGGCTAGGTCTGACCAATCGTAGATATGTTTTGGATTTCCCTTTCTGACCAGAAAGACAATGGTGCTATGGTAAGGAGAAGACTGAAAGGGAAAGTGAGAGCGCCACTCTTTATCAATAAGGCCATTTTTAGCCAGAAAATCAAAATCCGAAACATCTCCCAAAGTAGCAATTGAAGCAGGTTCTCCATTGACAATGGAGAGTGCCTGGCTGCGAGACCCCCCGTTTGAAACCAGGAGCTTAAATGGAAAATCCGGGTTTTGGTTTAGAAAGGCAGTGTTAATGATCTGATACAGCTTACGGGTAGAATCGTATGATACATTCAGAAGGATTTTGTTGGCATGAGAAGTCCGGCTAAGAGAAGCCACAGACAAAACACCAGCCGCACAGGCCAAGCCCGTTATAAGGGCTTCCCTTCGTCTAAACAGGGGAGAGCTTGTCATGCCTGTACACTCCTTTGTCTCATCAGAAAAAAGGGGGATTAACCAACCCCTTCCTGTTTTTTGGTAAGGATTTGGCCTATAATATAGTCAGTCAGTGTTTGGGCGTTCTCTTCTGCGGAATGCCCATCAGTGGAAAGGGTCAAGCTTGGAGAGGTTGGGGCCTCATAAGGAGAATCAATACCTGTAAAGCTCTTAAGCTTTCCACTTCTTGCCTGGGCATATAACCCTTTAGGGTCTCGTTGCTCGCAAACGGAAAGGGGCGTGCTGATATAGATATCTTGGAAGAATTCTCCCCCGATCTGTTTAGCTTTGGCCCGCTCCACTGCTAACGGAGAGATAAGGCTTACAATAACCACCAAGCCAGACTCTGCTGCTAGGCGGGCGACATAAGCGGCCCTGCGGATATTTTCTGCCCGATCTTGCTCAGAAAATCCAAGGTCGGAACATAAGCCAGAACGTAAAGTATCGCCATCAATCAGCAGGGTGTTGATCCCCTCTTGAAATAAACGTGCTTCAGTTGCTCGCGCAATCGTGCTTTTGCCAGACCCGGAAAGACCTGTCAGCCAGAAAATTCCCGCTTTGTAACCATTGCGGCTCGCTCGGTCATGGGGGGAGACGATACTGCTTGCAGGATGAATAGCCTGTTCGCCCTTTTGTAACTCTGCCGGGCCGATGAGGGGGGCTCCGCCAACAATGCGCTGGAAGCTGTCAACGAGAACACCTCTCCCATCGGTTGTACCAGGGCTAAAGGCATCAAACAGAATATTTTCCGAAGCCGCAAGAGTAATCTCGGCAACACCTTCTGGTGGAACTTCGGTTGAGGAAGCTGAGGTCAGGGTTTCTAGATCATAGACGGAGTCAATTGAGGCCACGGTCACATGGTGCTCAGCAGTGGCAAGGCGAAGCAGAAAGCTCTCTCCTACTTTTAATGGCTCTTGGCGTAACCAGAATAAGCGGCTTTTAATACGGGCAGCTTTAAGAGGCGGATTTTGAGGAGGAAAGAGAAAATCCCCTCGTTCAGGGATGACATCCGGCTCAAGTACGACAGCAATGGATTGTCCTGCTACAGCAGAAATTTGTGGGGCCGTATGCCAGCTCTCGATAGAGGCAATACGAGCTTTTGCCCCTTGTACCCCGATAATGACTTCATCTCCCACTTTAATGCGTCCGCGCTCCAGGCGGCCAGCCACAATGCGTTTTGTTCCATCAAAACGATATACATCTTGGACAGGAAACCTAAAAGGCAATTCCGCCTGGGAGCTCGGAGAAGGGACTTTCTCCAGGGCTTCTACCAGAGTTGGGCCTTGGTACCACGCCATGTTGGGAGATGGAACAGTAATATTGTCCCCATCGCGGGCAGAAACCGGGACAAAAAGCGAAGGAGTAATTTCCATACGCTTCAGAAGGGAGTGAATATCTTTCTCAGCTTGACGAATTTTCCCTTCATCAAATGCTAACAAGTCAATTTTATTCAGGAGGACAATAACATGGCGGATACCCATAAGATGCAGCAGCATGGCATGGCGGCGCGTTTGTTCTTTGGCCCCTTCTGAAGCATCCACCACCAATATTGCAGCATCAGCGTCAGCAGCCCCTGTAATCATGTTGCGAAGGAATTGCCGGTGGCCCGGAGCATCGACAATCACAAACTCCCGCCCATTTTTCAGATGGAAGGGGATACGGGTAGAATCTACAGTAACCCCTTGGTCTCGCTCAATCTGCAAGCTATCTAGAAGAAAGCTCCACTCAATTTTTAAGCCACGCTTCTCGCTAGAAGCCTTGATCTGGGCAATTTTTTCGGCAGGTAGGCTCCCAGTATCATAAAGCAGTCGGCCAATAAAGGTTGATTTTCCATGGTCTACATGCCCCACAATAACAATGGGGGTAGCCGGCAGAAGATAAGGGACGATAGAAGGTGAAGACATAAAGAAAGTTCCTGGTGTCTGCAAAAATAGGCGGGAACGTCCCATTCAGTGCATAAAGGTTCAGAATGGGGGGTTATGAGCAGGTCGATTGTATTAAGAAAGATGACAAAAGGCTTTAGAGATAGCCACTGACCCTAAGGCGTTCAAACGCATCTTCAGATTCATGGTCCATAGCCCGGCCGGCACGTTCGGAGGTTTGTGAGGTCTCTAGCTCGTGAATAATTTCTTCAATGGTAGAGGCATTGCTTTCAATGGGAAAGGTAATGTCCTGATCACCGAGGGAGCGATATCTTTTGCCATTCTTTGAAAAGTAAAGATCGACAACGGGAATATTCTCCCGTTGGATATAACGCCAAATATCAATTTCACGCCAGGCCAGTAGGGGATGAACGCGCACATGCACCCCAGGGGCATGGATTGTGGCGTATTGGTCCCAAAATTCTGGTGGCTGGTTTCTTACATCCCATTTATGGCTGCTTCCCCTGGGGCTAAAAACCCGTTCTTTTGCCCGAGTAGCCTGTTCATCCCTGCGGATGCCGGCAATAACCCCTGCCAATTTATGCTGCTCAATCATTGCCGCCAGACCGGCTGTTTTTCTAGCCGCAGATCGGGCTGCTGGGGGAAGTGAGGGATCAATCTCCTCAATAGAAGGGCAAAAACCATGCAGAAAGTTGAGGTTCCATTTCTTGATATACTCATCGCGGAAAGCATACATTTCAGGGAATTTTTTTTCTGTATCAACATGCATGACAGGAAAAGGAACATGCCCTAAAAAGGCCTTACGTGCCAGCCACACCATAACGTTAGAATCTTTGCCTAGTGACCACAGCAGGGCCAAGGGCTTGAGCTTTCTGTAGGCTTCACGAAGAATGTAAACACTTTGTGCTTCGAGCTGGTCAAGTGAATCCATGGAAGCAATCCTTATCAATCGGGCTTATAAAATGAGAAGAGAGGAAGAGGTTACTATTAAAAATTTTTTAGTGGGCTAAGTGAATACCGCATTCAACCTTACCCTTACCTGCCCACCGTCCAGAGCGAGGGTCTTCTCCTTCGGCTACGGCTGTGGTGCAGGGAGCACAGCCGATAGAAGGATACCCCATTGTGCTTAATGGGTGACGAGGGAGATGATGGTGTTCTATATAGCTTTCCAGCATATCATGGTTCCATTGCGCCAACGGATTAATGCGAAAACGATTATTGGGCTGTGGCTCTACCATAGGCATACTCGCCCGTGTACTCGCCTGGTTACGTTTTCTCCCAGTAATCCACCCCTGGTAGGGAATTAAGGCCTTATCCAGAGGTTCAACCTTACGTAGGGCACAGCAGGCATCCACATCAAAATAGCAAAGCTGCCCTTCGGGGTCACGGGCCTGGATCTCAGACGGTGCAGGGGTAATATCCTGAACATTCCTTAACCCTAAATGGTCTGCCAGGGTATGGCGATAGTCCAGCGTTTCCTCAAAATGTTTACCCGTTTGCAAGAAGAGAACAGGAACATCTCGATCAATCTGCGAAACCAGCGAAAGAAGAACAGCAGAATCCGCCCCAAAGGAGGAAATGATAGCAACCTTATTTTTCAATGCTCCCAGAAGGGCCTCTTGAAGGAGGCTCTCTGTAGAGTGGCTGGCCTGGTGTAAAGCATTAAAAACGGAGGAAGGCATGAAGGTTTGTTCCTATTAAACACTATTTTTTATCGTAAAATAGTCAATTAAGCTTTATATAGTATGAAAATAGGTGTTTGAAAAGATACATTTTACAACATGGGTGCAATAAATTTTTAAAAAACACAAAAAAATTGTATTAATAATTTAATTTTACATTTTAAAATGTATAAATCTCTTGCCTTCACCTTTTGCCTTCATTACTTTCTTGGGCACATATCCTTTTGAGCAGTCCTTTTCGTTAGGGGCCACACAGTATAAGGTAATGAGGGAGGGGAGAAAGCTTTCCTTCAAAGAGCCAAAAAGGCGTTGAGGATATCGGCTTTCAGGTCTTCCCGATGTTCTGTGCCCACAGAAAGACGTAAAAGGGAATCCGTAATGCCAAGATGGCCCCGTTCTTCAGCGCCAATTTTCATATGGGTGGTGGTTGCAGGGTGGGTAATGAGGGATCTTGTATCTCCGAGATTATTGGAAATGAGGATGACCTTGAGGGCATTCATGAAGGCAAAGGCACTCTTCTTGCCCCCTTTCACCTCAAAGGCAACCATTGTCCCTCCGTTTTCCATTTGGCTTTTAGCCAAATCATATTGGGGGTGAGAAGGGTGGCCAGGGTAGAATACCCGTTCTATTTGGGGGGAGTTCAATAAAAGTTCTGTAATGAATTGGGCGTTGTCTGTCATCGCTTTTAGACGAAGGGTGAGGGTTTCCATTCCCTTGAGAATGGCCCAGGCGTTAAAAGGAGAAAGGGTTGTACCCGTGTTGCGGGTATAGGGGAGGAGGGTTTCCTCTGTCCATGTTTTAGAGGCCAGAACAGCCCCGCCAATAGTCTGACCATGCCCATCCATATGTTTGGTTGTAGAATAGACCACGACATCGGCCCCAAGTTTTAATGGCTTCTGAATCAGGGGAGCAAAGGCATTATCCATAATCACAATGGCTCCAGCCTTATGGGCAAGTTGGCTAATCGCTTTTATATCTAAGATATCGAGCCTGGGGTTGGAAGGGGTTTCCAAAAGAACAGCAGCAGTTGGTTGAGAAAGAGCCTGCTCCCATTGCTCAAGATTATCTCCATCAACAAAAATACTTTCAATGCCATAGCGGGGCAGCAGAGTAGAAACAATCCAGTAGCATGAGCCAAAAAGAGCGCGAGAGGCCACAACCCTTTCACCCGCCTTGACATGGGCTAGAAGCGCAGAAGAGACTGCCCCCATGCCAGAGGCGGTGCAAGTACACATTTCTGCCCCTTCTACAGCTGCTAGCCGCTCTTCAAGAGCTTTAAGGGTTGGATTGCTATAACGGGTATATTGATAACGTTCTACATCCCCGGTAAAGGTGGCTTCTGCTTGTTCTGCTGAATCGTAGGCAAATCCCGAAGTCATGAAGATTGCTGGGCTAACCTCACCATAAGGGGTGCGCTCTGTTTGAAGCACTTGTGTTTCGGTATGGAGGGAAGAAGGAGGCTTTGGGGAGGAAGAAGCAGCATCATGCATAATAAGGTTTCTCCTAAAATCAAAAATACGAGCAGACAATGTTGATTTTGGTCGTAGAAACCGTAATGCGCCTTACATTATCAATGCAACTGGCATTATGGCCCCTTTAGCGCATTTGTTTTACCTCGCTGCAAGCCGGCCATCAAATCACGAGGGTATAGAATGCCAAATGGCAAATAAGATTACGTGTGAATATTATATAAAAATTTTTATAACACTGTAAATAGTAAGGATAGGAGTCTTCATCCCTTAAACGGTTTAGATATGCAAAAATGTGGGAACAGGTGCAATCTTGTACTCACGATAGATAGTGATGATCTACAATGGGCAGGCAATAGTGCCGATCACCTCGTTATTGATGAGGCGGCAACAAATAATGTCATGTGTTCCAACGCATTCCATGCACTTCTAAAGGATGGCGCTTCTGAATGATGAGGATCAGAAGGATAAACCAGAGACCAGGGGGGAGGATAATTTAGGAGGGAACGTCTTGTGTTACAAAAAACTTTTCTGAAGAGTGGTTCAGATGTCCTTTGGCAATAAGGGGTTCTACCTCATCTACGATTCTAGCACTCATCACTATACGAGGCTTGCCTATAAGTTTTTCCAAGCTTGACATGCTCTAGGCCCTTAACAGTGATGGCAAGACCCTTCGCCTGAAGGGTTTTAAACAGTTCTGCCGTATGAGGAAGGTTATCAATAGTGTCTTACATGTTTAGAGTCTTTACGAAGAATACGGACTAAATATCCCCCATCTTCACCATTACACCTGTTACACAAAGAATCGTACTCTATTACGTTTCAAGACTCTGTTATATAAAGAGAAGTAAGGCTTTTCTTCCTTACTGGGTTCATCCCTCTTTAAGGTCTCTCAGAGCGGAGGCCTTAAGAATTGGTATACTCTTACCTAAATGCTCTCACTTAATAGATAAGGGAATCCGAAGGGTGGAAATAATGGACATCATTTCCTGTCGAGGGGTTATCCACAGTGTCTATGGTGTTTTTGAAAGGGCGATCTCATCTTGGAAAGAGTCATGAGCCTTAACGTTTTAAGGCTTTAATTTTTTGGTCTGTTTTATATTGGCTTAAGGCGTAAACCGACCAGATGGCTGCGGGAATCCAGCCAATAATTGTAATTTGAAGAAAAAAGCATATCAAACCGGCAAAAGGGCGGCCAATTGTAAAAAACTGAAGCCATGGGAGGAGAAGGGCAAGAATAAGTCTCATAAAATACTCCAATTTACAGGATTTTGCCAATGAAAAGCCAGAAACGAAAAACCAGATATGATAGGTTTTAGGGTCTTCGTTATGATGGTGCAAGGTATTTTCTACCGTAGTAGAATGAGGGGAATATCAGTCTTTCTAATAGAGGGATAAACTTCCAATTTTACGGTATTACTAGGCTAATTGTCTCGTAGGCTGATTGTGCTGATTGTCTTGACATTATCGGGGGTAGGAAAGGGCTTATGACCCCAATGATGGGAGGTTTTCTTCAGGAATATTGTCTTGGTGAGTGGGCTGGGCCTGGTGGAGATGTTCGATAAAATAAAGGGGGCGGTGTTTTGTTTCATTAAAGATTCTTCCCAGATACTCTCCTACAATCCCAATTGCGGCGATCTGAATTCCCCCAATAAAGAGGATAGTGGTGATCAGGCTTGGATATCCTGAGACAGGGTTATTAAAAAGCAGGGTTTTGGTAATGATAAAACAGCCATAGAGAATAGCCACACAGGCGGTAAAGAAACCAATATAAGTTGTTATCCGTAATGGGACAGTTGTATAAGAGGTAATACCCTCTAGAGCAAAGTTCCAGAGCTTCCAGTAATTGAAGCTGGTAGTTCCCCCGTGCCTGGGGGCTCGATCGTAGAGGATGGCCTTTGAAGGGAAACCAATCCAAGCGAAAAGACCTTTCATAAATCTGTGATGTTCGCGCATTTCCAGCAGAGCATTCAGGGCCCGTCTGCTAATCAATCTAAAATCGCCCGTATCAGGGGGAATGGTAATTTTATCGCCAAGTCTTTCCATAAGGCGATAAAAAAGATGCGCAGTAAATTTCTTTGCAAAAGTATCTGTCTCACGGGATCTGCGCTGGGCATAAACAGTATCCACATTTTCTTTCGCAGCAATAAGATCGGTAATGACTTCAGGAGGATCTTGAAGGTCAGCGTCAATAATAATAATGGCATCAGTGGCCTGTGCGTGGTCTAAGCCCGCTGTAAGGGCAATTTCTTTGCCAAAATTACGTGAGAGGTTAATGTAGCTTACATGGGTATCTTCTAGAGAGAGAACGCTGACAATTTCCAGGGTTTTATCTTTTGAGCCATCGTTTACGTAAACAACTTCCCAGGATTCTCCCGTTTTGTTCATAACGTCTGATATTCTTTTGTGGAATTCCAGAATATTTTCTTCTTCATTGTAGCAAGGTACAACAACACTATAGGTGGGAGCTTGGCTTTTTATAGAAGCTGGCATTGGGTTTCTATCGTGCATAATTGAGTCGTATATAAAAAGGGAAGAAGGGATATTTCCTTTTTAATAGGAAAAGATTTTCTCAAAACGGTCTGCTAATCAATACAATACTGTGTGAGAAAGGAATAGACCTTAAAAAAGAAAAAAACTCCTGCTAAGCAGGAGTTGGAGTTTAAGGTTTAAAGGTGGCGTGTAGTAAGAAAAAGTTTCTTACACAATTAGAATTGTTACATGATTTTGCCATGATTGCAAAGAAATAAATGCAACAAAATTAAAAAAACAAATAAAACTGTTAATATTTATTAACATTTATTTAATAAATTGACAAAAATTTAATTTTTATAAGAAAAAATCATAAATATTTATTTTACATTTCCTTTTTCTTTTCAAAAAGAACTATTAATAAATAATAAAATTTTGATTATTATAGATTACTGATATATTTCTTATTAAAGATTGCTATATAGCTGATATTTTTTATAAATGCTTTAAGAAAAATAAAATAGTTAAAAAATAACTCTAAGAGAGAGTGAGGATGATTCGCAATTTCTGGCTCTTCCTCCTGAATGAAGTGGGTCAGGGGGATAAATAGTTCTGCAGGAAGAAAAAATTATTGGCCATTCCTCATTTCTTTTTCATGAAGAAGACGTTTCGGCAGTTTATGGAGCGTATTGGAGAGTAGCCGCTTGGTAGGCGGGCTTGGGTCTTGATGAAGGCTTGCAGGAAGAGGGTTTGCAGAGTTTTGGTGATGCAAGATATCGTTTGTGCATAAGGATTGAGCAACAGGATATAATAAGACTCTCCTGATCTTGTCTCGACCTTTTTGGCGTTATGAGTCGCTCGTCTTGCCGGGGGGCATGAGCTGCTTTTACTAGTGGATCTTTCTCTTCAGGAATGGTTTTGGCGATAAGGGCAGAATTGGAGATGACTCGTAAGATTTTGCTGAATGCCAAAATGCGCCGGGTAGGGATTTGCGGAGCAACAGAAACGTTATTGATTGATGAAGTCGTTGCACCGTCTTTTTTGCCTGTATTGGTGGAAGATGTACAGCTTCCCCCAAATTTTATTTTTCCCCCCGTACGACCAAAGCAGAGAAAATGCTCATACGTAACAAGGCCGCAATACGGGTTTTGCGAATATCTCCCCCAAAGCTGCAACCCGTTCTTCACTCGACCCTAAAACTACATCCCTTTTCCAGGCGTAAAATGGTCAGCTTCCAAGCTGCTTTCAAAGACAGGGTTCAAAGATGGTGTTCAAAGATGGGGGAAGAATCAGAAAAAGCTCCCACAAAACGACCAATACCCACTCTAGGAAAGAAGAGGCTTTCCTGAATTTTTTCCTGATCTATGGAAATATGTTTTTTAATAACTTCCAGAATTTCACGGTTAAGTTTTGCCAAAAGATCAGAAGGAAGGAGAGTTTCTTCCTCATTAGGAGAAGAGAGAGAAGCCTCTTTTTTGGAGAAGGCAGATTGTTTTTTCTCATTTTTCTTTTGCAGTTGTCAGGATAGGTGTTTCTTCATGTGTTCTTCTGCATGTTTTTTGAGCTTTTTTCGTAGGGGTGATCCTATCATTTAAATCAGCGGAAAACCCTTAAAGGGTTTGAATAGGGGGCGGGGGGTAATAAGAAATATGGCCAAAATATCAGCCGTTAAAACAAATGCAAAACGGTTATGTTTGTCTAAGAGAGATTAGGAAAAATGCGTGTCTCTAAAAATATAGTTATGGATTGCAGTTTTCCGGTGGAAGGGTGGTTTGAGGCGTCTTTAAAGCTGGTCTTCGGATTTTCTTAAGACTGTTCTTGCAGGTCATTGAGGTTGGTATTAGCCAGGTGCCTGATCAGAGCGGTAATTTTGCTGTGAGAGGAGCAGAGCTCAGCGCTCACCTTCGATGGCTGCAATCAATTGCTTCATGAGAAGGTTGCAGTTCTTCTGTTGGGTAAAAAATGAGGTTGGAGAGCATTCGAAAGGTTCCGCTTTGCTGGCGTATGCTGGAGTATAAAGTCAGAGAGATAGCGTATTTTCGTGCTTTTCTTTTGGAGGAGGTTTTTTTTCATGGGCACTTGCCAAAGCCTCAAGCCAGGTTGCAACAGCTTTCGGGATATCAACATCTCCAGCCCCCCATCTGCGAACTAGGCGCTCATTACAATTGAGTAGGCACGCTAACCCGCGCCCTGTCCAGTTCAGAGCAGAAAGACATTCATGAAATCTGTTGGGGGGCATTCCCCCAACATCTTTACGGCTACGCTGATAAGCCCTGCAATCAGGCCACCAATAATGCCCGATGCAATAACGATAGGGGCTAACTTGCGGTCACGTTCCAGTTTGGCGGTCTCAGCAATAAGCCTGTGCTGCTCGGCAACGAATTCACGAGTTTCTTCTTGCGCCCTATCAATGCAAGCGATTTGCTCTTGAAGATCCAGGTCTGAAACTTGTTGTACTCATTTGGATCATTCCACTCAAAAAGAAGGGGCTATCCTTACTTTCTGGTTTGGTTGTTCCTCATATAGGGGAATAATTAAACAACTCAATTCGCTAAAAAAATAATGTATGTATCCCTCTAAAACCGCAATCTTCTTCTTTGGTTGCTGTTATGACAGTCTTGGTGAGTGGAAATATGGATTTTATTTCCACTGATATTTTGCTCTATGCGGCTTTGGTAGGGGTTATTTTATGGCCAGCCTACCAAAACTTCCCCAAGCAGGGTCTTGGCTTGTTTGGCCCTATTGTTTGTAAACTAGCTAGTGCAGAGAATTTGGGGTGGATCAATAAGTAGGTGAAGAAGGAAGGGTAAAAAAGCTCTATAGACTCTAAAAACTAATGCTTTATTATAAAGATAGATTTAAAAACCCGAGCAAAAATGCTGGTGCTGCTGGACAGGATTGAACTGTCGACCTCTCCCTTACCAAAGAAGGTAAGATGTAAAAACCCTAATGTTTTCTAGGTTTTATTTTAGCTACTTTATATATAAAAGCTGTATTTATCCACACAAAACTATGCCACTGGCCTAGTATTCATCTGATAACGCTTTCGCAGCTTGTTTAAGCCATTCTGGGCTATGATGGCCGTAAACTTTTTCAATCATTTCAACGCTATTCCCCAGATATTGTGCGATCATAGGAAAGGGTACTCCTGCTATAACCATCCAAGTAGCTGCTGTATGGCGAAGTGTATGTGGCGTTGCGCCTTTTATTCCTGTTTTAATAGATAGGTCTCGAAAAGAATGTCGTATGGACTTTATGGGCTTCCCATTAAATTCTATTACAAATTCTGATAATCTAATGTTTACAGCATCAGTAAGATAAGGGATTAGTTTTTCTGGAATAGGAATGATAGCTCTTCTTTTATTACCGAGGCCATTGCCGAAATTAATTAATTTGTTTTTAAAATCTACTTGCTCCCACTTTAAAGATAGGATTGCACCAGAGCGTGCGGCCGTGTAGATTCCTAATAAAATAAAGAACTTTAGGTGATATGATGGGGCATGTTCAATAAGAATATCCACCTCACTTCTCGTAAGCCACCTGTCTCGTGGTGGTGGGGTAGGTGGAATTTCAATATATGGAACATCTCGCAACCATTTTTCTATTTTGGCAAAATTTAATGCAGCACGCAATGTTGTTAGTTCTTTTATAATTGTTCCATTACTGAGAGGTTTATTTCTTCCCCCAGTTGCTCCTCTCCTCCCTTGCTCTCTTCTTTGGTTTGCATAGGTTAAACAGGTTTTTCTTGATATATGATTTGGTTGTAAAAAACCTAAATGTTCTGATATAGAGGCACAGGCATATTTTAATCCTTCAAAGCCCGATACTTTTCCTTTTCTGTTTTCTAGATATTTCTGTAATATATTATTAACTGTTATAGTTTGTGGCATGGTGTTGCTATCAATACCCGCCAGAAATTGTTTTAAAAGTTTTCTCGCTTCTGTTTTATCTTCTGTCCCAAGAGATATGCGTTTTGCCTTCCCGTTTTCCCACCATCTAACATAGAATCGGTTCCCTCTTTTAATGAGGGTATATTTTGGTTCTGACAATCTTCTTCGTTCCATATTCTTTCTTCATAGTTAGCTAAATCAGACTTTCTTATCCTGTATTGCGATCCAATTTTAATAGCTTTTAAATCGCCATTTTTAATTATTTTACATACGAAGCTCTTTGAACATTGCCACCTCTCAGCTACATGAGATGTCTTCATGAGCTTTGGTGGTAAGGCGTCGTTGTTAGTTTCACTCATCTTTTTCTCCCTCTTCCATCCAGTAGGTTAATCGCTCTTTGAAGTATGGATTGAGGCTTTTGCATTCTTCTTAGAATTATTGCTGCTAAATAGGCTGCCATTTCCTCTACTTCGTCCGTAGAGAGGTCACGCCCTTCTTCATTGTTAGTTACCGTATATCCAGAGCCAGGAGCGCAGGCGAGAATTAATTTTATAAAACCTCGTAATACCTCTTTATCTGGTGTTTTCGGGTCTAATAAATTTTCAATCCCCATCTCTGCCCTCCTTCATGCGGCTGAGGATTTCTTTCTCATTTTTTGCCATCCCAGCCGCAGTAGACCGTATTATGCGTTGCATTTTTTCTATGCGCTCACCGTTATTGTGATTAGAAAAAAACTCATCCACGAAATTTAGAAAATTATCTTGCAGGCCATTTGTTTTAATAAAATCGCTCATAAAAACAAAAAGGCTTAACGTTGACAATGTAAATTGTGAGCGGTCTCCGTAATTTTCCAGAAGTGAACCATTGTATTCTCCAAACCTCTTAATGAGATTTGAGATAGTATCGTCATATCCCCGTACTTCCGAACCCATTTTGTCCTCTCTGTGTTTCCGTTAAAGTCGTGGTTTGTTCCCATTCAGCACGATAAATAGGTGCGAGAATGGCCTGGGCTATTTTCTCTCCGTAAAAAATATTGCGCGTCTTGTTTGATATGTTTCTTATCGCGATCATAATTTCACCACGGTAGTCACTATCAATTGTTCCTACCCCATGGGTAATAATAAGGCCGTCATTGATGCCCTTGCCGCTGCGTGAACGTATTTGTAGCTCGTATCCAGTTGGAACCTCTATACAAATTCCTGAACCAAAAACAGTAGTGCAATCTGCAAAAATATTTAAATATGCATCCTTTAGCAGGGCTTTTGATTGCCTCTTGTCATTCCCATATAATACAGACATCAGATCAGGGTCTGATACATGTAGATATTGCTTTTTGATATCAAAAGCTGCCCGTAAATCGAACCCTGCTGCTCCATCTGAACCGTATGAGGGCAACCCCCATGTCCTCAGATCATAGTGAGGGAGTGTTTGGATTTTAAGTTTCATTGAATATCCTCCAGCATGTTCCTGTGTGAGTTTCATTTTTTATTGCCTTAAAATAGTGGAAGTTCTTCGTGCTAAATATTGATGCAAACAGGCTTTTTCGGCTTCTGATAAGACAAGATTGAATTCTTCAGTCATGGACGTAATGGCCTCCTGAATGGGGTTATAATCAGACCTCCCGTCCCGATTTGGATTTTCCAGATTTTCTTTGTATATTTCTATAAGTCGATCAATTCGTTGCCCAAATCGTATTACCATTCCAAACTCTCCATAAATGCCCGTATAACCTGCGCTGCTAGCGGCGGGACGATTGCATTGCCGTAACCCCGCATGAGTGCCACGCGTCCGGAAAGCCCATCAACCAGCAAAGGAATTGTGGGTTCGGCGCGCCTTGTTTTTCCGTCGAGTTTACTTGTGACTGGTACCCAGTTATCCCAGAAGCTGTCATATGTTGTGGCAAATACTTTCCCGTATCCTGCGTCCTGCATGTCCCTTTTCCCCTCTTGCTGTCCGATGCTGTTGCTGTCGGCCATGTCATCAAGGTTGGGAGTGCGTAGCTGTTCCTGCCCATTTGGCTTTTCCCTGAAACATTCTTTGAGTCGTTGACTGTCGGTGTTGGCCATGGCGATCCAGTAGAGGCGGTTTCTGATGTGTGGGGCGTTGACGGCGCAAGACGGAATATCGACCGCCCGGCAGGTGTAGCCTTCTCCCTCCAGATCAGCACAAACTCCGTCGAACCAAGCATAGCCAAGTTTTCCTGCAACCTGCTCACCCATAACGACAGGGGGCCGGTTGGCTTTGATGAGCCTAAATAGGTCTGGCCATAGATGCCTTGTATCATTGTCCCCCTGTTTTTTGCCTGCAACCGAGTAGGGTTGACAGGGGCATGATCCTGTCCAGATTGGCATGTCTTCTGGCCATCCTGCGAGTTGCAGGGCGTATGGCCATCCCCCGATACCGGAGAAGAAATGACATTGTGTGTATCCCGACACCTCGTCAGGGGTAATTTCTGAAATAGATCCCTCATTAATATCTCCGTCTGGCAGTAGATGGTTTTTAATAATCTCTGCCAACCACGCATTGGCGTTCCTGTCTATATCGTTGTAGAAGTGGGTCATAGAGCACAGCGGGGGCGAAAATGGTTAGTCATCTTCCCTGTATACCGATCTATTCCTAGAATATCATGAGCCAGAGAAAAATCCTCAAAACTTAGCAAACGATCAAAATCCAGTGGAATACTATTGTAGTGGCAGACCATGAGAGAGGTGAAAACCTGATCAAACCTATTCCCCAGATGCTTACACTCCTTTTCATATTTTATCAGACAAGCATGAGCTTTTTCTTCAATTTCTGGCTCTCTTTCATCTAAAGAGAGCCCTTTTATAATAACAACCCGTTCCATCATTCCCCCTCCTCATAGCCAACGTAGGGGAGAACGAGACCGGCACGAATGTCGGTATCCATCTTGCTCACAAGAGACTCTCCGGAAAAAATTCATGCCACCCTTCAGTTGCGTAATTTATATAATATTTGTAATTTTCTCCTACCGTGTTTTTTAAGCGGGCCGTAATACCACACCCCACGTAAACAAAACGATAGAGGGTATATGTTTTTCCTGGTTTTGCGTGGCTCATGATTTCGTCAATATCACTAGCAATAAACCTCTCCTCAAATTTATCGTCTATTGAATAGAATTTTGACAATTCTCCGTGCTGATCTAGCTCCCCCTGTGTTATTGGCCCGTTGTTGATCTCTAACCTGCTCAGGATTTGGTTTTTAATTTCCTGAATTTTTAGCGTGTCCTCTGCCATGATTGCGTAGTGGTATTGGACTAGGAGTTCACCGTGTGACGGCTGGTGTGTGGTGTTCATTTCGTTTCTCTATTTCTTCTGTGACCTCGGCTAGTGCATCTTCACAATTTGGAATATCTGTGAAAAAACGCTGTAGCTGGTCGAGGTCGTCGTTGGTGTAATTACCGTAGTTCCAGGGCATTTATTTTCGGCTCACAAGAGCAATGACCGCGAACATGAGCAGGATCAGCGCGCCCTGTGCTATGAGGCCGTAGAGGAGTTCTGAGGCGAGCAGGTGTGGGGTCATACCAGTGCCCCTTCCTGATTTGTGTTCTGATGAAGTTCACGCTCTTTATGCTGGAACATTTCCTCTGTGATGGCCCGCTCCTCAGGCGTAAGATTTTCAGACTGGATAATCTGAAATGTCTTGTTGAGGGCATCCAGTGTTTTAGCCTGTGCAATAAGGGATTTAGACCGAACCAGAGCGTCGCTTTCAGCATCGATAATTTCAGCCTCCAACGCATCCATTTTTGAGGGTGGGGCCTGTTGTTCTATCTGTGTATTAGCCTGTGCAGGTGCTGGCTGTGATACGGTGTTGAGGTCGTAAAGATCGTTGTCACGTTGTACAACGTCGTCAATTTCGGCATCAATGGGCAGCCATTTGGCCAGCCTGCGGAATACGGTTTTACGGGCCATTTCCTCATACCATTGTACCCATGGCCCCTTATCTTTCCCTGCAGAACTTTCCTTAACCTTTTCAATTTCATCGAGCGACATGACTTCAAATTGTGGGGAAGAGCCGTCCTTGAAGTGGGCAATGGCATAGGCTCCCACCATATTGCCACGATCGCCAGGGAATTTCGGTTTATGGGAGAGCTTGCTCTCCGTGCCCTGTTCCCATAGGAAGTCATCATTTTCATAGATGACCCGCGCTTCGATAGAGGCGATTTCACCGCTGTTTCTGATGCGTTTTTGAATGCCCGCAAACATGGGCATATAAACGGCATCACCGCCGAATTTGACAAAAGCGGCTTCTCTGCCATCTGGTAGCAGTCCATCAGCCGCACATTTAATAGCAGCGTTCTTCAGGCTCTCTCTATTGAGGTTGAGCAGCGATTTATCAATATTGATTGCCATCATAACCGTACGCATAAAGCGTTGTGGTGTTATGTGACTAGGTAGCACGCTGACAAGCTGTTTTTGCATACCCGCCAGTTCACTCTGAAACAAATCTACGGGTGTTGACTGCTTCTGATTTTGTTTTACTGGTGCTTGTGTGCTCATTGTACAAATTCCCTGATGTTAAGGCGTGTGCTGCCTTTGCGGCCCTTGATGATTTCCCCTGGTAGGGCTTCCCTGTCTGGCGTGTCTTTTGTCTGGACAGCCTTAATGGAAAAACCGTTACAAATTGCCCCTGAATGACCTTGGAGAAGCGCTTTAATCTGGTTAGTAATCTCGGCTTCTTGCTCTTCTCTTGCTTTACGCTCATGGGCCAGCTTCAACTTTTCAGCGCAAAGTTCAGGAAGTTCATTATTTCCAGTGAGATCTAAGGTGTCGTCGACCCGTTCGTAGAGGGTTTCGATGATTCCTGCCGTTGTCTCCAACCCATCAATGGGTGGGGGTCTGTTCTCCCGTATGGACTGCCAGAATTCGGCGATACGTTTACGGATTTCTGCCATTGTTCTAGGGCGAGCGTCATAGTGGTAAACGTGTCGCTGATTGCCGCCAACCAACGCTCCGATAATTCCCCACCCAAGGCCCGTGCAAGCCAGTTGGTGCTGGAGTTGAAGCATGATGTGCAACGGCGGTTCGCCGGAGGCTTTCCATTTGTCACGGAATACTTGGTAATCGACGTTTTTGATTTCGAGAACGCCCGGGCCGCTGCTCTCTGCCATTCCGCCCGTGATGAGATAGTCCGGTGTGCAACCCATGCCCTGCACGTGGGCATCCTCATAATAGAGTGCTTTTTCAATGGTAAACCCGTTTTCTTCAGCAATGTATTTGGCTATTCCCTCTTCAAGGAAGTTTCCCCATTTCACCCGCTCATTGTCCACAACTGGAGCTGGGGCGTTACCCGCTTTCACCTGCCATAGCCCATAAGGGGAAAGCATGTAGTTGGGCATGTCGCCAACCTTCAGGAATATTATGCCAGTAAAAGGGAGGGGTAGAATGGCTTTTGCTTCCCCTGATTTGGAGAATCAAACACCTAAAACTCTGTGTAGGGTTGGTGGATAGGCAAGTTACGAAAACAGCTCGCTATGTGAACCAAGACGGGCAAGCGAAAGAGTATTCTCATCGGGGAGCTGATAAATAAGCAGCAGGTCAGGCTTGATATGGCATTCCCTGTAATTTCCCCAATTTCCAATGAGAATGTGGTCTTTGTATTTTGTGGGTAGGGGAGTGTCAGAGAGAAGAAGGGAAAGAACAGCCTCAAGATCAGCATCCAGTGTCTTTCTGTATTGGCCTTTACTTTCCCGCTTGTAATCCTTCTTAAAGCGTGTGGAATACTCAATCGTTCTCATGCAGGTCAGCCATAAGCTTACTTAGGGAAGATACTTTTTTGCCTTTGCCTGCATTAAGTTCATTCATGGCCTGCTGCGTTGCTGCATTGGGAACCTTAACTTCAAAGGGAAGCTTCTTTTCTTCTGCTATTCTGGTCATCAGCAGGCGTATGGCATCAGAAGCTGTAATGCCCATTTCCTTTAAGGCATGCATGGCCTTTTCCTTTGTTTCAGCATTAATACGCGTTCTGATGATGGAATCTGTTTTCATGGCTAACTCCTTGAGTTTGTAATTACAATGTAGCTACAGCATACCAGAAATTCAAGAAGATTAATTAAACTATTTTAAAACAATACAGTCCCCACATGGGGGCCTTTTTATTGAGATCAATGAAATGCCCACTATTCTCGATTCATTCCTTTATGCGGTGGATATTCAGATTGATAAATCGAAGTCTGAGTATTTTCGCAAGTTTCTGATTGATGTAGCCCTCCTGACTGGAACAGCTAAGGAAAGCCTTCAAAATCTTGGTATATCCTTTGAAGAAGTGGCAAAAGAGGCGGACGACCTCAACGGCCATATCGAGAATTTGGGCGAGCAGGCCAAGGCGACAGAAGGGGAAGTCAATAAATTAGAAAAATCCACCCAAGGGTTTGGCCAAAGTGCCAAATCTCATGCTGTAGAGGGGGCGAGAAGTCTCCATGCAGGGTTGGTGAATCTGCGTTATGGTGCTCTTGCGTTGGTAGGGGCCATGACAGGGGTTGGTGCTGCTGTAGCTTTGACGGAAAGCCGCTACGAAAAATTGGCCTACACCGCACAGCGTGCCAACAGCTCGGTCACAGGCCTGCAGTCCCTGGCCTATGGGGTAAGCCAACAAGGGGGCACGCGTGAAGGAGCTCTGTCTTCAGCAGAAGGGCTGGCCAACTTTTTACGTAATCCTGGCGGGGCATCGTTTTTGCAATCCCTTGGGGTTCATGCGACTGATACATCAGGCAGGCTACGCGATACAACGGCCCTTTTGCGTGATTTGGGCACAACGTTTCGGGGTGAGCAATCTCGTGGTGTTAACTACGCCACCATTAAAGGGCAGGCTTCGGTTTTAGGGATTGATGAGAACACCCTTCAGGCTCTTATGCGTGGAGTTGGCCAGTTCTCAACGCAGTTGGAGGGGCTTTATAAAAAGGTCGGCTTTAATGCCGATGATGCTTCTAAGCGTGCCGTTGAATTCATGCGGACATTCCGTGAATTTGGCCAAACCCTTTCTACGCTAAAAGACAGCGTTGTTACGGAAATGGGCCCAGAGATTGCAGCCCAGATCAAAACCATCCGTGAGGCGATTGTTTCTCATTTTGGTCAGATCAAGGGCACGATCAAAAGCGTGGTCAAAGGATTGCTTACGGCGGGTCGGGTTATCCTGTTTGTGTTTACGGGGGGCATTGAGATTGTTGGGGATTTGCTGGAATGGTTTGGTAAACTCCCTGGCGGTATTCAGGCGGTTATTGGCGCTGCTGCGGGGATAGGCACAGCCTTTGCCATTCTTGGTGGGCCCATAACTCTCGTGCTCGGCCTGGCCGGGGCTCTCTCAACCCTTTACCTCGACTACAAAACCTGGCGGAAAGGTGGTAAATCCTTCATCGACTGGAGTAAGTGGAAAGGTGACATTGATAATGTTATGGCTGGCCTCAAGGAGTTCAAGGAGGGGTTTGTAGAGCTTTTTAAAACATTCGAACCTGTCGCCAAACGCTATTTAGAGCCTGTTATTGATTTTCTGAAAAATTACGTTATTGAGACCCTGCACAGGATAACGAAAAATATCTTTGGATTGGGAAAAACCTTCAACGAGATTGCCCACGGCCAGTATACGGATGCCTGGAATACATTTAAAGGGCTTGCCTTTGATAGCTGGCAGGATACTAAAACCATGGCAGGGCAAGGCTGGGAGCTGATTAAACATCAAGCGTCAACACTAGCAACAGATGTGGGAGACCTAGGCGTTAAGGCTATTGCTGGTGATCACGGAGCAACACTTAAATCTATTGGCAGTACGCTTAGGAATGTGCTTGGGACGGACAATAATCACATTGCCGGCATTTTAGGGAATAGCCTTCGTGAGAGCGGTCTTAATCCAGCAGCGAACAACAATATTGCTGGCGGTCATTACGGGCTTTTTCAATGGAGTAAAGAACGGGCTGATGCTATATTTAAAGGGACAGGTATTGATATCATGCACCCAACAGGGAATTATCAGCAGGATGTTAATAATCAGATCCAGGCGTTTCTGTGGGAAGTTTCCAAAGGAGGAGAAAGGGGAGAATTTTCTGCATTTCTGAAACAGCGCTTTTCCTCTCCATCGGAAGCGGCGGTTGGTTTTAATAATAGTTTTGAACGGCCTGAAGCAGCAGAACGGGATCTATTGAATTCAGGCAATATCAAGCGCAGGAAATTTTCTGAAGCTGTTCTTCCACTTCTCAACCCCCAAAGCCTTGTGCAGCGGAACTATGCCAATTACGGCCGGCAGGATCAGCCAGTGACCCACAATTACACCAGTAATATTACCATTAATGCGCCAAATGGCGATGCCCAAGCTATTGCCAAGGCAACGGGGGAGGTTGTTGACGGCAAGCTGAATGCTTTCAGGCAGGCCCAACAAATCCGCCACTCCAAAAGAAAGCTGGGTTAGGCTTTATGGGTTGCCTCTGTTACGGCCTGAACAATAAATTCATTCAGGCTTATTCCCTGGGCAGAGGCTAAGGTAGACGCTGCTGCGTGTATCCTTTCTGGGAAGCGAACTTGTAGTTTCCCGGAATAGCTTTTGGTAGGGGGAATGCCCTTTTCCTTACAGAGAGCAAGGAATTCTTTTAGCGATAATTCGCCTTCCTTGCGTAGCCCCTCAACGGTGTCTGCATAAAAATCAGCCCCACCATTCAGTTCCATAAACTCACCACGGAACATGTTGATATCGGGGTCAAAGGCTATAACAGCACGGTAACCATTAATGTCCATCATGTTTTTCATGGGGTCACTCCATTATCTTCCAGCCATTTCCTGACTGAGGCAACCGCCCCCTTATCTGTTTTAGGAGAAGGGTGAGGGCGATGAAAAACCCTTACTTCGTTAAAAAGAAAAACACCAATGCGCGATCCTGCACGTTCTGAAATTTCTCCACCCAAAGCCATGAACAAAGATTCAATGTCAGCCCATGCAATATTGCCTGAAGCAGGGCGCTTGAAAACACGCTCAAGGGTGCGGTGGTGTTTTGCTTTCATCTCTATTTAGTATCATATTGTAGTATTAACAACAAGAAAATTAACTAAAATATAGTATCATTTTCAGGAAAAAAAATGACTGATCTATTTGGAGATGTTGCAACGATCCTGTTCAATAACGGGCGGAGCATAGGAGGTGTAATTCCTGATGTGCCATTATCGGAAAAACACAGCGATACGATTAGTATTACATCGCATCCAGTTGAGCGTGGGGCGGCTATCACAGATCACGCCTTTGTAAATCCAGCCCAATTGAATATGGAGATTGGCTTTTCAGATTGTTCCTTGCGGGCCTTAACAGAGGCGGTGGAGAATTTCGACCCCACTTCATGGACAAATGAGAATGATGATTTTTTTGCCTCCATTCTTAACGGCACATGGGGGGAAACCTACAGCATCACTATGTATAAACAGCTGATAGCCCTGCAGCGCTCTCGTGAACCATTGCGGATTGTGACCCGCAAACGGGTTTATGAGAATATGCTACTTCAGAGTGTAACAACTGGCACAGATCCAGCCCACGAATATTCTGCTGTTATTCTGATTGTGGCTCAGGAAATATTGCTGGTTTCCACGCAAACCTCAATTCTGCCCGCCATGAATCGCCAGGCCAGCCCTGTAACGGCACCTATTCAGGATTTTGGGGTAAAATCCGTGCAGCCGCTTTCTAATCGTAGCCCGTTATTGCCAGGGGCTGTTAGTCTGCCAGGAGGTTAGTGTGAGTATCACCTATTATGAAATTCCCTTGGCTGCTACCCCACAGCTGTTTACGCTGTCGCTGAACGGTATTGCCTACCGATTTCAGTTTATCTGGCGAGATGGCTGTTTTGCCAACTGGTTTTTTGATGTTTCCACAGCCAATAATTCACCTGTTTTACACGGGGTTCCCCTGATTGAGGGGGCTGATTTACTAGCTCAATACGGGTATTTGAATTTTGGGGTGCAGCTTTACTGTGTTTTTTCTGAACAGAAGGTGGAGTTTGCGGGGCTTGGCTCTGTTCAGCGGCTCTATGTGGGGGTTGAGAATGGTTGATGATTATGTTCAATATCGGCGCAGCCTGAAATTGGTTGCGGGCGATGCTACAGGCAATGGGCTGGACCTCTCTAATTTACGGATTGTCTTTACCGTGACCCACGCCATTGTAGGACAAATGCCCAAATCGTTGGAGGCGCGCATTTATAACCCAGCTCCCCAAACAGTATCACGCCTGCAGAGAGAATTCAGTCAGGTTTCACTGGAGGCGGGCTATAGTGGGCATGTTGCAGAGCTGTTCAGAGGCAGTATTGTCCAGAGCCGCTATGTGCGTGATAACCCGACAGATACTTATTTGGCCATTCTCGCAACCGAGGCTGACAAAACCTATAGCGAGGCTACGATCAATACGGTTATCGGCGCAGGGTGGAGCCATGAGGACGCGGCCAATAGCTACTTGCAGGCTGTTGATGATGCGCAGTTAAAGAATGTTATTCTCCCCAAAACCGATACAACAGGCTGCAGGCCAAAAATTTGTTACGGCATGGTGCGTGAACATACCCGCATTTTGGGGCACAGCACCAATACCAATTGGGCGGTGAATGGCAACAACCTGGCATTTTATCCTCTGGGCGGAGCTTCTGCCCCATTGCAAGGCGAGAATGATGAAGTGGTGGCGCTGACCCCTGCGACAGGGCTTATTGGCATGC
Source organism: Entomobacter blattae (assembly GCF_014672835.1). Classification (NCBI taxonomy): domain Bacteria; kingdom Pseudomonadati; phylum Pseudomonadota; class Alphaproteobacteria; order Acetobacterales; family Acetobacteraceae; genus Entomobacter; species Entomobacter blattae. The sequence goes on along the minus strand of NZ_CP060244.1, from coordinate 2,241,723 downwards.
CTCAGCAAATTACAGGAGGCGTTTCAGCACAATGCCTGCTGAATCCAAGACTTCAGGCCGGCAAAAGGGTCATGATCAATCTGTCTGATATTATTGCTGCACGGGCTGATGTGTCCTACACAGCAGGCGCTAACCCTAACCTGGTGAGTGGAGATAGTCCTAATGCCATTAACAACCCGAACGTTTCTGGGAGCCAGTTTGCGGGGTTAAGCCAAAGCGGGAATTATCGTATCCAATTTGTCGATCACTCTGGCGATACCAGGGGCAATGATTGGTCGAGTTCTATCACCTGTACAGCGTTGGATGCCACCTCTGTGTTGCCAACCTCACTATTAAGGGCAGGTTAGGGATGAAGTTCTGCTTTTTTAGAATATTCCTTTAAAAACAGAAAATAGGTCTTTTCTCCTTCTGTGCTCCGTTGCGAGGATGCAGCAAGGGAAAGGACAGCCCGGGTTGCTATTTCTTCTGGCGCAAAAAAATCAAAACCATTGAGCTCAAGAAAGAGAATGCCTGTTATAAAACCTGTTCTCTTATTACCATCAATGAAGGGATGGTTGCCAATTATGCCAGCTGTATATAGGTTGGCCATGTGTAGAATGGCGTCTTTTGCCGTGTGGTTATAATGCCACCAGTTTTTAGGTCGTGTCAGGGCAGATTGCAAAAGACCAGTATCTCTTATTCCTTCTGCTCCTCCATTAAGGGCAAGCAGCTTCTCATGAAGGGGTAGAATGTCACTTTCCTCAAGCCAGAGAGGCGTCATTCTGAAAGAACCTTCAGGGCATTGCGATAGCGACTTATAATGTTATCGGCCTTGTTCATCTTTTCCTTAAAGGTGGGGTTGTATGGGCCAATGCGATAACTGCCATCGGGTGTTTCGGTCAGGTAGAGCTTTTCGCCTTCCTGCAGTTTCATATGCTCCAATACTTCTTTTGGCAGAACTAGGCCGACAGAATTGCCAAATTTTCTAAGTTTCAGTTCAATCACTTCATTCTCCGTTACTACAAAAGTAATAACATATATAACACGATAATATAAGAGAAAGTTTTATGCCAGACCCACGCGAGTTATTTCACAATCCAGAGGAAGCCATACATAGTTGGCTCGATGGGTTGAAATCTGGCCTATGGACGGCCGTTCCCGCCATAGTAACCCATTATGATGCCCAGAAAAACACGGTTGCTGTTTCCCCAGGTGTTTCGGGTTATACGGTTGACGAGCTAGGGAACAGGACACATCAGGCGTTGCCAGACCTGCCGGAATGCCCTGTTGTGTTTCCCAGGGACGGTGGATTTGTCATCACATTTCCCATCCAGAAGGGTGACGAATGTTTGGTTGTGTTTTCCACCCGCTCTATTGACGAGTTTTGGCAAACCGGTAAAGCCCAAGCCCATCATGACCACAGGACGCATGATTTATCTGATGGAATGGCCATTTTTGGCCTTGCGAGCTTGGCGCACCCTGTTAAAGGGGTTTCAGGCTCCGGAATGCAGTTAAAAGCTGAGGACGGGTCAGCAATTATCACCCTTGAAAAGGGCAAGGTCAGCATTAAAGCGGCTCATGTAAAGATAGAGGGGGAAACCCACATCAGGGGGGATATCACTGTTGAAGGAAAGGTTACCGCTTCAGGCGATGTAAAAGCCGGTTCCATCAGCCTGCAAAACCACGTTCATGGTGGGGTCGAGACAGGAAGCGGGACAACGGCCCAACCTGAATAACTATACAATATTACAAACCCGAGAATAGCGAACCCCCGCCGTGTTGGAAGCACTGGCGGGGGTTCTGATTCAGACCTTGAATGAAGCAAGGAAGAACTTATGAAGAAGTATACAACCTTACTTGTGATCGTACAAGGAGTTTTTCAAGCTATGAATAGTTTATCAGCCTGGAAGTTTTTTGCGATTTGGTTGGCTGTTATGGCGTGGGTTCTCAACCTTGGTTCCGTAATTCAGCACTTTATTACAAAATAGGAGCTTCAAAATGGCAGACCTTCTTTTAGACCGTGATACATGGGGTTGAATATGAGAATTCGCAAGGAAGGTGCAGAAGGTGATATGTGTTTTGGCAATAGCGAGGGGGATTTCTGGCGCGATCAGCGCGAGGGAGTTGGTCAGCTGGTTAAAAACCGTCTGAACCTATGGCTGGGGGAGTGGTTTCTTGATACGCAGGAGGGCACACCGTGGCAGCTCAATGTTTTGGGTAAAGGCAGGCAAACCCTGTATGAACCAGCCTTACGTGCCCGCGTGCTGCCAACTCCAGGCGTTAGGGCCATTACGGCCTTTCAGGCCGACACCTCACAAATACGAGACATTAGCGTAAACCTCACCATCAACACGGCTTATGGCGTAACGCCTCTAGCTGTAGTTTTGTCAGGGCAGAATAATGGCGGATAACACAACATTAGGTGTAGGGTTTGTCCTGCCCGACACAACCGATATTGCCCTGAATGTGGATATAACAGGTATTCACGCCCCAACGTTTGAAATGGTTCTGGCCTGGTATCAGAGCCGCTACAGGGAAATTTACGGCACTGATATTGTGCTGGATAACGCAACCAAAGATGGGCAGTGGATTGCCGTTCAAGCCAGGGCATATTACGATGTGGTCTCTGCTGCTGTTGGGGTTTACAATGCGTTTTCTCCATCAACGGCCCAAGGGGTAGGGCTTTCCTCTGTGGTCAAAATCAATGGCATTGCCAGAGCAGTTGCTACGCGCTCAACATGCGACGTTACCATTACGGGCGATGCTGGCGTCGTAATTACGAACGGCGCAATCCGCCATAATGTGACCAATATGGTGTGGAGTTTGCCCGCTCAGGTTACTATTCCCCTGGAAGGATTCATTGTCGTTACGGCGACCTGCAGTGAGGAGGGTGCCATTACAGCGACCCCAGGCAGCCTTACTGTCATTAACACTCCTACACGGGGTTGGGCTGGGGTGATCAATGCTACGGCAGCCACTCTGGGCAAGCCGATAGAGACAGATGGCCAGTTGCGGCAACGCCAGGCGCAAAGCACGATGATTGCCTCTAAAAGCATTCTTCAGGGTATGGTTGGTGCACTTGAGAGCATAACAGGAGTGGCGGAGGTTTCAGTCTACGAGAATGACACTGCAACCCGGGCTCTGAATGGCGTACCCTCTCACAGTGTGGCTTTGGTTATTGATGGAGGTGATGCTCAGGCTATTGCAGAAACGATTGCGAATACCAAAGGCATGGGGGTTGGCACTTATGGCGATGTTACGGAACCTGTAACGGATAGTGCAGGCCAAACCCGCATCGTTCATTTTTCACGGCCAGAACGCGTTGCTATTTACGTGGCAATTGCTATTACAATTAACCAGAAATGGAACAGCACCATTGGGCTATCAATCCAGAATGCTGTAGCTGAGGCAATCAGCGCATACCCTGCTGGCACCACGCTTTATGCCTCACGCCTCTATCCGGTAGCAAGTTTATCTGCCGATAAAGGGGGGGAAGCTTATGTGATTAACTCTATTCTGTTAGGCACATCAGAAAACGCCATAACCCAACAACAAATCGCCCTAACCTATAAACAAAAACCTGCTATTGATATCTCTCAGGTCAGTATCACAACAGAGATCGGGTTTTGAGCTGTATCAGGATGATTTGTTGGCTGATAATATTTATTTCAAATAGCTAATAATAACGATTTTTTGAATTAATATCTCAGATAATGATATGGACTGAAATTTAATAGAAAGCTAATGAGATGCATTATTAATTTATGGCCTGTGAAGGCTGGCCCGATGTATTTTTTATAAGAAGGTTATTTCTCATGAGTGGTTCTGTAGAGTCTCTTTCTGGCTTGATTGATAGATTTTCCCGTAACGATAGTGATATTGTCAATAACAGGCAGTTTTATGGTGGCCTTGTCTCTGCGGTAGAAGATTTTGTAACTCACGGAACCTCTCTGGGTGAAAGTGCTGTTTTGCAGCATGCCTCGCAAGCTCAGCACGTAAGTGTGCAAAAAGTTGTGGAAGGGGCTTTCCTCCACCTGGCAACGGATATTATGGGTTCAACCACCCTTACTTCTGATTTTCAGGCATTAAAGCCTTTACAGGATGCTTTTACAGCTCTTTCCAGTGAGCATTTAAGCCACGCTGAGCAGGTAGAGCAGACATTGAGAGTTTTTGCCAATGAACCAGGTTCAATCAAACTGGAATTTGTAGCTGCAAATTATATTAACTCTGTTACCGGGAGTGGTTCTGGAGATCTGATTATTTCTACAACAACTACATCAGTTTATGATTCAGGCATTAATGTAAATTACAGTGGTGGTTCAATTACGAGTAACTGGATTGGTGGTTTTGGACCGCCGCCTATTGGCTCCAATGGTTATCCCGCTCAAGGTCTTTTGGGGCATGGAGAGAGTTATTACCGTTCTCAGCAGTTCCAGAATGACTTTGCCACAAAAGCTGACAATTTTGGGCGACAGTTTTTTGGTCATGCCATGACAAAAGACGAGAAGTCGTTTTTTAATGACAAGGTCCATCATTATGTCCGTAAGGAGCATGATCCCAATGATGTTGTGATGAAGAACCTCTTACAGGACATGGTGTCTCCCATATGGAAAAATGGCAAGGTGAATACGACAATTGTTTCTGATCCTGCAGGGGATATGATTAAAAATGTTTTTCGTGATGTTTTTGGCCGTGATCCCACAGGTGCAGAGATGGGCCTGCCTTTTGATTATGATAAGAACCAGTCTGTAACGGGTTTAAGGGAAGCCCTGATGAATGCCGGGTCTTTATCTGAGTTCAGGAAGGTTCTTGCTCATAGCCAACCTGTTAAAGATATCATAGAGCAGATGAAGCGGGATTTTTCTGGTGTTAATCCCTCAGATCAAGCCCAACAGCAAGATATCAAGAATCTTCAGGATCTTTTAGGCAATAACAGTGATGGTTACAAAACTATTAACGATATTCGCCATCAGGTTGTTTATTCAGCCTATACGTCAGACACATTGAACAGAACAGAAGATCGTGTACAAGGAACTGGTTCTTCAGGAAGAAACTCTGGCTGGAATCAGTCAGTGAAAGATTTCATGTGGAATAACCCATCCATTACCATGCGTGCACTGCAGAATTCCATTATTGATAACGACCAGACAAGCCGTGCCATCAATAACCAATTCCTTGCTGTTACAGGTACAGCAGCCAGTGATGGCCAGAATGGGTCATGGATTGATAATATGAAAAATAACATGAAGGGTGATGACAGCTACGGCCTGACAAACAGTCTGCGTGATTTGGCAAATGTTGCCTATAACAATGGTGTTTATGACAAGATCATAGAAGATGTGCATGGTCATGCGGCTAATGCGGGAGATAGGGTTACAGAACGTGGCTGGGCGGATCGTATTGGAAGTGGGCAGAGTACCTATGCTGGGGAGCAGGCTGATCTAGCCAACTGGAGCTATAACAATGGTGTTTATGATGATATTGTGAAGGTGGTGCAGGGTCGGGCGGCCACTGATGGGGACAAGGTGAGTGAACGGAACTGGGCAAACGCTATTGGTGCGGGGAATAGTACTTACGCTACAGAGCGTGCCAACCTTGCAAACTGGAGTTACGATCACGGTGTTTATGATGAGATTGTGAAGGTGGTACAGGGGCGGGTGGCCAATGCAGGGGATAAAGTTACAGAACGGGATTGGGCAAACCAAATTGGGGCTGGCTCTTCCAGTTATGATCATGAGTTTAACAAGCTGATTGATTATAGTTATAATCAGGGTGTTTATGCCGATATCATTAAGCTGAAAGGCGGTTCTTACGATGGGTCAGCCAATAGCTACGATTCAGAATTTAATAGAAAACTGGCCGATGATATCAAAGCTCGGGAGAAAACCTATGCTAGCGGTGTTTCGGATTATCTTGGTTCTTCAGAGTTGCGCGGACGTGTGGAGAATTTTGTCAAGGCTTATCAGGGTACAACCGGTGCATTGTCTTCTAACCAATCATCTTTGGTCAATGAGAGTATCGATAAGTTAAGGCCTGATAATGCGGCCTTTAGAGAGGCTTATGTTAACATTGCGGCTAGTGCTCAAACCAGACAGGCCATGCATGGTCTTTTTTCGAAGGTTCTTGGGTATTCTTCTGGTGGAGATGACAATAAGGACTGGATCAATGCCAGGGTTGATGAGTTTAAAGGAGGCAATATTTCTGCCTATAACTATTCTACGGCCCGAGAAAATTTGGTTGTGATTGGTGTAAATAATGGCGTTTATGATACCCAGTGGTATAACAAAACAGGTGTTGCCCTTGATCATACCTCAGGGAGTTATAATCAGCAGTTTGCATCTGATATGATAATTAATCTGCAAAATGGCAATTATGACTATAACTACTATAGCAATATTGAAGCCCATAGCGCTGAAGCACGAAACTCTATTGAAGGATATTTGACAAAGTATCAGGATATTTCGAAGGTGCAGCTTCAGTCACAGATGTGGCAGGACTTTATTAAACAGAACCAGGATTTTATTGGCCAATACGACCAGGCTACGATGAAGGATTTTGAAGAGCAGATCAATGTTTCTGCAGATACACGTAAAGTACGTGGCAACGCTTATATGGATGTCTGGGGTACTAACCCCAGCCCAGAACTTCAGCAAAGATGGATCAATGAACATAAATCCGTAACAGATCTCAGAAAAGAAGAGGTTGCCTATAAAATTACCTATAGTGGATCTAATGCAGCTATTCCATTGCTTGATAAGGATGGAAACCCTCTATATGGCGCAAGTGTAAATAAAAAGGGGGAGCATAAACTGCTGCAGTATCCTAATGGGTATCCCCCTCAGATGTTTATAGAGGCTGGGCAGAAAATTGCCCAAAATAATAAAATTTTAGAACAGGTCAAGTCTACAGCAAGTCTGTCTGGAATCTCAACGATAGATATTTTTAAAATAGGAAATACATTTCTTAATCTTGCCAATTTTGTTACGGGCGGCCCATGGGATTTTCAGAGGATTGATAGCCGAGACAGCCAAACCTTCCCTGCTCTGGCACCATTAGTACGTTTGTGGGGTGGGTTGGAACCATCAAATCCTGAGTTTCTTGATATTTCAACGGTATATATAGGTTTATATTCTGCAGCTATGGGGCTATCAGAAAGTGAGATATTAAGCATGCAGGATGTTTATGCTGCTAAACTTTCTAATTTTGGAGAAGGTAAAGCCTTAGATAGCACATATACCCACCTTCCAAAAACTAATGTAGAAAATACCCTAATGGGTTTTAAACTCTATCATGATCTCACTGGAAAGTAGTAGCGTATATGTCTGAAAAGAAGTCATCCTGTATGAGAAAACTGGTATTTATTTTATCCTGTTTATTTTGTTTCTGGCTAGGGAAACTCTCTCCATGGTTAGATCATATTGACTACTTATCTTCTGTGGACTTGACTTCTGCTCTATATGAGAATTTTTCACCTGATAAAAAATATAAAGTATCTTATTACGGATTATTCGGAGAAGGAGATAGTTTTTATTATTTTATATTATCTCCTGCTCGTGAAAAAGTATCACCAGGAACGGTTGGGGCACTTATTGACAATACAATTATGATGAGTGACTATAATATCATTCCAGCAAATAATGGTCCTTTAACAAATAAGAGAATTGGCCATCTTCTTGATGAAAATCAGACTGTACAATGGGTAGACAATAACACAGTACATGTAAAGCTTCCCTGCGGACAGTGGGGGGATTTAAGAAATACTTATAGGAGTCAAGGCCATAAAATAATGATAAAATATGTTATACCGAAGGAATGTTTTAACGAAAGTTTTATAGTTGAGTGATTATTTGGATTTTTTGTTAAATATCAGCCCCTTTTATAGGGGCTTTTTTGTTGTGGTGTTAAGATGAAGCATCTTGAGGATTACACGTCTCTTGTTACCTCCCAGCATTTATCTGCAAACCGGTTTATGGGCACTGTTACACTCTCTGTAGCGCCATTTGTAGATCTGTTTAATACGCTCTGCTCGCTGCCTCAACTGTTTGATATTGATAATGCAGAGGGTAATCAGCTTGACGTTGTTGGCCAATGGGTTGGGGTAAGCCGTCATATTGTTGTGCAGGTTTCGAAGTATTTTTCACATGATATTACGGGTTTGGGTTGGGATGAAGCCCCGTGGTGGAAGCCAGGCGATCCCCTGGTGTTGACTACGGGATTGAATGATGCCTATTACCGCGGGCTACTCAAGGCAAAAATCATTGCCAACTCATGGCGGGGTGACCTGCCAACAGTGGTAATGATTATCCAGACGTTGCTTGCTCCCGTAGCAGCGGAGCAGGGTGGGGCTTACACGGTCAAAATGGATGAGGGGGATATGGCAGTTGATATTCATATTGCAGGCCCTCCTATTCCAACAGCGCTCCAGTATGTGCTGATCGGTGAATACCTGCCGTTAAAACCGGCTGGTGTTACCGTAAACTGGCATTTCCCTAAAAATAACTAACTTAAATAGGATTATTTTATGGCCAAGAATGGGTTTTTACCGTTTGCCTCTGGAGCAGGAGCGAACGTGGTGAGTGATGAAACATGGGCACAGCTCTTAGGGCGAGGTGGCGCACTTGAGAAGGGGGTTTATCGAGGGAATTGCCTATTCTCATCAGGAGAACAAGGCGCTTCGCCAGGCAACACTTTCATCCTCCGCATTGGGAAAAATCGTAACCGATCACCTTAACGAGGATATCACCGATAGCATGTCGGTGGATACGGTTGCCGATAAAATCTACAGGGCATTTTTCTCGTCAATGCCTGCAAATATTCTCACATCATCCAGCTATTCAGGGCTCGGTGTTACAGATGCCGGCCAGCCCTATCTGGTGAGTAGGGAGGATGGCAGTAAAATTCCATTCCCCGTAACGACCTCTAATACAGACTACCCCGATATCGGAATTGTTCATATTTCTATTATCCAAAAAGAGGGCGAATTTGGGAACCAGGAGAAATTTGTTCGAGTTATTACGCCCGATGGAGGTCTGGTTGATCTGGTAGAGGATGGTTGGGTGTATAAACACTACCTGACCTCTGTTAGCCTGCAGAGAATTGATATAGCCAGCACAACAGGAGGAGAGGCCATTTACTCAGGCCGTAGGGACGACCTTGATGAAAACAATGCCGTAGAACACCCCTTTTATTTTCCAACTTCCTATGGGTTGGGGAGTGGTGATACCCCCTATATCCAAACGGGGTGGAGTGCAGGCGGGAATGCGCCCTTTCTGAAACGCCTCAACGGAACAATAGATTTTCTTGCGACACAGGATTATGCAAATACACATATCCAGTCAGCGGTTTCAGATTTGCATACCCAGGTTCAGTCTGAGATATCGGATTTACGCAATACGGTGCAAAATCATTACGTAGACGGGCAGGGGGGTGGAGGGAATGTTGGTATCAAAAACATTCAGATGGTCAATGCTCCAGAAGCGGATAACTCCGGTGCTTATCTACAGGTATTATCAGCCAATAATCACCTGTTTGCTATTCCCACCAACGGAAATGTGGCGCATCAAATTAGTGAATATGTAACTAAAAATTCTCAGCCCCCAGGGAATTATGTGACGGCAGAAACGTATAAGAAGGATTTTGATAGCGGGGACAATAGGGTTAATATAGGGGCCTATAATCAGCAGATTGTATTTGAGGCACTCTCATTTCCCTATACTAATAACAATACCTATACGTTTGCCAGGCCGTTTTCTAGTCCACCGGTAGTAACACTAACAGCGTTTGACGACGTGCGTGGCTGCCACCCACAGTTGATTGAGGTTACGGCCGATCACGTTAAATTTGGCCTCTACGATAACAACCACAACTATTATCCAGATACACACATCATGGTACACATAATCGCCGTCGGTAAACATTAAATACAATGATAATTAACATTTCCAAGCTCCCTCATGGGGGCTTTTTTTGTGAGGAAAATATGAGCCGAATTGTTCCCTATCAAAATAGCAAACAGGAGATTGTCACAATAGACGAAACCTGTTTACCACCCGACAGCCACTGCCTTAAGCCAAAACCACCTACGGACGTATCCCCTTGGGACTGGTTTGTGGTGCCGCCTGGGAAATTGTGCCACCAGGTGATGCTGCTGAATTGTAAGGGGCCGGGGGAGAGCAGGCGGTATTGGATCGACTTTCATAACCAGCTTGCCAGAGACGATGAGCTTACAGCCATCAGTGCAGAAGCTGGTGATCCTAAATTGGTGCTCTCGGAGTTTGTGGCTGATCCTGAAAACAGGGGCGCATTTTACGTTACTATTTCCGGCGGCACGCTGAATATGCGCTCTGGTATCCGTTTCCGGCTCATTTTGGATACCGGTGAGGTGCGTGAGGTCGTGCTGCAAAGCCTGGTGATGGATCAGGGGCTGATCAGTGGGCCCAATTGTCCGCCTGTATCATTGGGGCGTGGGATACGGGGAACGCAGATCTGGATAGCAGACAAAGACCCCGATGCTTCCTACGTTCCCCCTAACGGGTTTGCGCCCCTGGTCTACGACCTGGTGATTAACGAGACCACGAACGGGTTGTGGCAGTATCAACCCGTTACTCCAGGCAGCCGTAGTAACGCATGGAAATTTATTATCGTATTGGGCGGCCCACGTGGTGAGCCTGGTAAATCGGCCTATCAGAGCTGGCTTGATACTGGCCATACGGGGAGCGAGGACGAGTTTGTAGCCTCTCTCAAGGGGGAGAAGGGCGATTCGTTGAATAGTGCTCTATTCAAGCAGATGTTTGAGGATTTTATGGCAGAGCTACCCCTTACTGACCCGGGAGATGGTGTTTCCCTGTGGAACAACGGGAATATTCCAACAATAAGCGTGGCTAAGGAAGAAAATTTTTGAGGTTAGGAAGAGTGGCGTGAAACAGAATTACATTATAGCAGCCTTGGCTGCTTTTTTTATGTCTACGGCCTATGGAAAGTCGCCGGCCCCATTTGTTCCCCCTGGCGGTTTTGTCTCTGGAGAGATGACTGTTCAGAACGGGGCGGGGGAAAGCATTATTAAAATGACCAATGGTGCACCTGATGAGCTGGCAGGCCTCGACCTTTCATTTATTGGCGGGTTTAAAGACAGTGCAGGCAACAAACTCTCGCGAGGGCTTTATGTCTCATCTCAGCCCTATGGGGCGTTTGGCGCAGGGTGCGGCTTATGCCTGATTATGACCGCAGACGGTATCACCGAGGCCGGGGGCAGGCCTGCCATATCAGGGGTGGATTACCGCAACGGGGCGGCCTCTGTGGTGAACTCTATTAACTTTGACCAGGTCGGGTTTTACGAGTTTGCCGATAATACCACGGCCAGAATGGTTCTGGATGTGAGCGCCTATACAGCAGACGGTGTCACCCTCAAAACCCCTATGACAACCGCCCAAATGGCCCAACTCCACCCCAATATGTATATTCAAACCAACTCCATTGACTCGTCCCTCCCTGAAACAGGCACAGCTCAGGGGCTGTTGCCAACCCTGCGCAGTTATTTCGGGTTTATCAAATCGTGGGATGCTACCCATATTTACGTTACAGGATGGGCCGTTCCCGGTATTGGCTCAACGGCTGCAGGGCAGGTGCCCTCAACCAGCTATGACAGCTGGTATTCTGATTATAAAAGGCCAGTGGTTTTTGTTGGTGCGCCCAACAAGACCTTTGGGCGTAACCTGTTCCTCGCCTATGATGGGGCCAAGGCGGGATCACTGGCGATCTCGACCATTCACCAGCTTGAGGGAGAAGAGCTGGACATGTTTATCAAGCATGAAGTGCGTCCCCATAGTGTGTCCCTGCACGGTCTGACTATTACGCCCCTGTTTGAAAACCATAATCCGGAGGTGCTCACCACAGACAGCTACGACTTGCAGCTGGCGGGCGATATTGCGGATCACCTCGTTATCAACGAGGCGGCCAAAAATAATGTCATTCGTGCCAATTCCTTTTACGTCCACGGGAACGAGGGGGTTGGCCTGGCCCAGAACGGGGCCATACAAAAACGTATTGGCCTCGAATATTCAGCATGGAGCGATAGCGGGCATAATTTTCGTCTGGCCAGTTATCTCTCCAAGGATGGAACCACCACTGCCTGGCAGGATACGAGCCTGCATTTGGGTCTATTGATTGATGGGGTTCAGGGCCAGTTTACCGGATCAAGCCCTGAGGGAGACATTGTCTGGAATGGGCAGGGTAATACAGGCGGGTTAGCCCTCTGTGGTGGGTCTGGCCAATGCGGTGTGATCCAGCACTATGATGGCAGTGTTACCCTCGGCTCTGCCATTGTTAACGGCTCGTTCTCGTTTATGCCTGACTCAGGTGATAGCCAGGGCCACCCCTATATCCAGGCAGAAAGTGCGAACACGGTTAAATTCGCTACGTCATCCGGTGCTGGGGTGCTCGTCAAAACGGCCCAGCTGGATACAACGGGTGATATTAACGTTGGCAACAATCTGGTTTTGTCACCAACGCCCTATAACAATCTGGGCTCGGCAAATCGTCCAGGCACACAACGTTACTGCTCAGATTGCTATTCCACCCTAAACGCAGATCACACGCCAGGTATCCCCGTCTGGGCCAATGGAACACTCTGGACAGATGCGCTCGGCAATGAGGCCGGGCACCCGTAACGCATACAACCGCACTTTAATCAGCAGCTGAATTGAGGGTGGAGAGAAAGCTTACAGGTTTGAGATTAAAAACGGGAGAATATTAATAAAGTGTTACTATAACACATAAAAAATGAAATTATATATTTCAATCTTTTCTATATTAAAATATAATCCAATAAGATATACCTAAATACAGAAAAGATGATATAACATCGTTTCAAGGAGAATTATTATGAGAGAGCTTTTACAAACCGAAGTTATTCTTGTTTCTGGGGGAAAACGTAGTGTTGGCGGTTATCTAAAAGATTTAGGTATTGGTGTGGCTGGGTCCGCAGCTACCTTTGGGCTTGCTGGGGCAGTTGGTGGACCAGCTGCGGCTGCTGGTGGTGCATTTGTTGGTGCGCATTTTGGCGCAATTGGCGCCAGCATCAAATGGATTATAAAGGGCGACTGAGGTTTGCCTTACTTTGTTTTTATTTATAATTCGTAACTCTAGGGAGTATTAAATAATGTCATTATCATCCATGAGAGAATTATCTACTGAAGAGCTTTTTTTTGTTTCAGGGAGGAAAAATTTTTCTTGGCAAACCATCGTAGGTGGTGCAGTTGGGGGCGCCATTACAGGGGCCGGTAAGGGAGCTTACTCTGGCTTGGTTGGTGGTCCAGGTACCATTGCCGGCGGCGCTATTGGTGGTGCACTTATTGGCGGCGTTTTAGGTGCTGCAGGCGCTGCTTGGAAATATTATCATTAGTTTTGAGTATAAATTTTTTACGTTTAGTAAGGCACCTATTCAGGTGCCTTATTTATTGAAGATTTTTCCGTGAAGACACCACAAAAAACAGCCCCTACACAGGGGCTTTTTTATTAGGGGAAAGAAAATATTCACCTTGATTGATAGTTGCAGGGCATGGCTAATTGGCTACCGTCATAACCTGTTTAGTAAAGACCACTGGTTTGCAGAATTATGGGGTGGTTCTGTTTTGATGATCTTTCCTATCCTGGCCCATTACGGCCCCTCGAAACCAGAGGCTGAATGGCCGCCCGATTTGGGCTTTACCCATGTCCTGCCTGACCATATGTGGCAAACCTTAATGCTCATTGTTGGCTTGTTGCAGATTATTTCCCTGGGCACAAAAAGCCTGTTATTTCGGGGAACATGTGCGTTTATTGCCGGCTGGCTCGCCTGCTGGGCAACGCTGAACATCTATATCTATGGGGCTGGTGTACATCCTGGTATTGCATTAGGGACGGGTTGGGTTGGGATTAATATGTTTGCGGTTTCTCGTTGTGTTGCGGGGTTACGATGAATGGAACTGGAATTGTCTTGGTTGGAAGCCCATCATCCCATCATCGTCATGCTGATTGCCCTCGGCCCCGTGGTTATGGCCACCCTTCACGGTGCTATCCGATTGTATTTCGACTACAAGCGCCAGAAGCTGGATTACGAGCGGGAGAGGGAGAAGAAGGAGTAGTGTTGTTATAATACTTACATTAGAGAAACATAAATAGGAATGGAATAATCAATATTAGATATAGCCGTGATACAAAAACAGCATAACAAAGTAATAGGCTTGTTAATAACAGAGGAATAAAAATGGGGATGTTTGACTTTTCTTGTAAAGAAAATGCATTAAAAAAAATAATAAATATGGAGAGAAATCCTAATAGCATATCGTATTTGTAGTCCCTACATATTGTAATAGCTTTTCTCATTTTTTTTCTTTTAATTGTTGTATGCTGAGAACTTCATATGCGAAATTAAAATTCTCAGCATTAAAAGTTAAGACTTAGTGAAATATCTCTTTAAAGAGATCTTGAGAAAACGGTATACCATGGCTAACAGAGAAAACATATCTTTCAGCAGGTGAAAAACTGTTATAGCCAACTGGAAGCCCATAAGAGCCTGTGGCAGCGTTGGCCGCTCCTATATTGTATCCATAATAACCAGCGGCTCCTCCAATAGCAGCGCCTGCCGCTGCTCCGACAACAGCTCCGGGCAATCCATCTATTCTTGCGCCAATAGTTGCTCCTGTTGTCATCCCTGCAATAGCTCCTTGTGCTGTAGCCGTTCCTCTAGGTTGGTTTTCTGCGCCGCAAACGAGGAGTGTTTCATCGTGAGAGAGAAGGATGCATACCATCTAATAGTCTCCATCCTTTAGGTTATTGATAACAATTATTATTAGCAATATTAATAAAGATAAATCCAATAGGATAAGGTTTATTTTTATTACGATTTAATAACTTATTATCTAATAACGCAGATTTTTATTAAATTAGTGTAATAGCTACAGGCCGTATTACGTAATAGATCGAAATCAGCCTGCTACTGTAAAAGTGTATCTTTATCAGGCAAAACAACCAGCCCCCACACGGGGGCTTTTTTATTGGAAACACCTATGAAAATAGCAAACGACTATGGCCTTGATGTGGGCCAGCTTAAACACGCCATCATTACACCGGCTCTAGCGACGCTTGGTTTAGCCAGTGAGGCAGCCATAAACCTAGTCACCGGCACAGCTTTGGCCGAAAGCCATGCCCGTTATGTGAAACAGATTAACGACCCAGCTCTGGGTTTGTGGCAGATGGAGCCAGCAACCCATAAGGATATCTGGCAGAATTACCTGCACTACAAGCCTGATCTGGTCGCCAAACTTACCTTCATTATGAATGGGCAGGAGAGGGGAGAGCCAACTTATGCACAACCTGGCCTATGGGGCTGCCCTGTGTCGTATCCTCTATTTACGCGCCAAGGCCCAACTTCCTGATGCCAGAGATGCCGCAGCCCTCAGCATCTATCACAAGCAGGTCTACAACACAGCACTCGGTAAGGCCAATCCACAAATCAACATTCCCCACTTCGCAGCGGCCATTGTGGCTTAACTAACATATTCTCTGATTTTTGTTAGTTCACGATATCAAACTCACACCTATGAAAGTTAAACTATGAAACCCTCTAAAACTGCCACGACCTATCTGGTTGCTATTATGGCCGCTCTGGTGAGTGGGAACATGGACTTAATCCCCACCGATATCTCGCTCTACGCTGCTTTGGTTGTGATTGTGTGTAACTTCATTGCCAGCCATACCAAACCACCCAAGGAAGGCTCCTGGCTCGTGTGGCCATACCGAGTCGTAAACTGGTTCGCCGGTGACTTTGGCTGGGCAGAGAATAGGGTGGGGAGTGAGGTAACAAAAAACTAGGCCAGCTGGCATAGTTTTCGAAGAAATTATTGTGAACGTGAAACCAAAAAACTCTAGATTTTATGCTGGTGCTGCTGGACAGGATTGAACTGTCGACCTCTCCCTTACCAAGGGAGTGCTCTACCACTGAGCTACAGCAGCGTTGATCTCAATACGATTATTTCTGCTGGTGGTACATTTTCTTGGTGAAAAGTGCAAGAGGAAAAATAACATTTTAATAAAATACGATTATCTTCGAAATGGACAGGGTGGGCGCTTTGCAGAAAGTTGGAGTATTGGTTCAAAAGGCAGTATTGGTAATTATTGGTGATTACTTTACAACCAAGGCAATTTCCTGAGAATGAGTAGGGGAAGAAAAAAATATTGTTTTTTATTTTGCCGGGTTTTACGGTTTTTACTCCATAGATTATGCGTATGGGCTATCAAGTTGGAAGCGTTGGGATGAAAGAAAAACGGAGATCTCTACCAAGAGAGGTGAGATCAGCACTAGGTATTTGTGTGATTTTTGTTGCGGGGTGCGCTGTGGGGCCAGACTATAAAAGCCCTGTTGTGTGGTCTCCCAAGGAATGGTCAAGTCAACAAGTTCAGTCCACTACGCTATTTTCTGGAAGTCTTGCTGAGAAAAGCAATCTTACTGCTGCGCATTTGGATGTGGAATGGTGGAAGGCTTTTAATGATCCACTATTAAATAGTTTGGTGGAACGGGTTGCATCTCAGAACCTTGATGTGCAAGCAGCGTCTGCTCGTATAGAAGAAAGCAGGGCCTCCTTAGGCATCACGGGTGCAGCTCAGTATCCAACTCTTTCAGGCAATGGGCTTTACTCTCGCACCCAATCGTCTAGTATGTTTGCAGAAAGGGCTTCCCGCTCAATATCGGGAGAAGATGTGATGGGCG